>JADGRC010000304.1 GCA_017881245.1 Pseudomonadota bacterium
CGGTGGGAACCACACGCACCTCGGGCGGGGCCGCGTTCTCGCCAAGCCGCATGATGCTGCCCTTGCCGAACTGCTTCTCGATCGTCGATACGGCGAGATCAATGGCCTTGTCGCGCTGTGGATCACGCTCGCGCGCGGCCGCGATTGGCGCGATGGCGCCGGTCACGGCCGGTACCGCCGCCAACTTCGTCTCCGCCTTGCCCTCGCGGGTCTCACCCTTCTCGATCGTCGCCATGTTCTTGTCCTCCTGAAAGTCGTTTCAAAGCAATCACCGCTTACGGTTGTCGAAGTACCGCCGCGCCAGATCCAGTCCGAAATAGGCGGCCGCGCGCCGCACCTGTTCACGTCCGCCCGCGAACAGCTTGGTCGCCGTTTTCGTGGTCCCCGGCCCCACGCACGCGAAGCAAACGGTGCCCACCGGCTTGTCCTTGGTCGCGCCACCGGGCCCCGCGATTCCGGTGATGCCCACCGCCAACGTCGACCCGAACAGTTTCTGCACGCATTCAGCCATTTCGCGAGCACAGGGCTCGCTGACGGTGCCAAAATCCGTGAGGATCTCTTCCTTGACGCCCAACAATTGGCGTTTGATGTCATCCGCGTAGGCCGTCACGCCGCCGGCGAAGTATGCGCTCGAACCCGGCACGGACGTAACCAACTCGCCCGCCATTCCCCCGGTGCAAGACTCGGCCAAGGCCAGTTTGGCACTGTGGCCGGTCAACGCACGTCCCAGAGCCGCCGGAAAAGTCTCATCATCGACGCCATAGATTCCGGGGCCGATGCGCTTGCGCAGCTCGAGGTCGATTCGTTCCAAGGTGGCCTGCGCGCGTTCGGGATCGCTGTCCCGAACGACGACCTTGACGTGATTTTCGGGCGAGGATGTACGGAAATGCAGGGTCGTGTTTTCGACATTGGCCAAAAGGCCCGCCAGGCGATGATCGATGTGCGATTCGCCCATTCCGTAGATATGCCAGGTCCGTACCGCGGGCCGCCCGATGCCTGACTCCCCCACCAACCGCGTCAGGCGCGGAGCCACCTCGGAAACGAACATCTTCTCCATCTCACGGGCGACACCGGGCAGGAAGTACGCGGTCGCCCCGCCGAGCGAGATGCGGAAGCCAGGCGCGATGCCCGCGCTGTTCGGCAGAGCCTCGCCCCCCGCCGGGATGCGCACCTGGCGCAGGTTGTTCGGCGTCATATCGAAGCCGTGCGTCGAAAAACGCTGCTTCATCGCGTCGAGCGACGCCGCATGCGCGGGGCTGTCCACCCCCAACAGGTCCGAAACCACATCCACCGTTCGGTCGTCTTCCGTGGGGCCGAGGCCCCCCGTGCAGATCACGACGTCGTAACTGGGACGCAGTCGGATCAATGCGCCGCGAATGGCAGTCGGATCGTCCGAAACGACCAATTGCTCGCCGATCTCGATACCAATCTCGAAGAGGCGTTCCGACAGAAACGCAGCGTTGGTGTTCGCCACTTCTCCCCGCAACAGCTCGTCGCCGATGGCGAGCAACGCGGCCCTTGTTCTCGTCCCCGAACTAGACATTTGCGCAGTACCCTACCGATCGCGGGTGACCGTGTCAATTCGTTGAGGGCCGATGCCCGCGACGAGCGGTTTTTTCGTCCCGAGCGGAGAAGTCGGGGCGCTGATTTGACCATCTGGTCGACGGTCAGTACTCTGAATTTCCCGACCCATGCGAATCCGCTACGCCGCAAAGACCGACGTCGGGATGAAGCGAACCCACAACGAAGACTATTTCTCGTTGTTGGAGGAGGATCAGCTGTTCCTGGTCGCTGACGGAATGGGCGGACACGCATCCGGAGAGGTCGCCTCGAAGATGGCCACGGAATCGATTCAAGAATTCTTCGCGCGCACCAAGGACGACGACGATGTGACGTGGCCATACAAGATGGATCGCCATCTCTCCTACGTGGAAAATCGCCTGGTCGTGGGGGTGAAGCTTGCCAACCAGCGGATCTTCGAGGCGGCGCTGAAAGACCTGCGGCTAAAGGGCATGGGGACGACCTTGGTGGGCGGGCAGATCGTGGGCGACAAGCTGTACATCGCCCACGTCGGCGATTCGCGTTGCTATCGCCTGCGCGGCGGCCAAATCCAGCAGATGACGCGCGACCATTCCCTGCTGGAGGACTACAAGGACGCCAAGCCGGGCATGTCCGACGAGGAGCAGCGCAAGTTCCCACACAAGAACGTCATCACCCGGGCGCTGGGAATGCGCGACACGGTGCAGGTCGACGTCCATGCGCAGGACATTCAGGACGGTGACGTGTATGTGTTCTGTTCCGATGGGCTGTCCGGCATGATCGAGGACGAAACCATCGCCAAGGTTCTGAAGGCGACCCCCGATTTGGAGCAGGCCGTGTCCCAACTGGTTGAAGCGGCGAATCAGGCCGGTGGAACCGACAACGTCACCGTGCTGGCGTTGCAGTGCCTGAACGGCAACTGACGCGCCTGATCTACCATCTTCATCTATTTCCGCTCGGCGGCTTCCTCGGCCGGGCAGCGGCCGGAGGGTATGCCCTGGGATTTTTCGCATAGCCCGAACAGCTCGTGGCGGTGACTGAGAACGTTGAATCCCATCTTGCGTGCGGCGGCCGATTGCAGGCGTTCAATCTCGTCGCTTTCGAATTCCACGATGTAGCCGCACTGCCGGCAAATGAGATGGTCGTGATGTGCCCGTCCCTGCGCGACCTCGTACAGAGTGTGACCGGATTCGAACTGGCGGCTGGCGGCCAATCCCGCTTCTTGCAACAACTTCACGGTCCGGTAGACAGTGGCCAGCCCGACGCCGGGATGCGTGCGGCGCGCGCGGGCCAGCAGGTCCTCCAACGCGACATGCCCGGAGGTTCGCAAAAATGCATCGACGATTGCCTCACGCTGCTGGGTGGTCTTGAGCCCGTGCTTGCGCAGATACGCCCGCCATGGACTGTTGACGTCCCCCTTGCCATTTTCGACTGTCACTTTGACCACGGCGAACGACATTCTATAGAGAAGGTGGCGCCAGAGACAGGCCTGCTCGGCAACTTGAACTTGACTTCCTGATGGGACAAGCGTGGTAGAAACAACGCCAATGGGGGCCTCCGAGAAGATCGAGAAGGAATCCGCGCAGCCGATTTCCAACGAGCGGTTTGACGAAATCCTGCTCCGTCTGCGGGGCGTCGTCGAAAAGTTGGAAGGGGGCAACCTTTCCCTGGAAGACAGTCTCAAGTTCTTCGAGGAAGGAATTGGCCTTTGTCGGCGCGGGGCGACGATTCTGGATTCCGCGGAGCGCAAGGTGGAAATGTTGTTGGGCGGCTCGTCGGGCGATACGGGTCCTGGCGGTCAAGGCGGTAGAGACGACAGGCAAGGCGACAAGCAGGGCGACAAGGGAATGACAGCCGGGCCACGCACCGTTCCATTCGACGTCCCCGCGGGCGATGAAGACTGATAGTTCCGCCGACCGGTCTTTCGAGCTCGCGCACTGGATCCGGTCAAGGCAACATGAGGTCGAGACAATTCTCGCCACGCGTCTGCCCGCATGCGCGCCGGGCGATGACCCGGGACGCTTGGTGGAATCGATGCGGTATTCGCTCTTGGCTCCGGGCAAACGGCTGCGGCCCCTGCTCGCTCTGGCGGCCGCGGAAGCCGTCGCAAGTCATCGGCGGCCCGACGCGACGACAGAATCTTCGGCCCCGGACGGGGTCGTCCTCCTGGCCGCGGCATCCGTCGAGTTGGTCCATTGCTATTCACTGGTTCACGACGATCTGCCCGCCATGGACGACGATGACTTTCGGCGTGGCAAGCCCAGCAACCACAAAGTCTTCGGCGAGGCCGCCGCGATCCTGGCGGGCGACGCGCTCCTAACCCTGGCCTTCGAGTGGCTGGCGGAAGCGGGGGCGACCGCCGAACGGCCCCAGGACTTTGTTCGAGCCGTCGCGGCCTTGGCCCGCGGTGCCGGTGTGAACGGCATGGTGCGTGGACAAGCGCGTGATCTGGGCGAGCCGCCGCCCGGCGACCTGCCGGAGTTGGAGCGGCTGCACGACGAGAAAACGGCCGCCCTCTTTCGTGCCGCCGCCGAGTTGGGTGCGGCCGCCGCCGGTGGAACGCCCGCCGAAATCGCGGCGCTGGGACGATTCGGTCAAAGGTTCGGTGTCGCGTTTCAGCACGCCGACGATCGCGACGACGGTGACCATCCGGATCAGGCCCTGCGGATCGTGGAGCGGGTGCCCGCATTGTTGGCCGAGGGCGAGCAGGCCTTGGACAACCTGCTTGGTCCCGCGGGAGGCCGGGTCCTTCGGGCCCTCGGAGCCCAGCTTCTCCGTCGGGTGGTGGGCACGCCTACAGAAAGTCCAGCCGGCGGTCGATAATCCACGCGTAACCCACTGTGTTACGATTCAGGGACCCCATGGTCGTAGATGAGAGCACGCGCATGTTCGAACCTCCCGCCGTGGGGCAGGCGGAGAAGCGGGATCGGGCATACCTCGTGGTGTTGGCAGGCTCGGCGGTGGGCGAGATGTACAAGGTCGATCAGGAACGCACCATCATTGGGCGCGGTGGCAAGGCTCAGATACGCATGATCGACGACGGGATCTCCCGGGAGCACGCCGAGATAGTTCTTCAAGGAAACGAGGTCCTGCTTCGCGACCTTGGCTCGACGAACGGAACCTTTTGTAACGGCGTCCGGGTTGATAGCAAGCCGCTCGCCGATGGCGACAAGATCCTAGTCGGGTCGACGACCATCCTGAAGTTCACGTACCACGACAACCTGGACGAGGTGTTCCAGCGTCAGATGTATGAATCGGCCCTGCGCGACGGGCTTACGAAGGCCTTCAACAAGAAGTACTTCACGGATCGCTTGGAAAGCGAGTTCATGTTCTCGGTGCGGCACAACGCGCCCCTCGCGCTGGTCATGTTCGACATCGACCACTTCAAGAAGATTAACGACTCCTATGGCCACCAAGCGGGTGACGCCGTGCTGACGGATCTCGCGGCATTGATGATGATGTCGTTACGCACGGAGGATGTGTTCGCCCGCTATGGTGGCGAGGAGTTCGCCGTCATCTGCCGGGGGTCCGACCTCGCCCAGGGACAGGTCATCGGTGAGCGCCTGCGCCGCGCCACCGAAGGCCGACAGTTCGGCTATGACGGCAAGGTCATCCCGATCACCATCAGCGTGGGGTTGGCCGGCGTGCCGGACGCTGCCATCAAGGATGCCTCGGGCCTGGTCGCGGCCGCCGACTCCGCGCTCTATCGCTCGAAGCAGGGCGGACGAAATCGCGTGTCCGTCCACATGTCCCTTTAGACGGAAGGACGATCGAGAAGTTGCCGACCGCGGGCGCGGTCCATACTCTCGGGCGGTGAACCAATCGCTCCGCGCCCTCGTCTTGCTGGCGCTGTCTTGCGTGGTCTCGTCGGGGGTGGCGCTCGGGTCCCCCTCGGAGAGCGACGATGACGACGACGATTCCGGCGGCGGCGGCCAAGTTCCAACCCCGAAGGCCAGAACGCCCTCGCGCCACGGCGAACAGCGGCAGAAGGCCGTGGCGTTTGATTCCAGCTGGTTACAGCCGTTTTTTGTCGCCCCCGCCTTGCGCAAGGCCGCGGGCGACTTTCACCAGGAACAGTGGGCGACCGCCGAGGCGGGGTTCACCAAAGGCGTGGCTCGACTGCCCCCCGGCTCGGACGAAAGAAGGGCGGCACGTTTCCTGGCGGCCCTGGCCAAGGCCAATCAGGCCAAGTGGTCCGACGCCGCGGTGGCGTTCCAGGCGCTCTATCGAGACTATCCTCGTCTTTCGCCTTACCACGCCTATCACGCGACCCGCTGTTTGTTGCGGCAGGGACGGCTACAGTTGGCGCTCGACTGGGCGGACAAGGTCGAGTCGGGAAGCGTTCCGGAAGCGGACGCCCAATTGGTCCGGCTGGACGCCCTGCGCGGCCTCGGGCGCTGGAAGGCGGCCGCGACGGCCGCGGCCGAATACGGTGCCCACTTCCCACAAGGACCGCGCCGCCCGGAAGTGACGTTCAAGCAGGCCGAGGCAATCGAAAAAGCGGCGGCCGAGACCGGCGCGCTGGAGATAGACGCCGATCTGGCGGACATCACGGCACTGTACCGGCGGGTATGGGCGCAGGCGCCAACCGACGAATGGGGCAACCGGGCGGCCGAACGGTTGGAGGCCATCGCGACCGCCCTGCCCCCCTTCGAGGCCAAGCTGGTCCGAACCCACGTCGCGTCCGAGTGGGTCGCCCGCGGCATGGTCGGCTTCGATCGCAACCGAAATGCGGAATCCGAAGCGGCCTTCGTCAACGCACTGGCGGCGCCGGGCTTGGATCCCGACCTCGAATGCCGCGCGCGCTACCACAGAGGGCAGTCGGTGTGGAAACAGCGACAACGACCACGCGCGGCGCCACTGTTCGACGAAGCCGAAATCGCGTGCCAGCGGGCCGGCAACGAGGATCTGCATGCCAAGGCGCTGTACCAGGGGGCGCGATCCTGGGCGGCGGCGGGCGAGCGGCAAAAAGCGCTCGATCGCTATGCGCGGGTCGAGGCCGAGCACGCGGCGCACAGCTACGCCGACGATGCCCGATTGCGCGCGGCCGAGTTGGCTTCCGACGCCGGCGACGAGAACACGGCGAACAAGTTGTTGGCCGAGCTCACGGAGAAGTATCCCAAGGGCGATCTTCTAGGAGAGGCCCTGTGGCGGCTGGCCTTCTCCGCTTGGCGCGCCGAGCGGTACCCGGATGCCCTCAAGTGGCTGGACGAAAACCTACGGCGCATCACCCATGAGGAGATCTGGTACGCGGAGGGGCGGGCGCTGTACTGGAAGGGGCGTGTGCTCGAGCGCCAGAAGGACCCGAAGGCCGCCCGTGCGTACTATCTGCGCGCCGTGCGCGAGTACCCGCTGTCGGTCTACGCGCTTCTGGCGTTTTCACGCATCGGCGACAAGGATCGACAAGCGCGCGAAACCCTGATTCGCGAGCTGCGAGATCGCGGCAAGCCCATGGCATTTCACTTCGGTCCCCGCGCACTCTTCGGCGAGACCGGATTTCGCCGGGCCGTGGACTTGGCGCGCATGGGTCAGGGCGCCGATGCGCGACGCGAGCTCGGACGGTTGGGTTTACGGACCGCCGGTGACAAGCACGCGGGCGGAGCCCCCCACAAGGAGGACGAAGACCTGCTGTGGATCGCGGCGGTGTTGCTGGACCGCGCGGGCGCGTGGAGCGCGTCTCATTCCATCCCGCGTTACACGTTGACCGGCTACCGCCTGGCGTATCCGCGGGGCCAAGGTGCCATGAAATGGCGGTTGTCGTACCCGCGCGCATTTCCCGAGCTGGTCAGCAAGAATGCGCGCGCCAACCAGATCCCGGAAGCCCTGCAGTTGGCCATCATTCGCGAGGAGAGCGCGTTTTCGCCCCGCATAGAATCGTTCGCGAACGCGGTCGGCCTGACGCAAATGTTGGTCAAGACGGCCCGGCGTTTCTCGAACAACGCACCCGTGACTCGGGAGACGCTGATGGATCCCGCTAGAAACCTGGAATACGGATCCCGATTCCTGGGATTTCTCTGGACACATTTCGGCAAGGCGGCGCCGCTGTCGATCGCCGGTTACAACGCGGGCGAGGCGGCCGTCGATCGATGGTTGTCCGAACGGGGCCAACTGGCGATGGACGAGTTCATGGAGACCATCCCGTACGACGAAACCCGGAACTACACGAAGCGCGTACTGGCGTCGTTCTTCGCGTATTCCTGGCTTTACGACGACAAGCGGCCGGTTCCCGCCCTTCCGCAGAGCGCGCGACCGCGCTAATTCTAGCTGTGCGCGCCCATGCGCGCGGGGTCACGGCAAGGGGAGCGTGAACTGATTGGCGTCGTCCCGCTTCCACAAATTCAGATACGGCGAATAGGTGGACACGCGAATCTCGCCCGCGTCGGGGTGAAACTCCATCAGACGCAGGTACCCGCCGCCCCCGTAGGCCGTCTCCTGGTAGTTCGCCACGATCTGGTGAACGGCGCGGCCCGATGGATGGGTGCTGGTCAGCCGGGCTGCCGCCTCGCCTGAACTGTTGAAGACGTGGCCTGAAACGACGAACTCGACGTTCTCGTTTTCGCGAATCACCTTCTTCCACATTTCCTCACCGTCATTGACTGATCCCGGGGCCGGGTTCGTCGCGTAGGCGTACGGGCTAAAGGCTTGGTCCGTGGGATGGGCGACGTGATCGTATCGTGTCCCATCCCAATACAGATAGGCGTGCGTCACGACCATGGCCGGCACGTCCGGGTGCGCCTTCAGAACCCCGTCGGCCCAGGCGACGGCGGCGTCCCGCGGTCCAAACTCCAAGGAGATCACCAACCACGCCTTGTCACCCATCATCAGAAACTGCGCCGTGTTTTCGACACGATCCGGTTCGAAACTACCCAAAAAACCCGGATTCTTGGCCAGCGTCGCCACGGAGAAGTACTGATTGATCAGCGTGCTGCGATCGGCGATGCCCCCCATCGTCAGATAGTCATGATTTCCCTGCGCCAGGACGTACGGAACGATGCCATCCAATTTGTGCAGGCTGCGCGACGCGTTCTGCCATTGAGGGGCGATGTCCGTGTCGACGATGTCGCCTTCGTGGAGGACGAATGCGACGCGCCGGCTCGCGCGCTGATCGACGATCCAACGCATCTGAGATTCAAAGATGTCGGGATACATCGACGAGTAGTACTGGGTGTCGGGTAGCGTGATGACCGTGAAGAAGTTGTCGAACGAGCCACCCGCACCGCCCGTTCCAGCGGCACCGCCCATCCCAGCGGCACCGCCCGTTCCAGCGGCGCCGCCCGTTCCAACGGCGCCGCCCGTTCCAGCGACGCCGCCCGTTTCAAGCGCGCCGCCCGTGGCGGCAAGTCCGACTTCGCCCCCGATGCCCCCCGGGCCCGCGTCAGCCTCCAAGGCTATCGAGTCGTCTCCGCACCCCCCAGCGCCAACGGACACCGCGGCGACGAGCGCCCATGCCATCAACGACCAGGTCAGTCTCCCTTGCGCGAAACCCCGCATCGTCCCAAGCATGCACCGGCGCGGGCGGATCACTTCTTTTTCTTACGCTTGAAGAAACCACTTCGTTCAGGATTGACACGCTGTCCGCCAGCGGCGGCATAAGCCCGCAGATGTTCCTCTTCATCAGCGCTGAGCGTCGTCGGCACGACGAGCTTGACGTGCACGACCAAGTTTCCTGTTCCACGGCCGTCGACCCGGGGCAGACCGCGTCCGCGCAGGATCACCAGAGCACCGGGCTGAGTGCCTGCCGGGATTTCTATTTCGGTCTCGGGTCCCGTCCCCGATTCTCCCTTGTCGAGGGGAGCGGCCGAGGTGTCCTTGCCGTCGGTCGCGGGATCCGCGGTCAAAACGGGGACCATGACGCGATCGCCGAGCGCGGCCTGCGGAAAGCTGACGGAAACCTCGGTGTGAAGATCCGCGCCGTCGCGCTCGAAGCGGGGATCCGCCTCGACATGAAGGACGACGTACAGATTTCCCGGACGAGCCTCGGGCGGCGCCTCGCCGCGGCCAACCAGGCGCAACGTCGCTCCGTCCTCGACGCCCGCGGGAACCCCCACCTGCAGTTTTTCGTCCTTGTGGCCGACGCCGCTGCCGTCGCAGGTCGGACAACGTTTGCGGATGACCTTGCCCTCGCCGCGACAGATCGGGCAAGTCGTCGCGATGCGCAGAAACCCCTGCGCGTGCATGACCTGTCCACGCCCACCGCAATGGCGGCAGGTTTCGGGCGATGTGCCCGGCGCCGCGCCACTGCCGTCACACGTCGGACAAGGCTCGCGGCGACGCAGGTTCACTTCCTTCGTCACGCCGGACGCCGCCTCTACGAGCGTGATTGAAAGCTCGGTCTGGATATCGGCGCCGCGGGCCTGACCGCGTCCCCCTCCCCGTCCGCCTCCGAACATGTCGCCAAAAATGTCGGAGAAGGCGCTGAAGACGTCGCCCATGTCGCTGAACCCGCCACCCATCTGCGGGCCTTCGTGTCCAAAGCGATCGTAGTGCGCGCGCCGTTCGGGATCCGACAGGATCTGATATGCCTCGGCGGCCTCCTTGAACTTGGCCTCCGCCTCATGGTTGTCGGGGTTGCGATCGGGGTGATGCTGCATCGCCAATCGCCGGTACGCAGCCTTCAGCGCGACGGTTTCAACTTCGCGTGAGACGCCCAGGACTTCGTAGTAGTCACGTTTTTCTGCCACGATAAGGAATCACCGTATGGAGACGCCGCGGCTCTGTCAATCGACACCGCGCACGACGGCCGGGTTTTCATCGGCACGCGAAGTCATCTGGTCCGGCGACGTCTGGTAGTGTACTGCCCATGAAGCACAGTCCCGGATTCTTGGCTCTGGTCGATGCGGCCAAGAGGGCGGTCCGGGAATGCACGGCGGCCGAGGTCAAGGCACGTCTCGACCGCGGTGATCGGTTCCATTTCATCGATGTCCGTGAGGACCTGGAGTTCGCCGTCGACCACGCTGCGGGGGCGCGGCACCTGGGCAGGGGCGTCATCGAGCGCGACATAGAGACCGAGATTCCCGATCAGGGCGCCGACATCGTCCTTTACTGCGGCGGCGGATTTCGATCGGCGCTCGCGGCCGAGAGCCTGGGCAAGATGGGTTACCGCAACGTGGTTTCGATGGACGGCGGGATCCGAGCCTGGCGGGAGGCCGGCTACCCCATCGCGCGAGGCAAGGCGTGAGCGATTCGGGCGCGAGCTTTGGGGGGCGCGCCCCGTCGGGCGCCGGTGGAACGTCGGGCGGTCTGGGGCAGTTTTTCGTGGGTCTGGGGCTGGTGGGCGTCGGTGCCTATCTGTTGCTCAGTCGGGTCACGGTCCACACGTCGTTCTGGCGCATGGCTGGCGGAGGCAGCGCCTTCGGGGTCACCTTGATGCCGATGTTGATTGGCGTGGCTGTCTTGTTCTTCAGCGGAAAGTCGGTCCTCGGCTGGGTCCTGACGATCGTCGGTTTCGGAGCCATCATTGTCGGGGTGATCGCGAACATGGACATCTACTTCCAGCAAACCAGCCTGATCGCGACATTGATCATGCTCGGAATGATGGCCGCTGGACTGGGCCTGATCGTCCGATCGCTGCGACCACAATGATGACTGGCGCGCGCGAGACATCGTCGGCGTTGGGACATTCGCCGTCGGCCACGAAGATGTCCGCGCGCATACCCGCATCCACGGCGACGCCCAATACCACTCTGGCCGTCGTCCGGGAGGACGTGATTCGCTGCGTACTGTGTCCGCGGCTGCGGTCCTATTGCCAGCGGATTGCTCGTGACAAGAAGGCGGCTCACCGGGATGAAGCGTATTGGGGACGGCCCGTGCCGGGGTTCGGGGATCCGCAAGGGCGCGTGTTGATTGTCGGCTTGGCCCCGGCGGCCCACGGCGCGAATCGCACCGGGCGGGTGTTCACGGGCGACGGCTCCGGTGATTTCCTGATGCGGGCGCTTCACGCGAATGGCTTCGCGAATATTGCGACGTCACGGCATGCCGACGACGGGCTGGCGTTGCGGGACGCTTACATCCTGGCCGTGGTTCGTTGCGCGCCGCCGGACAACAAGCCGACCCCGAAAGAGATCGCCCGCTGTCGGGTGCACCTGCGCGCGGAGTTGTCGGCGTTGCCTCACATCGCCGTCGTGGTGGCGCTGGGGAGGATCGCGTGGGACGGATACCTAGCCTACCGGCGGGAGGAGGACGCACGGCACGAATCGATGGGGAAGACGCCGACCGGGAAGGTGGCGGCGACGACACCGCGTGGCCCTAAGCCGGCCTTCGGGCATGGCGCGGTCTTCCGGCCTGGAACTGCGCTGCCGATTCTGCTCGGTTCGTACCACCCGAGCCGCCAGAACACGAACACCGGACGGTTGACGCCTGGAATGTTGGACGAGATCTTCGCGCGGGCACGGCGCCTGGCGACGGAGCCTGCGTGACGGGCTGGCCGCGCCTGACCAAGAACATGAGCCGACCTTGATGAGATGGCGATGAGACACCGATGAGCGACGACACAACAAGGGGCGGCGGGGGTCCGTGGCCTTCGTTCGAAGGCGATCCACGAGCATGGGCGGTCGTGTCCAGCTCCTACGTCACCCGCAAGGAATGGTTCACCGTACGATGCGAGCGGGTGCGGCTGCCCACGGGCGCCGAGATCCCCGAATATTATGTCAGCGAATACCGGCCCTGGATCAACGCCGTCGCGGTGACGGCGAACGACGAGGTGGTCCTGCTGCGCCAGTATCGGCATGGCCTTGGCGCGGTGCACTTCGAGATTCCGGGCGGGACCACCGACGAGGGCGAGCAAGATCTGGAGACGGCCGCCCGCCGGGAACTGGCCGAGGAGACAGGGTACGGCGGCGGTCGCTGGTCGCCCCTGTTCACGCTGTCGGCCAATCCCGCGCTACAGAACAACCTGACGCACACGTTCCTCGCGGAAGGGGTGTCCCTGCTCGATCGGCCGCGCCCGGACAGCAGCGAGGACCTGCGCATCCACCTGATCCCGGTCGCCGAGCTCGGGGCCCTGATCGAGGCCGGTGGGTTCATCCAGGCGTTGCACGTGGCGCCGTTGTTGCGTTACCTGATGCGCCGTCACGCCTCGAATCGATAGGACTTTGCCATGCCGATGCCGGATGAAATTGTCGGTCTCCTGCGTTCCAAGATCACGTTCAAGTGGCCGGACGGTCACGAGAGCGCGTACCCGGCCCGCTTGCTGCGTCTCAGTTGTCGCTGCGCCGCCTGTATCGAGGAGATGTCGGGCGCTCCGCTGCTCGATCCCACGACTGTGCCGGAGTCCGTCCGCGCCAAACGCATCGACCTGATGGGCCAGTACGCCATTCAGATCGGTTGGTCCGACAACCATGACACCGGCATCTACAATTTTCGCGATCTACGCCGCAATTGTCCGTGTGCCGCGTGCGCCGCGATTCGCGACGCGGGCGGCACGCCGACGTAGCGACGTGCAATTGATGCCTCCACGCGGCGACTCCGAAAAAACTGGCCACCGGTGCCCCGACGCCCGACCATAGAACACAATGCCGCCCGATTCCCCGCAGGTCGATCCCGGCGCGGTCGCAACCGACTTGGTCCCGAGCGCCGAAGGTCCGCCCAAGAACAACCGCGCGCTTCTGTGGATCTCGTCGACGTATTTCGGCGAGGGCTTACCGTGGAGCTTCTTGCACCAGATGGGAACGGAGTACCTGACTGCGATAGGCGCGTCCAAGACCCAGATCGCCGCGACGTCGTGGCTGCATCTATCGGTCACCTTCAAGTTCCTCTGGAGTCCGATGGTCGACGTATTCGGGCGCAAACGCACCTGGGTCGTCTTGTTGCAGTTCCTGCTGGGACTGGGGATGTTCGCCGTGGCGACGGTGGCCCCCAGCCGGAACCTGAGGGTGTTCTGGGTGATGGTAGCGACGCTGGCGGTTGTGCACGCCACCCACGACATAGCCTGCGACGGCTTTTACCTGCAGGCGCTCGACAAGCACCGACAGGCCTTGTTCTCGGGTGTACGAACAGCGGCCTTTCGCGTGGCGATGATCGCGGGAGCATCGGGCCTGGTGGTCCTGGCCGGACAGACAAACTGGTTCTGGGGATTCGGCGCGGCCGGCGTGCTCATGATCCTGGTTGCGGCGTTCAACGCTAGGGTCATGCCCCACCCCGCCCCACGGGCGACGGCGAAGGCCGGGGTTGGAGACGAACCGCCGCGAGCCGTCTTCTGGGCCGCCTATCGGACCTTCTTTGCGCAACCACAGGCCGCGCTGGTTTTGTCGTTCATGCTTTTCTACAAGCTCGGCGACATCATGATGTTCGCGATGTCCAAGCCCCTGTTGCGCGATATCGGCATCGACACCAGCCACCGCGGCATCTTGAACGGCGTCGGGACCGTGTCGTTCATCGTCGGTTCAATCTCGGGCGGCGCGTTGATAGCGCGTCTTGGTCTCGTGCGCTGCCTGATCCCGATGACCTTATTCCAGAATCTCGCCATCCCGATGTACATCGGAATGGCCGTGCTGAAGCCAACCTTCGCGGGCGTCGTTCCGATCATCGTCGCGGAGCAGTTCGCGGCTGGGATCGGCGCGGCGGCACACGTCGTGTTCCTGATGCAGCGCTCTCGGGCGGCGTTTTCCGCTTCGCACTATGCGTTCGCGACGGCCGTGGTCGCACTGGCCAGCACATTCTCGGGCGCCATATCTGGACCGCTCAACGAGGCGCTCGGCCATCCGCTGTTTTTCACGGTCGCGTTCGTCGCCAGCTGGCCAAGCCTGATCCTGGTCCTGTTCGTCCCAAGGACGCCAATTGAACCGGCGACGTGACCACCGCCTCCGGGGCTCAAGGGCGGCCAGCGAACGCGATCGAGGTGTCTTGCCGGCGTCCACGCTGGTCGGGCACGAGGTGCCGTCGAGGTTCTACCGCGGGGTCATGGGCGCGCGAGGTCGCGCGGCGGCCGGAACCTCTTCGGGTTCCTGAATGACCCTGGCGTCCAGCGTGGAGTCGTTGCTCGACGCGGCGTCGAATTCATCGGCCGTGACGCGGTTGGAAGGGGGAGGGACCGCGGCAGGGGCCGCACCAGGGGCCGCACCCGAGAATCCCCCGGGCGGCGGTGTCCGCACCGAGCCGAAGGTGCCGCTGACCGTGGCGTAGATCCACATCTCGCGCCGGTGGAACTCGAATGCCTGGGCCTTGAGGTGGGGCGCGCGATCCGACCAACGGCCGCCCACCTCGACATAGACATCGGGCGATACCTGGTAGCGGATGGGAAGAACCGACGTGAAGATGGTTTCATCGGGGTTGCCGTCAAGGGGGTGCGACCGAAGGCTGGTCGAGAAGTACACATCGAGTCTGACGCTCAATTTCGGGGGAAAGATCGCTGCTATCTGGACGCCGGCGCCGCCGATCGCAAGGGATCTGGCCAGCACGGGATCGAAGTACCATGTGGCCGCGGTGTTGACGTTGGCAGCCAATGAAAGGTCGTGGCGCTCGTAGAACACCGTGCTCACAGCCGCGTCCGCGACCGGGCTCAGCGTTGTTTGCGGTAAATCCTGGGCGGCTACGCCGCAGGCGGTGGGCGGCCGGCTCACGAGATCGGTGTAGACCAGCCCCACCCCGGCCCGGAAGCTGGAGTCGCGCGTGACCAGATGGCGCCAGCCGACGTGCGGCGCGACGCTCAGCAACTGCAGCCCGGTGGAGAGCCACAAGGACCCGAGACCCGTGCGCGCGTCGACCGTGTCACGGGCGGACAAGTCGTGGATCAGATTCGGGGTCACGGTCACGGTGTTCTCGGTCGGGAATCTGACCGTGTTGGGGGCGGCAATCGGCGCAGGGGGACTCCGCGAGATCGGCGGCGGCGGCGCTCGCGAGGGAGGGGGAGGCATGGCATCGGCGGCAGGGGGTGGGGTCCCAGAAGGGCCAGGCAGCGGGGCCGGGGGCGGGCAATCCGGGTAGAAGCGAAGCGGATCGGCCCGCAATTGCCCGAGCGGAGCCCGGTGCAACAGGTTCAAGGATGTTTCGACCCGGGAGAGTCGGTCCAGGGCGACGTTCGCGCCGAGTACCGCGGTGGCCGTGGTGAATCCCGTCACCGTGGGGAGCTGGACTTGCGTGCGCCCGAGCAACTGCACCAGGGCGGTGTAGTCGGTGTCGCCCGTAGCGCCGGTCGCCCGCAGGATCCAGGAGAGGCGACGGCCGGAATGAAGAAAGGCCGTGAGGTCGGCCTGGTGCAACACGTACAGTTTGTTGTCGCCGTGTTGTCCATCCAGTCGGGCGCCGGTCAACGCCGGGAAGTAGCGCAGCTTGAGTTGGCCGTTGGAGTCGCTGAGGAGAGCGCCCGCCTCCGGTGTCACGACCGATACGGTCGCGGCATGGGGCGGGTCCACGGGACTGATCGGCGCGCTTCCCCGCCGGAGCTCGATGGTCGCGCCGCCCTCGACGTCCACGTTGGCGGCCAGTAGCACGAGCGCCAGACCGACCGATGTCGGCATCGCGCTACCCCCCGACCGCCCGGGGCGCGCCACCAGCGGCGGCGAGGAGTCCGGGCCAGCGGTCCATCCGTCCGTCAGTCGGCGGCATTGGTTCCCGCGTCGGGCCGCACGAGCGTCAGCGTGAAGGTGGATGTGCAGTCGGTGTTGTCGGCGCAGCCGGTGCGTTCCGTTTGGGTCTCGGTGAGCTCGATCGTGAACGTCAGATCTTCAATGAGAGTGATTGCAGTCATGATCGTCTTTCGCATCGAACAGCCGGAAGCTGGGGGGACCATGGTGGTCAGGACACCCTGGTTGTTGGCGATGGTTCCGCACCCGTAATCGGCGGTGCAAGCCGAGGGCGATGACCCCAATGAAGCGATGCCCGTGGCGTTGTCGAGCGTCAGGTAGAAGGTGTCGCCGGTCTTGAAATTGAGTTGGCATTGGTCGCCCGTGGACCCGGTCGTGGCCACGCTGACTATGTACGTTCCCGAGCCCAGGCGGTACAGGACGCCACCATCGCCGGCGTTGGAGTCGGAGGTCGCGGCACCCGTGCTGCAAGCTGCGACGATCGTCGCCACGGCCGAAACCAAGATCCCGCAAAACGTTCGGTGCATGTGCTACGTCGACCTCCCCCCTTAAAAAAACACGTTAACACGTCCGCCTGGGCGACGGCCCCGCCCGAATTCGGCTGATCAGTCCAGTTCCAGCGTCGGATGACCAAATCGCGCCCGCAAGGCGTTGACCGCGCGAAACACGGCTGGCCTGCGAATCAATTTGCGTTCTATGCGTCGCTTGCCCGGAAAATTGACCAGGGTCAAGCCTATCAACATCAACAACAGCCCCTGACCGGGAACCCCGGGAAGCGCCATGATGAACCCGAGCAGCATGACGAGAACGCCCGCGATGTTCTTTCCACCAAGGCCGAGGGCACGAATGACCGGGTGGCGTCGCTCCCAGAACGGCGGGGGCGATGGCCCCTTGAATTGGTCGACCGGCCAACCAACCACGATGAGCGTGGCGAACGCGACGCTGCCGATCGCCAGAAACAGGGACAGAGCAACCGCGCCCCACCAGCCGAGGCGCTTTCCCAGATCCACGAGCGCTTTGAACCAACTCTGCATCCCCGTGCCACCTTCTGACTTCCACAAAACAGTATCAGATGCCACGCGCGGGCGGACGGCAATCTTCGGCGCGGGCGCGCGCGGCCGACGGCGCCGTTGGGGATCTCGAATCGCACATCGTGATTTCGTGCACTAGACTTCGCGAATCGCGACCGAGATCACAGATCGGATTTCTTCCGTCGCCGTCGAGGAATGGAACAGGCTTTGCGGCGCAGATGACCCCTTCATCGAGCACGCCTTTCTCTTGGCGCTCGAAACATCCGGGAGCGTGGGGAAGCGCGCCGGCATCGTGCCTCGTTTCGTGCTGGTTCGCGACGACGACGCGCGCCTGGTCGGAGCGGTACCGCTCTACCTGAAGAACAACAGCTACGGCGAGTTCATCTTCGACTGGTCATGGGCCAATGCCGCCCACCGCGGCGGAATTTCCTACTATCCGAAGATGGTCGCGGCGATCCCGTTCACGCCCGCCACCGGGCGGCGTCTGTTGGTCGCCCCGGACGCCAGCGATCCTGACAAGATCACCGATCAGTTGATAGAAGGCATGCGCGACGCGGCCGCAGCCGAGCACGCGTCCTCGATCCATGTCCTGTTCTGCACGGAAGCCGAGACGGTCCCATTGGCCCGACACGGATTGCTGTCGCGTTTGAGCTTGCAGTTCCACTGGCACAACCGGACGGACCCGCCATACCGCGACTTCGACGACTACTTGAGCGCCTTCAAGTCCCGACATCGCAAGCAGGTGCGTCGGGAAAGACACGTCGCCGCAGCCCACGGTCTTACCTTCAAGACGTTGACCGGCACCGAAATGGACGACGTCGATTGGGAGGCCTTGCGGGATCTTTATTCGGCGAATGCGGCGAAACACGGCGGTATCGAGTACCTGACGCCCGCGTTCTTCGACGAGATCCGTGCGACCTATGCCCATCGCGTCGTGTCGACCCTCGCATATCTGGGCGACTTTCCGGTCGCGGGAACGTTCAACTTCGAGAAGGGACGCCACGTCTACGGCCGGTACTGGGGCTGTCGCGCGGAGTACCAAATGCTGCATTTCGAGCTTTGCTATCACCGCCTCATCGAGCGGGCCATCGCGCGCGGTTGCACGCTCTTCGAGGCGGGGGCACAGGGCGAACACAAACTAAAACGGGGCCTGGTGCCGGCCTTCACCCACAGCGCCCACCTCATCCGTCACCCGGGCCTTGCCACGGCGATTTCCCAATTCATCGACGCCGAGGCAGAGGCGGTGCGCGAACAGGCCGCCACACTGGCTATGGAATCGCCGTTCCGGTCAGCAAGCGATGATGCGGCGGAGCCCAGCGCGCGCGACGACTGAATCAGGCTTCGACCTTGGTGGCCACGCCCGCCCGTTCGTACGCGAAGGTCAGCTTCTCGGCGACTGCGTCGTAGTCGACATGTACCGTGCCCCCCCCTGCCAGGACGCCAAACAGCAGCTCGTCGGTGAGCGGACGCTTGACCTCGTCCTGAATCACCCGTCCAAGCGGACGAGCGCCGTTCATGGGATCGTAGCCTTTTTTTGCCAGGTACGACCGCGCGGCTTCACCCACGACGACCGACACCTTACGCTCGCCAAGCTGCGCCCCGAGCTCGCCGATGAACTTGTCGACGATCTGCACCATGACCTTCTCGTCGAGCGGCGCGAAGTCAATCTTGGCGTCCAGGCGATTGCGAAACTCGGGCGAGAAGGCCCGCTTGAATGCTTCGTCCGTGTCGCCGAGGCGCGGGTCGCTCTGGTTGCCAAAGCCGGGCATGCGCCGCGACAGATCCCGCGCGCCAACATTGCTGGTCATGATCAATACGACGTTGCGGAAGTCGGATTTTCGCCCGTTGTTGTCGGTGAGCGCCCCGTGATCCATGACCTGCAACAACAGATTGAACAAATCCGGGTGGGCCTTCTCAATCTCATCCAGCAACAGGACCGCATGCGGTGTCTGATGAATGGCGTCGGTGAGCAGCCCCCCCTGGTCGAAGCCGACATATCCAGGAGGCGCCCCGATCAAGCGGGAAACCGTATGTCTCTCCATGTACTCGGACATGTCGAATCGCGTGAATCCGATGCCCATCACCTCGGCCAGCTGCTTGGCCAGCTCGGTCTTGCCCACGCCGGTGGGACCCGCGAACACGAAGCTTCCAATCGGCCGCGTTGGCGCTCCCAGCCCGGCGCGGTTCATCTTGATGGCCTGAGCCAAACGTTCGACCGCGCGATCCTGCCCAAATATCTTCGCCTTCAAGGCCGATTCCAGATCCCGCAGCCGGTCGCGATCATCCGCCGCCACTCGCTTGGGCGGAATACGCGCGATCCGCGCCACGACCGTCTCTATGTCCGACGCGCGTACCAGGCGTCGCTTGCCCTGGCCGACCACGCCGTCCGAAGCATCGCCGCCTTTTGCGGTACCGTTGACATCGCCTTGCTTGTCACCTTTTTTGCCGCCCCCTTTTGCGCCGGAGCCCTTCAGCTTCCGCGCCGCACCCGCCTCGTCGATCAGGTCGATGGCCTTGTCGGGCAACCGGCGATCGTGCAGGTACCGCGACGCCAAATCCGCAGCGGCCCGGATGGCCTGTTTCGTGTACGCGACCTTGTGGAACTCCTCGTAGCGCGGCTGTAGTCCCTGCAGAATGCGAACAGTCTCCTCGACGGTGGGCTCCTCGACGTCGATGGGTTGAAAACGCCGCGCGAGCGCGCGGTCCTTCTCGACGTAGCTGCGATATTCCTTGTGGGTGGTCGTACCGATCACGCGCAGCCGCCCCGCGGCCAACGCGGGCTTGATTAGGTTGGACGCGTCCATGGCGCCGCCGGACGCGGCACCCGCGCCCACGATCGTGTGCAGCTCGTCGATGAAGACGATTGCGTTTTCCTTTTGTTCGAGCGCGCGCAACACACCCTTGAAGCGTTCCTCGAAATCCCCCCGATACCGCGTTCCGGCGACGAGCGCCCCCATGTCGAGGGCATAGATAACGGCGCCCTTCAACGCATCGGGGGCCTCGCCAAGTTCGATCCGACGGGCCAGACCCTCGACGATGGCCGTCTTGCCGACACCGGCGTCCCCGATGAACAACGGGTTGTTCTTGCGGCGCCGGGCCAGAACGTGCAGCGCGCGTTCCAATTGAGGGGCGCGGCCCACCAACGGGTCGATGTCACCGGCCCGCGCGCGTTCATTCAGATTGACGGCGTACGCCGCCAGCGGATCGACGGGCGGCTCCTCGCCAGCCTCCCTCGCGTCGGCGGTGTCGTCGGTCGACGGACTCTGCGTCAACTTCGCGGGCAACAGCTTGGACACCCCGTGCGAAATGTAGCTGACCACGTCCAGCCGACTGATGCCCTCTTCCTTCAGAAAGGCAACGGCGTGAGAATCGTTCTCCCCGAACATCGCCACGAGCACGTTGGCTCCCGTGGCCTCGTTCTTACCCGCGCCCAGCACATGGTTCACCGCGCGCTGCACCACGCGCGCGAAACCCAAAGTGGGCTGCGCCCGATCCCGCTCGTCCTCCGGAAGCGCCGTCACTGAAGAGGCCAGGTAATCCTCAAGTTTCTTTTCCAGGCGCTTGGCCGAGCCGCCGCAATGCTTGATGACCTCCGCCGTCTTCTCGTCGTTCACCAGCGCGAGCAGCAGATGCTCCAGGGATGAAAACTCGTGGCCTCGCTGGGTGGCGTCGTCAAGTGCCCGCCGGATGGCGCTTTCTAGCTCGGGACTGAGCATGTGTTTTCCACCTCACGTGAATCGTAGCGCACGCGCGCAAAGCCACAAGGAACGACTCCCCACATTCATCCAATCACACATCCAATTTCCACGTACCCGGCGCGAAACGAAATGCCCCGGGGCGCAGCGCAACTTGCGGGCCGTCATCAAGGATAAGCACGAATGCAGAGCCGTCTACGTCTTCTTCGCGCCCTCATCGTCAGTGGCTTGGGTCTGGCCGGGTGTGGTCCGGTGCCGTCCTCCCAGGCGACCATCTTGGGACGCTCCGCACGAAGCGTGGGTCCGGTGAACGTGATGGTGGTACCCGACGACAAGGCCGATTCGATTCTTGATGCGATTCGGGGGGCCCGGCGCCGGGTTCTGGTCGAGATGTACATGCTGACCGCCCCCGATGCCGTATCCGCGCTGCTGGCGGCGCAAGCTGCGGGCGCCGAGGTTCGCGTCCTGCTGGAGCCGGCGCCCTATGGAGATCCGGGCGCGAATCAGCCCGCGTTCGCCGCGCTCGCCGCGGCCGGAATCGATGTCCGCTGGACCGCCAGATCGGTCGGTTTGGTGCATGCCAAGTTGATTGCACTCGATGACACCGCCGCCTTCATAATGACGCTGAACCTCACCGGGGCGGGCCTCGGAAGCAATCGCGAATATGTCGCCATCGATCGGGACTCGGGGGACGTCGTTTGGGCCGAAAGGGTCTGGAACGCGGATGCCATCGGTGACGATCCGGGTCCGCCACCGGTCGGAGCCCGGTTGCTGGTGTCTCCGGTCGATGCGCGTTCACGTCTTTGCGCCACCATCGATGCCGCCACCGCGTCGATTCAGATCGAGATCGAGGAGCTCTCGGACACCGATCTGGTCGACCGTCTGATCGCCGCACGCACGAGCGGCATCGAGGTCAGTGTCGTCGCCCCCGCGGCGAATCGGTCGCCAGCGACGACGGCGGCCCTCGGCAGACTGGTCGTGGCCGGAGCGACCGTGCGCGTGCTGGCGAGGCCCGTCGTTCACGCGAAGGCGATGGTCGTCGACCGCCTTCGGGCGTACGTCGGATCGATGAATTTCACGCGGGCGTCTCTCGATGACAACCGAGAATTCGGGTTGCTATTAGATGATCCGGCCAGCGTCGCCCGCATCGGCGCCACCATCGCCACCGACAGCGCGGCGGGCCTTGCCTTCTGACTGGTCGCCTGCGGCTCAGGAATGGTGGTCATCAACGTCGGCGAGAACCTGATCGCACTCGGGGAGCAGATCCGACGACGACGGCCCTGCCCCACATCGGCGGTCATGCGACGAACACCATGAGCTATGACCGCGATCCCGCCGATGATCACCCAGGGCGCTTTGGTCGCGTCGATCGCGCGGGCGAGATCGGCGATCGCCGCCTCGGTTCGAGGATCGATTCGAAACCGCGCTCCGAGACGCCGAACGGTTCTTCATGAAAGAAGGCAAGGTCTATCAGGCGACCGTCGCCCTTGCCCGGCGGCTTGACGCCAACGGCATCCACAGTACGCGATCGCCGGGGCGATGGCCCTTGCCGCCCACGGCTACGAACGAATGACGACCGGCGTCGACCTGCTGGTCACGCGCGAGGGCCTCGCTCGGTTCAAGCAGGCGCACCTGGGCCACGGGTACGTGGAGAAATTCCCCGGCAGCAATGGCATGTGAGATACCGAAAACGGGGTCACAATCGACATCTTGATCGCCGGGGAATTCCCCGGGGATGGTCGACCAAAGCCCGTCGTGTTTCCCGAACCCGCCGATGCCGCCATCAAGGGAACCCGATTCAAAATTCTGACGCTCCCGAGTTGGTCGAGCTCAAGCTCGCCTCGGGAATGACCGCACCCCATCGATTGAAAGATCTCGCCGACGTTTTGGAGCTGGTCCGAGCCGCGAAGCTCACTTCCGATTTCGCGGGCGGGCTGGATCCGTTCGTTCGCGAAAAATACCTGGATCTCTGGCGGGCGGCGCAGACCGAGGACCCTGAATAACGATCAGCGCTCCTCCGCTGGGCCGGCTCCTTTAGAAACGACCGCCCACCGCGAGTCCAGCGTTCGGCCCGGCCGCCGTGACGAAGGGAAAAGCCGACCACGCCACATTCGACCCCAGCCCCAGCCGCTTGAGCAGAACGGCGTTGTACCGCTCGGTGGCGCCGTAGGCGTTCACGAAGCCCCACACCCGCCCGAACGTCGTCACCGCCATCCCTCCGAACAACATCGGAAGAACGAGAGGGCTCGGGTGCCGGTTGTTGTCCGCCGGATCGCCTGAGTCGACAGGGGGAAATTGACTGATGGCCCAGATCATCGCGCCCGCCCCGCCCACGATCAGGGCCCAGGTCAAGATCGCGCCCTGCGCGTCGTCAGCGTACAAGCTTCCGGCGCCGGGAATTAGCTCCCAGGCCAGAGCTGCCACCAGGCTCTTTTCTTGAGCCTCGTACGCAAGGACCCTCGAAGGCTCCGGCGGGAAAACCGCCCGCGCAAAACCCGGCGGTGCAGCCGGCAGGGGTGGCAGATTCGTCGGCGCCGTTGGCGCATAAGGGCTTGGCGAAGCGGCTGAGTCGGGTGGCTGAGCGAGCGCCGGAGCGTCGGCGACAGCGATCCAGACGACGAGCGACACCAAAAAGACTCGAAGGGGAACGGTCATCCGACCTTCCTCCGGGGGACCGGAAATAGCCTTCCGACCGTCACACCGACGCGTCTTTCAGCTACCGGATCAAACGACCTTCACGCCGCTGGCCTGGGGGCCCTTCTTTCCTTCGACGACGTCGAATTCGACCTTGGCGCCCTCGTGGAGAACGGCGCCACCCGTGTCGTTGGCGTGGACAAATACGTCCTTGCCGCCACTTTCAGGTGTGATGAAACCAAAACCCTTAGCCGTGTTGAAGAACTTGACGGTACCTTTTTGCATCTACCTTTTCCTTTGTTAGCGCCCCGAAGTGGGGAGCATCAGCCCGGGCGCAGAGCCCGAGCCGGGGCTGAGTGTACCACTCCCAAGCCCGTTTGAGGCTGCAGGCCCCTCCCAGCCCGTTTGAGGCTGCAGCGGCAAGCCCCGGTGAGTGTCGTGAGAGTGCCGTCGAGGCTGTCTCAAGCTCACCTGCCCCGCGACCGATAGACCGGCTGGCAAGCGTCACTCAACCCAGACTTTCCAGCAAAAACAAAGGACAACGAGATGAAGAAGACCACCGGACTTTTGCTCCTGGCCGCGTTCTCGATCGTCACCACGATGACCGCTCTGCACGGATGCGGAACGAATCCGACTGCCGCCCCTGCAGCTCCCGCCGCGCCCGCGACCCCCGACGCCCCCGCCAAGTTCACCATCGTGGGCTCCGGAAACTGATGGTCGTTTGATCTTCGCGGAAAGGCACAATCCCATGAAGAACTCCTCGGTCTTACTGGCTCTCACTCTTCTCGCCTCGAACGCTTTCGCGGACCAGAAGGCAGGCGGCGGCGATCCCGCTTCGCTCAAGATGAAGATCTATGGTGTCTGGGCGTCCACCAGCCCTCAGTGCACGAATCCCATCAACGTCTTCCTGAAGGACACCCCGGACTACGTGGATATCCTCACGGGCCCGGCACTCGGGGGTGGGGACCTGTCGGATGGCACCTACGAATGCGTCATCATCAAAATGTCCGACGTCATCAAACACACGCCGAAGACGACGGACACGTCCTGCATTGCTGGAACGGAATACAGTGGAGAGGTCTGCAGGGCCGGTGGAGACGGCGGCCTCGCCACCGATCTGGACGGGAATGCCATCACCTGCACGGGAGACGGAACGAGCGCCGGCGTCGGCGATGACACCTTGTTCATGTTCATGACCACCGACGCCAGCGCGAGCACGGGCAATCGCGCCTTCGAGCACCCGCTCGCGGCGGGCGATGGCAAAGGAATCAAGCTGGGAGCCCCGCTCGTGATCTCATCGACCACGAAGGCCAAGTTCGTGGTCGACGCAACCGGAGGCGTCGTCGCTGGCGGCGGCGAGTGCGGGATCAACCCCCCGAAGTTCAGGTTCGAGAAGATCTAGCCGATCGCCACCGGCCCGCCGGACAAAGCACCGGCTGGGCCCGCTGGTGTAACCTCGACCTGGAAACGCCATGTCCAACCGAGGAAGCGCCAGTCGCCGAGTCTCGTCGGGGTATCTCGTGGCAGTGGCGGTGCTGAGCCTCGTGCTCGGGCATTCGGCCGCCGCTCAGGGCCATCCGTCATCGGAGCCGGCCAAGACAAATGGCCGGCCGGCCTCGGTGACGACTGGCAAACGCGCGGCAAAACCCAAGGCGGTGCGTTTCTCGTGCCCGGACGCCTTTGATGACGGAACCTTGACGGATTCCCGCCTCGCCGACCTGTTGGCGGCGCAAGCCAACGGACTGCACTGGGAAGGCGGATATGGGCTGCCGGACTCATGCCACCGGGAGGTGCGCCTCGTCTGCGGACCCGATCTGGACCACGACGGCGATCCGGAGGCCATCGTACAGGTCGGATGGTGGCAGGCACTCGACGGACATACCTGCGCCAGTCTGCAAAGCTCGGCCGACTATTGGCCCGTCAGTTACACGTTTCTGGTCACGAAGCATGAGTCCGCCTGGCGCGCGGTGGCCCCGTTGGCGGTGGGACTCTTTGGCGACCAGCGGGACTTGCGCCGGGCGACTGATTTCGTCCGCCTTGCGAAGCGCGAGCTCGGCATCCTGGTTAGCTGGTCGAATGTAGCGTCGGAGAGCGGCTGCCAGATCGCCGGGTACGAGGTCTTCACATTCCAGGCGGGTACCGTCCGCAGGGTCCAGACCGGCGACGAATCCCCCCCCTGTTCGTCTTGTTGCGATCGGCCCTGACTCGTCCCGGATTGGACGTCAGAGTCCGGTCTGGCGGGGCGCCCCGCGACCGTCCCCTATGACTAGGACGCGTCGGACAAGTAAGATATTGATTTCACTGCTATTCCTGCGGGCACAAGGGATGCAAAAGAAGCCAGTCAATAGTGGTCGAGACTGCAATGTTGGCAACTGGAGCGCACTTGGGAGATGCACCCAGGCAGATGGCTGGGGCGGTTGGGGATTCCGCTGTCGAGGAATTGCCGCTCCATCTGTTGCTCTGGATCGCTGGCCGGGGTCGGGTGATCTCCGAACGCGAGATTCAGGCCTTCCTCTGCATGCTGGATCAGGGCGGGTGGTGTCAGAGTCGCTGGGCCCGAGAGAATCTCCATCGCGCCCGCGTAAGAAATTCCGATGCATGGAACGCGTCCGCCCTGTCGGGCCTGAATCGAGATCTCGACGCGGTGCAATCGGGCCTGCGCAGCCTGCGGAAAGTCGTCACCTTCGCGGAGGCCGGGCAGATCCGGGATGATCTGGTGCGCCTGGCCGAGGCTGTCGCCCGCGCCTCCGGTGGCATCCTGGGCGCCGCCACGATGCGCCGCGAACAGCGAGAGGCGCTGCTCATCTTCTCCGTCCTGGCCACCGAGTTCCTGTTGGTCCCGGACGAGCGTTTGCGGCCGTCGTCCCCGGAACCCGTTGCCGCGACTCCCGCCGTCGCCACCGAAGCGCGGCCCGCGAACGGCCAGGGCCGCATCAGTGTGCGTTGTGTACAGGTCGTCGCAGAGACGTCGGATGTGAAGACGTTTCGACTCGCGGCGCCCGCCTCGAATCGATTCACGCACCGTCCTGGCCAGTTCCTAACCCTGGACGTCACCATAGACGGCGACCGCTTCAAGCGTTCCTACACCATCGCGTCCTCGCCATCGCGTCCCGAAATCATCGAAATCACCGTCAAGCGCGTGCCGGGTGGTCGTGTGTCCAACTGGCTGCACGATCACTTCGGCGTCGGCGACGAAGTCACAATCACCGGGCCTGCCGGCAAGTTCGGTCGCGAGATTGGTGGGTCTGGCGCACACGGCGAGTCAGGCGGTTCTCGACTGACGCCCGACAAGCTGCTGTTCATCTCCGGGGGAAGCGGCATCACGCCCGTGATGTCCATGTCCCGATATCTTCACGACCGCGCCGATCAGCGCGACGTCGTCTTCTTGCACAGCGCGCGCACCGCGGGGGATCTCGTGTTTGGCGACGAGCTTCGACTCATCTCGCGTCGGCACACGGGATTTCGGACGTTCTTCACGTTGACGGAGGCGGAACCGCCGGACTGGTCGGGCCTCCGAGGACGCATCACGCTTTCCCTGATCGAGGATGCCATTCCGGATTTTCGCGATCGCACGGTGTTTTTGTGCGGCCCCACACCCTTCATGGAGGCCGTTCGACAGGCTCTCGTCGCGGGCGACTTTCCCCTCGAAAACTTTCACTCCGAAAGTTTCGGGGGACCGAGTATCGCTAGGTCGACGAGATTCCCCGGAGTCGTCGCCGACGTACGCCCGGAACCCGCGGAACCCGCGGCGGGCGTTTCCGCGCACCCTCGACCGCCCTCGTTCCGATTCCTCGGCGTCCTGCCTCGACCCGCGAATACCGGCCGAACCTCCCCCGAGCCGCCCCCATCGCCCGCCCCGCGTGCTTCGCAATCCCCGATGACCGGCGATGCCGGCGCGGTCGTGTTTCGCAGCTCTGGCCAGGAGGCGCGGGCGTGCAAAAAGGAAACGATCTTGGAGGCAGCGGAAGCGCTGGGGTTGTCGATTCCGAGCTCCTGCCGAGCGGGCGTGTGCGGAACCTGCAAGACTCGCAAGGTTTCGGGAAACGTCAGCATGGACTGTGACGACGGTCTGGATTCCGAGGATCGCTCGGCCGGATTCATCCTTCCCTGCACCGCGCGGCCCTTGGACCGGGTCACGGTGGAAGCGTAGGCGCCGGGGATGTTCGGCCGAATCTCCGAACGCGTCATCCGAGTCATACGTTGGGCGTTGGTCGCCGGCTGGCTGCTCATCATTGCTTCTCTGCTTTTCGATCCGTTCACGTCACGCCTGACCGACCCGAACGCCACCTCTAGCCCGTTTCGGCTGAATAGGGCGGCGTCCGCGCCCATGGCCGGCGATCGCTACCGGTGTCCCCTGGCGACCGCGGCGGACACCGTGGACTGGTTCAATCTTCCGGCCGGTACTTGCGATCCGCGTTGCCCCACCGTCCAGGGTCGCTGCTTAATCCAACGTCCCTACGCGATGGGAAACCGGCTCTTTTGGACCATGGCCCTGCCGCTTGTTCCTCTGTTCCTGTTGGTGTTCGGACACGAGGCGTGGCGGCGGATCTGCCCGCTCTCGGCGCTCGCGCAGATTCCGCGCCGGCTCGGTATTCAGCGCCGGGAGAAATTCACCGATCCCCGCTCCGGCAGGATCGAATCGCGTGTGAGGCTGGTAAAGGCGGGCACCTTCCTCGCGAAATACTTTTGGTTCGTTCAGTTCGGCCTGCTATGGCTCGGACTTTCGTCCCGGCTGCTGTTCATCAATTCCGATCGAACGTCGCTGGCCGTCTTCTTCCTGAGCGTCATCGCGATCGCGATGACCGTCGGGTTCTTGTTCGGAGGCAAGACCTGGTGCCACTACTTGTGTCCGATTTCTCCCGTTCAAAAGTTCTACACGGAACCGCGCGGTCTTTTCGAGAGCAAGGCGCACGTAGCACCGACCGCGGGCCCCGCCAGCTCGGGACCAACGCTGACTCAGGCCGCCTGCCGCAGCGTCGACGCCGAGGGCAAAGAACACTCCACTTGCGTGGGCTGCCGAACTTCCTGTCCGGATGCCGACCTCGAACGTCACTACTGGAAAGACCTGCATACCACGGGGCGCAGGTTCTTCTATTACGGATATTCCGGGTTGGTCCTCGGCTTCTATTCGTACTACCGGCTCTACGCTGGCAATTGGGAGTATTATTTTTCGGGAGCCTGGACGCACGAAGAGAGTCAGAGGGCGACCCTCCTGGCGCCGGGTTGGTTCATCTCGGGCCATCCCGTTCCTGTTCCGAAGCTGCTGGCGGCGCCCACCACCCTGGCGATCTTCATCCTGGGCGCCTACGCACTGGGGCGCCTGCTGGAACGCGCCTACTTTCTGTGGAGCGAACACGCGGGACGCCCGCTACCGGTCACCGAGCTGCGCCATCGAGTGTTCGCGGTGTTCACCTTCGCGACCTTCAATCTGTTCTACGGATTCGGCGGGCGACCGAACATCGCGCTCATGCCCCCAGCTTGCCGCGCCATCATCGACGCTCTGTTCGTCTTGGTGTCGACCGCGTGGCTGATCACGCGATTCACGCGCACGGCCGACGAGTATGAACGAGAGAGCATCGAGGGCAGCCTGCGACGCCAGCTGGTGCAGCTTCGGCTGAACACGCCGAAGTTGTTCCATGGTCGTTCCCTGAACCACCTGCGCACGGACGAGGTCTACGCTCTCGGGCGCGTGTTGCCCGAGGTCACGGCGAGCCAGGGCCGCACCGCGTACCGAGAAACATTGCGCGACGCGCTGGCATCCGGCCACACGCAGAGCGCGGCGGCGCGGAACGTGCTGCGCTCCGTGCGACAGCAGCTCAACGTTAGCGAAGCCGATCACGCTGGCGTCCTCGCGGAGCTGGGCATGGACGATCAGAATGCGCTCGATCCGGCGGAAGCGGGGATCGACGATCGCCGGATGCGGACCGACGGATACCGCAAAGAGATTGAAACTATGTTGTCGCCTTTCCTGGAGGCGGGAACCGCCCTCTCGGAGGCGCTTCGCGAGCCCTCGGTTCAGGCGCGCGTGACCATGCTGCAAACGTTCTATTCGATCGACGGATCCGATCACGACGACGTATGTCGGTCGCTACTGGGAAGCGATGGGGCGCTCATCCGAAGAGCAAGGGACATCACCCGGAGCCTGGTTCGTCTCGGTCGGGTTCGCGCCGCGTTGACGCGCGTGAAGGGCGAGCCCGAGCCCCTCGCCAGACTCTTGATCCTCAGCTTGGACCGAAGACAGGATCGTCTTGCGGCGCGGGTCGCGGCGCATCTTGCGGCGCTCGAAAGCGCCCAGGAATCCCATGCCATTGGGCGCATGCTCGCCGCATCGCCGCCGGCCGCTTCGGCGGTCCTGAAATTCGGAGAGCATCTGCACGCCGACCTCGTGGACGCGATCGAGAACACCGCGGACGTGCAGGACGCAACGGATGACGCGATTCCCTTGCGCCTAGCGCTGTTGGAAATCGCGACGTCCTGGGAACCCCTGGCGCGGCGGCTCGCGCGCGCCCTGGCGCCCGATCTCGATGTGACGGGCCCCGAAAACGACGACCCGATTCTGTTGGCCCGGATGGGCCAGCTCGGCTCATGCCCGCTGTTCGAACACCTGCCGCTCGAAGTGGTCGCGGACCTTTCCCGCGACTCCGCGTCCCGCGAATATGCCGCGGGTGAGCTCGTCTGCACCCAAGGGATGCCGAGCGATGAGTTTCTGCTGATCGTACAAGGCTCCGCGACCATCCTCATCGAGACCGATGACGGCATCGCCAAAAAGTCGGTCGACGCCGGTCAGACCATCGGAGCCCTGGGCGCGATCGCGGGTACCGGGTGGACCGACACGGTGGTGGCCGCGGAACAGGGCGCGAGCGTTCTGTGCATACCGGCGAGGGCGTTCCGCGATCTTCTGGACCAAAATGCTCATGCCGCCACCGGCCTATTGCGCCTCGCCTCCGAACGCCTGAACGAAGTCCGCGGCAGACGGACGCCGCTCGGCATAGTCGCCCCCGGACGAGCGCCCGCGATTCCCAACTGAAGAATCGCCACCTCGTCAAACCGCGGTTCCAGCGACGATTCGCAGCGAGCGCGTCTTGTGTGAGTAATCGCTCACACCAGCGGTGAACACGCATCGGGAGTCGTCCCCATCTTCACACCACACCTGGTTCACAGGCGTAGCGCCGCTTACATCCTCGGAGTCGGAGTTAGGTAATCGCCGGGTTGTGACGATGCTGCCGCTAAACCACCAGACGAAAGGCAAGCAAGGCACGGTCGCATGCGACAGGTCTTCAAATCGCTTCCGAGATTTTTACGCGTGACCCTCTTCGGGTCCGTTTACCTGCATCGGGCTCCCGCACGTCTCATCCTGATCATCACC
>JADGRC010000305.1 GCA_017881245.1 Pseudomonadota bacterium
CAGACGCCGGGCGGCATCACGATGTTCTACGACGTGGGTCAGGGACAAGGGTGGCAGCGCAACATCGTCATGGACGGGAGTCCCCACTTGCCCGCGAGCATTCGCCAGTGGTTCGGCGATTCGCGCGGCCATTGGGAAGGCGACACGCTGGTGATCGACGTGACCAACTTCAGTCCGAAGACTGACGTGTTCGGGTCGCGCGAGAATCTGCACCTCGTCGAGCGCTGGACGCGCACCGGGCCGAGGACCCTCGCCTACGAAGTCACGGTCGCCGATCCGACCGTGTGGACGCGGCCATGGACCGTCAAGCAGGAGTTCGGCAGACAGAGCGACGAGGAGAACAGACTGTATGCCGAGCCGCGTTGCATTGAAGGGAACCAGGGCCTCCCAGGGCTGCTGCATGGCCGACGCGTGGAGGACCTCGCCTTTGCGGAGGGACGAGGTCCCGATCCCGCAAGTAGGGACAACACGGGTGCCCTTACAGATGCTGAGGTTCCCCAGGACCCGCTGCAGTAACCATTCACGCACGCTTTCGGTGGCAGACCGCAAAAAAGAAGCAAGACACCCGTCGATGGGAAGTTGTGTCTATTCAGCGCGTACTGAACCGGTGTATCCTATGAGCATGCTGATCTCATAAAAGAGGAAGTTCATGCGAAACTGGAGGGGTCGCGCAGGATTTGCAGGTGTTGTGGCGGCCTTGATGCTCTCCTTTCTGGGGGCCGCCTTACCCACCGCCAGCAACGCCCAGACGCTGCCACGCACGACGGACGGACACCCAAACCTGAGTGGCATTTGGCAGGCTCTCAATACGGCAAACTGGGACATCCAGCAGCACGCGGCGGGACCGGGGCCCGTTGTTGCGCTGGGCGCCGTCGGCGCGGTTCCCCCGGGGCTCGGGATCGTGGAAGGCAATGAGCTTCCGTATCTGCCCGCGGCAGCGGCGAAAAAGAGGGAGAACCTCGAAAACAGCCTCACCGCCGATCCCGAAATCAAATGCTACATGCCCGGCGTGCCGCGCGCCACATACATGCCTTATCCGTTTCAAATCGTTCAGACATCAAAATATGTTCTAATGGCTTACGAATATGCGGGCGCCACCCGCACGATTTTCATGGACAAGGCCCCGCCAAGCGCAGCCGACAGCTGGATGGGGCATTCGGTCGGTCACTGGGAGGGCGACACCTTAGTCGTCGACGTGACCGCTCAGAATGACGAGACCTGGTTCGACCGGGCCGGGAATTTCCACAGCGACGCCCTGCACGTGATCGAGCGCTACACGCCGCTGAGTGCTGATGCGTTCACCTACGAGGCAACAATAGAAGATCCCAAGGTGTTTTCGCGGCCCTGGAAAATCAGCATGCCGCTCTACCGGCGGCTGGAAAAGAACGCGCAACTCATGGAATTCAAGTGCGTCGAGTTCGTGGAAGAGCTCATGTACGGGCATCTACGCAAACAGTCCGGCAAGTGAAAGGGAAGGCTCAAATGCGCCATCGATTTCTCACTTCTGCGAATGGTCCAATACTCGTGATCGCGGTCGCGTTGCTGGCGCCGGCCCCCGTCGCTAGCCAGACAGGCTCGCAAGCGACGACCGCCGCGGCGAATGCCTGGACTCCGGCGCGGACCCCCGACGGCAAGCCGGATCTACAGGGGGTTTGGGACTATCGCACGATCACCCCGCTGGAGCGCCCTGTTGCGCTCGGGACCAAGGCGTTTTTCACCGACGAGGAGGCGGCGAAGTACGAGCAGCAGGAGAACAGCCGCCAAAATCGCGACCTCATCGATCCAAAAGTTGGTGGCCTGAATTATCCCGCCGGCGGCGTCGTTCCCTACAACGAGTTCTGGTACGAGCGCGGCGACAAGGTGGTGGGCACGAAACGGACGTCGTTGATCGTCGATCCGCCCAACGGACGGCTTCCTCCGATGACCCCAGAAGGCGAGAAAAAAGCGAAACTGCGCGCGGAGGTGGCTCGCCAGGAACAGTTCGGACATCCGGTCGCCGACTCTTGGGAGGACCGTTCGCTGGGAGAGCGCTGCATTTTGGGATCGAACGCCGGACCGCCGATGACGCCCGGTCCCTACAACAACAATTTCCAACTGTTTCAGACCCCGGATCAAGTGGCGATCGTCAATGAAATGATCCACGAGGTCCGCATCATACCCATGGATGGGCGCCCCCGTCTGCTGGTTCCGCAGTGGAAGGGAAACTCGCGCGGTCACTGGGAGGGTGACACACTGGTCGTCGAGACCACGAACTTCAAACGCGAGACGAGCCTTCCGGGCTCCAGCGCCAACATGCGCCTCACCGAACGCTTCGCGCGCACCGGCCCCGACTCGCTCCTCTACGAATTTACGGTCGACGATCCGTCCACCTGGATGAAACCATGGACCGCGGCAATCCCGACGGCGAAAATCGACGTTCCGATCTATGAATATGCCTGTCACGAGGGAAATTACGCGATGACCGGCATCCTCGCCGGTGCGCGCGCCGACGAGAAAACTGCGGAGGCCAAAAAGGCGTCGAAGTAAGCCGTGCTGGCGCGGCGTGGTGGCACGGCGCAGGCCATTTTTTCTGCGCTGTCCAGCCCCGCAGCTTCGAACAGGTCCGCAGACCGCTGTGACTGTCTCCTGTTTTGCGAAGGAGAGGCGCGAGATGAGAGGGCAAATCGCGGCAGCTTTTTGTGCAGCGGTCTTGGGATTCGCTGCTTCGTCGCCTGTTGCGTTCGCTCAGCAAAAGCCTCCGAAGTCCCGCGCGTCCGGCGCTGCGGCAACACCGAACTCCCTTGCCGTCGGCCCGGGAAATCCTGCGGGGGATCGTCAGGTCTTTCTCTCGATCAAGGACCTCATGGAATCAATCATTGATCCGTCCGCAGATACGCTTTGGGGCGCCGTCGGAACGGTGGTCGACAATGAAGGTATTCACGAGTTATTCCCGAAGACACAGGATGAGTGGCAGGAGCCGCGTCGTGCCGCCGTTCGGATCGTCGAAGGCAGCAATCTGTTGATGATGCCCAACCGTGAGGCCGCTCCGGCCGGAACCAAATCCGAGGCGCCGGGGGCCGAGCTGGAACCACCACAGATCACCGTTCTTGTCAGAGAGAAACGAAAGAGTTTCGAGGCATTCGCCAGGGCGCTGCAACGTGTCGGTCTGGAAGCCGTGCGAGCAATCGATGCCAAGGACACTTCCCTACTATTGGAAATCGGCGCTCGAATGGAGAGCGTTTGCGAAGGTTGCCATCAAACGTTCTGGTATCCGCAGGAGAGGGGTATCTCTATCAACGGTCGAAACGCGCGACCTTCACAGAGCCGCTAGTGGATAGAATCTAACACTTGGTCCCCGCGTCTGAACGCCCCTGACCCTGGCTCTGTGAAAAAGTACCCAAAGGCGCCATTGTAACGAGGACGGGGGCATTCCGACGCTGGGGGCCAAGCAGTCGGGGCGAATCTGCAGACTGGTCCGCATCGCGATCGCGACCGCCATGAGGGCAACTGATCACCGTGTGGCCGAACCGTCTCAGACGCTCGTCGCCGCATTTCGTCCAAGGCGCCTGGTAAAACGGGCGGCGCACCCATTGATGCCGCCCTTGCGCTGGATGAACTGTTCAAGTGGCTCGGAATCCGACTTGTACATCCCAGCGTACCGCATGAGCCGTGACCACTTGCTCCGCGTCCGTTTGTCAGCTTTCGTCGGATCGGCGGTGCAGCGAATCACAGCGGCGAACGGGTCTTCCCGATCAGACACTTTCAGCCGCCGTAAGCGCAGAACCCGCCGGGCTCGGTCGATCTCGCGGCTTTCGGCCGCCGTTGAACACGCGTGGCGTCGATCTGCTGGGCGACCGTTCCGATGATTTCAGCGCAGCCGCCTGGCCGGTAGCACGCGACGCCGTAGGCGTGGTCCGCTCGGAACCGGTGCAGGATCCCGG
>JADGRC010000306.1 GCA_017881245.1 Pseudomonadota bacterium
ACCTTCGTTTTCGTTCATTGTTGGGCCTCTTTTTGCGGTTCATTAGAGGACCTTCTTTCCGCCTACAGCATTAGGCGCCTTTCAGTTAAAGGGGCGTTAAAACGGCAACACGGAGGGCGGAATAGCAAGCTGTGGGCAAGGCCAGAAGGTGGCGCTTCTCGTCCACTGACATGGGCCACTTCCTTCCTTTCGTGGGACTGGGAGTGGTCGTGTTTGCCTCGACCCACCTGGACGATAGTTTCGGGCTCCTGGGGTTCTTTTCAGGTCCCGCTTTCACGCCCTTCAGGTCGTTGTCGGCCAGGTTCTCGGTATCGCCGTTCTGGCGGCCACCGAGCATTGCCCTTTCCCTCTCGAGACTCGTGATCCCGGCGGCGTGCGTCGGCCTGCTCGGCGTCGCACCGGTCGGGATCGGCCTCGAAAAGCTTCTCTCGCGGAAATCGTCGTTCGAGGACGGTCGAGCCGTCCCGCCGCGGGACTATGCGCGGTCGGCCTGCTGGAAGGCTTCGGCGGAGTTGTCGATTGCGTGCGCCTCGGCGCTCGCACCCAATTCCTCGCCGTAGCCGCCGCCCTCTTCGTGATAGCCCAATTCTCCGTGGTCCGTCATGTCGAGGCCCTCCTCCTCGGCGTCCGCGCTGGGACGCAGTCCCAGGGTCGCTTTCAGCACAAGGGCGATCGCGGTGGTGGCACCGACCGACAGGACAACCGTAACACCCATCGCCTTCAACTGTTCCAGCCACAAGGTCCTTCCGACCAACGCGGACAGGTTGGTCTTCAGGTTGGCGTTCACTGATGGTGTAGCGAGGAATCCGGTAACCAGAGCGCCCATGGTCCCACCGACGCCGTGAACACCAAAGGTGTCAAGCGCGTCGTCGTATTTGAAGATGGCTTTCAGCTTCGTGCAGGCTAGGTACGGCACAACCCCGGCCAGAACGCCGATGAGAACGGCGCCGGATGGCGTGACGAAACCGGAAGCGGGCGTGATGACCACCAGACCGGCGACGGCGCCAGAGCAGAACCCGAGCACCGACGGCTTTCGGCGTACCATCCACTCGAGCAAAGGCCACACCGACGCCGCGACGGCGGTGGCAAGCGTCGTCGCTGTGAATGCGCCGGCCGCGATGCCGTCCGACGCGACCGCGCTGCCGGCATTGAACCCGTACCAGCCGACCCAGAGCATGCCGGTGCCGACGGTGGTCAACACCAAGCTGTGGGGAAGGAACGCGCGCTTGCCGAAACCCGTACGCTTCCCGAGAATCAGACACAGAACCAGCGCCGACCACCCCGACGACATGTGAACCACCGTGCCGCCGGCGAAATCGATGGCCTTGATGGCGGCCTTGGCGTTCCAGACCCCGTTCATGAGACCGTCGATTCCCCACACCATGTGCGCCAGCGGGAAGTACACGACGAACATCCAGATGGTGATGAACGCCATGATGGCCGAATACTTCATCCGTTCGGCAATCGCGCCCACGATCAGCGCGGGTGTGATGATGGCGAACATGAGCTGGTACATGGCGAACACGTTCTGCGACACCCACGACGCATAATCCGGGTTTGGCGCGGAGGTCACGCCTCGGAGCATGGCGAACCGCCCTCCCCCGAGAATCGACGATCCTGGCGCGAAGGTGAGGCTGTAGCCCACGGCCCACCACAAGATGGTGACCAATCCAGCGCAACCAAAGCACTGCGCCAACACCGAAAGCACGTTCTTCCGGCGCACCAGGCCGCCATAGAACAGTGCCAGACCTGGCAAGGTCATGAAGAGAACCAACGCGGTTGAAGTCATCATCCACGCGTTGTGCCCCGGACCCGCCGAAATCAGAGCCTTAGCGGCGCCGTTCGTCACATAAGCTTCGAGATCCGCTACCCGGGTGAGGAGATCCGGCGGCGTCGCCGTCGGCGCGGGAGCAACGTTTTCTGGCGAGTCCGCCGCCGCGAGCCTGCCACCGACGCCGCACGCGACCGACAGCGCAATGACGCCGGCCAACGTTACTCTAAACCTTCCTCTTCGGGTCGTGGTTGTCATGTGTGGTCGTCCTTTCTACGAGTGTGGACTCAAGGCGACCGTGAAGCGATCGGCCCAAAGCGCCGGCCTCTTTTGCGGCCGGAAACGGACACAATGTACTCGCGGGGTGTGACCCGATCGTTTCGCGCGGGCTAAATCGCTGTTAACGCGACTATCGTGTTCTGGTCACGGCGTGCAAGACGGCGGCTTGAGAACAGCAGTGATGTCGCGTCGATGTTCGCGCATTTTCCAAGGGCCGCGAGTGGAAAGCGGCCGACGAGGGGCCGGCGTTTTTAACGCGGTTTTAACTACCGTCTTGATAGCCTGAAGCCGTGCTCGAACCCAAGGTCGCGTCAACTGAGCACGTGACAATGAGGATGGACTCCACATGATTGCGCGAGTTCCCATACCACTTTCGTCGGAAGCTGTGTCGAAGAGCGCGCGCACGCTCGAAATGCGCCGCGCCGCGAGCCTCGCGGGGGAGATACCGGGATCTTGGCTGCTCGACTCGCCCGGGTTGGCCAGAGTGTTGGACATGGCCAGGCGGCTGGCCCGGGCCCCCAGGGCGCCGGTGCTCATCGAAGGTCAGAGGGGTACGGGCGTGATGGAGCTTGCACGCCTGATTCACGACGCGGATCCAATCGCACGAGCCGAGAAGCTGCGAGTCATGGCGGCCCAGCTGATCGGTCCGTCGGAGCTTCGGGGCTGGTCGCCCGACGGGACACTCTTCATCGAGGATGTGGAGAACCTTCGACCGGCCGGGCAGGCTTGGCTCGCTGAGCTATTGGCCAGTCGAACCGAATCGGAGCGACCATTGCGGATAATCGCCGGATCCCAGCTCAGCGCGAGCGCATTGCTGCGACAGCAGGGACTGAGGCAGGAGCTGGTCCACGCGCTCGACGTTGGCAGGCTTGTCATACCGCCGCTGCGGGATCGAACGGGCGACATTTTGAAGCTGGCGCGGCGGTTCCTCGGACATTACGGGGCATGGGGCGACAGGCCGCTGCTCCGCTTCTCCGAGGCCGCTGAGCGCAAACTTTTGGCACACACGTACCCCGCGAACGTTCGCGAGCTCCGAAATGTCGTGGAGCGGGCTGCCGCGTTGGCGACCTCGGATTCAGATGAGGTGGGCGAAGACGCAGTCCTCTTGTTCGATGAGAGGGGAGGCGCCAGCGTGCGGGCCGATCTGTTACGTCCGGTGGCGGCCGTCGCCGCCGGTCGAAGCGTCGCTCATCTTCCCACCCTGGTGGAGTTGGAGCGCGATTACCTCGTCATGTTGATTCGGGAGTTGAAAGGGAGACGCACGGCGATCTCGCGCGCGATGGGCGTTTCCTACCCGACCGTGCTCAAGAAGATCGCCGACCACCGTCTCGACGTGCGGGCCATCATTGCCGACCACGGACTTGATGTCGGGGCCAACGTCCAGATAGCCGCGACTCCCGTGGCTGTCGCCGACTGACCGCCGGCCCATTCGTCGCGACAACCGCACGGGTTGCGGGGGCGCGGGGCGGACGCGGGCGGACGCGAAACAGCGCAGCCCTCCCGCGCTCATCGCAGCGGCGTTGCTTTCAACGGCGGCGGGCTGTCCGGGCTTGCGAACCTCGACATCGGTTTTGCGCTCCTCGCTGACACGCTTGCGCGACACTCGCTGGTCAACGCGCGACTGGATTGTGCAGGAAAGTGGGCACAGCGACCCTGAAATACGCAGGATATTTCGAGCGTGTGTCGTGCGAATTTCAACGCCGTATCGTGCAAATTTCCATAATGAAACCCCTCAACTAGATGAGATTCGCTAATTGTGGTTTTAACGCTCTTTTAACTTTGCCACTTGCTACGGTCCATCTCCAACAAGGAGCAAGTCGCTCCACTGTTAATTTGCGGAAGTCGATCAATCAATGGAGGGAATTGTGAATTTACGGACATTGCGGACATTCATTGTTGGACTCGGTGCAGCGTCTGTGGGTGTTTGGAGTGGGCCGGTGAACGCGCAGAACGCGCCTCCACCCGCTGCTGCACCAGCTCCGGACCTGGCGACCATACCTACGCCTTCTGCCGCCAACGTTCAGCCAGTCGCGCCCGGCGCCCCTGCCGCGCCGGAGGCCGCCGCGCCGTTCGCGTTCGCGGACTTTGGCTGGGTCAACGGCACCAGCCGGCAGACCGAGTTTCCCATGAACGGAAAGGTGCTCTCGCCGACGTTCACGATCGAAACGGCATACGCCTACGAGTTTTCTAACCCCATCGACCACACGGTCGTTGGCTCAACGGCCATCGGGCGGACCAACGAGGTCCAGATCGTCCACCTTGGCATTGGAAGCGATTTTTACTGGAAGGGCGCGCGCGGTCGCTTGATGACCCAACTCGGCACCTACGCGACGATGACGCCGCGAAACGATGCCAGCCCGGGGCGCGGCCAATGGGATCTAGCGAACGCCTACAGGTACATCACCGAGGGCTACGGTGGTTACCACCTCGACTACATGAACGGCATCAACATAGACGCGGGAATTTTCCTGTCGTACGTTGGCCTTTGCAGTTACTACAATTACGAGAACTGGATCAATCAGGCATCCTACGTGTCGTCGAACACGCCGTGGTTTTTCAACGGCATCCGCACCCAATTCTACCCAACCGACAAATTCAAACTCGAGTTGTGGCTCATCAACGGGTGGCAGTCATACGGCGAATTCAACAGCATGCCGGGCGTCGGGTTTCAAACCCTCTGGCGGCCGAATGGCTCGGTCTCGCTGGTGACCAGCGGCTACACCGGCAAGGATGTGCTCGGCATTCCGGACCGTAAGCGCTTTCACACCGACGACAGCTTGATTCTCAAGTATTTCGAGGCCGCGGACTCGCTCGTCGACCGGGGGGCGTTCTCCCTGACCGTGGACGCCGGTTGCGAAAGCGGAGGTGGAGTCTCCTGCTCGGGTGGTCCTGGAGCACCCGCTCAGTACTTCTTCGGTGCGATGCTTTACAACCGTCTGTGGTTTGACCACGATCTGTTCGGCTTCACCGCCGGTGGCGGTTTCATGACGAAC
>JADGRC010000307.1 GCA_017881245.1 Pseudomonadota bacterium
ATGACTTGCGCGCTGGCCAGGCCGCCCACCGTGACAAGGTGCCTGGCGTCGCGCTGCAGCGCCTCGGCCAGCACGAATTCATAGCGCCGCACCTTGTTGCCGCCGTAGAGCGCGTTGGCGCGGTCGTCACGCTTGTGCCACACGCTGTCGCAACCAAGCCAGTCGCCGAGATCGAGCCGCTCCACAGCCGTAGGCCGGTCCACCAGCGGACGAAAGGCCAGCGTCTCCTGGAGGATGGGATAGCGCTCGAAAAGAGGTAACACGGAAGTGTGGCCTGACAGTCTGCCTCACTTGCCAGAGATCTGCCACGCCAGGCACACGGTTACGCCGTAAGGATTGCAGAACCTTGGTCAGTGGTGGACGGCGTGCAACCGCGAAGCAGGGGCGACGATGGTGACCTCGCCGCGGCCCCCTGTCGCGGTGTGAAACTCCGCCGGGAACCCTGCGGCCCAGGTTGCCACATGGTCGCGGTACGTTGCCGCCGCCGACTCCGGGCTCTCGATGAGCACGAACGCAACCGGAAATCGCTTACGGCTTTTCTCGATGGTGGGCGTCAGCGGGCCATTCGCATCGATGATGTACTCGATCGTCAGATGATCGACGACCGTCATCGGGCCGACAAAATTGCAATACGTTCCTGTCGCCAGCCCGAAGTCGTTGATCGGTTTCACCTCCTCGGGCTTTGCCAATCCCATCAGATAGAGCTCCAGCCAGGAGAAACCATCCACCCCACCCACCGAGCCACAGTGGGCTTCGTACGTTCCGTTCCCCCGATCGAAAAACGCTGCCCCACCCATCGGCGAGGAACCACCGTTGACGAAGGCGGCAGTCATGTCGAGACCCCACCGGGGATGCCCGCCTTCGTTCAGCCATCGATCGTTGAAACGGTCCTTGACGTCCGGATAGAACAGCCAGCGATGCGCGAATTCGTGCAGCAAAGGCCCCTTATGTTCGGCCATATTCAGGTGCAGCAGATTCGGGAAAAGCGGCTCGCCACAAGTGCACTGGCCATTGCCGTCGATGCCCGAGATCCCCTGGGTGGAGTATCCGGCAGCGAAGTAGTCGATGTCGGTCGGCGAGGTGGTATACATCACCACTCCGTCCACGTCTTCCGGCGATAGACCATACCTTTTCGAGAGCGCATCCCACACCGCATACGGGTCGAGCGTGCCCGGGGTGAAGGCTTCGGCAACCGGCATGTGCAGTCCCGTTGCCGCCGTAAAATCGGTATCCGCTCTCGGAGCGACGGTTGCCGTCCGGGCCGATACCGACGCCGAGTCGACGATCTGTCCCGCGGCGTTTCGCGTGCTGATGGTGAACAGGTAGCTCCCGGAAGGAAGCCAGGCCTCGGGAAGTGAGACGCTGATCGACGAGCCGCTGATCACGGCGGTGAAGCTGTTGGGATCGACGGCAAACGCGGTCGAGCCGCCCTTTGGCACGTTGAACTGGTACGTTTCGATGAACTGTGAGTGCTCATCCGTGTGGCCGTCAAACCCGAAATCGATCTGATACCCGCTGGTTGCAAGATCGATCGGGGCCCCGACGGTGGCCCGGATATCGAGACGGTCCAACGCCGTCTGGCGATCGACCTCGATCGTTCGCAGATCGAGTGACGCCGGATTTCCTGCCAACATGTCCAGTGCCGGGTCGGTGCTCGAGGCAAGCACGGTCCGGAGATTCCGCACCGACTCCTCCCCGGTCGTCAAAACCGGCGCTCCGCCGAGGAAGCGGGTAAACGAAGGATAGGAGAAATCAATGTCGCCGTTCACCTTCAGGATAGCCTGCACATCCCCGCCGAAGCGGCTGTCATACACGCCCGGCGGCGATTCGACACCGGTGATCTGATAGCCGATGAACCGCCAGGTGATCGCAACCTGGCCGAAGGTCTCCTCCACGAACACCTTCGTGGAGGACCACCGCCATGTCAACCCGCCCATCAGGAGCGGCGCAATGACCGCAATCGGACGGCCGGCCGCGTATCTCTCGGACGGAAATGGATAGCGGCCCGCCGCCGGCGGCTCCTGAAAGAAGACTCCACCATTCGGCGAGATATAGAGCTTTCGGAACTGTTTGGAACCGAACGGAAAGGAAAACGAGACGAGGTTGTACTGATACGCGGGACTGCTTTGTGTGAGTGAGGCTTTCTCCGTGCCCGCTGGCGGACGAAAAGTCAACGGTCCCCTGGTCAGGCCGAAGGCCTCGTCGGTAAGCCGCGTCATGGAGAAGGTGGAGCCCACCAGATCGAGCAGGTGCTTATTCGCGATGAAGGCGGGGGTCTCGGCAACGGTGAAGAACCCATTCTTAAAACTGATTTCCGGCGCCGCCTGCGCGGCCTCGCCGCGGAGCGAAAGGCTGTGTGCCTGCCCAACTGCCGCAGCATGCAGCCGTTTGAGCCGCATGGTGTTTTCCGGCGATGTCCCGCAGTAGGTAGCCGATTCGTCTGCACGAACAGCCGATGCCGCAAAGAGGAAAAGACCCAGGAGAAAGTAGAGGGATTTCATGAGTTTGATGGCTGACCCGACGCCTGAAACCACCGCAGAATACATTGTTTGGAAAGGCTTTCACCACAGAGGCACTGAGGACACAGAGGAAAAACATACCTCTGTGATCTCTGTGCCTCTGTGGTGTGAGCCTTTCGACTCCGCGAACGCCGGCGCCTGATGGCGTGTTCTGGGCGGTGAGGTGGCCATGGCTGACGAACGGGAGTATGTGCTGGGAACGCATGATGAGGAGATTGCGCGGTTGGGTCTGCAGCACCGCGTCTGGAGGCCGCGGGCTCTCGATGGCTGGCTGCAGGCGGGATTCACGACGGGACAGACGCTGGTCGACGTAGGGTGCGGGCCGGGCTATGCAACGATCGATCTGGCGGAGATCACCGGACCATCCGGCCGGGTCGTGGCCATCGACCGGTCGCAGCGTTTTCTCGACGCCCTGCAGGCCAATGCCGCACGCAGATGCCTGCCCAACATCGAGATCGTGAATGCGGAGCTGGATGGCGACGGGTTGCCCGAGGTCGCGGCCGACGGTGTCTGGGTACGCTGGGTGTTTGCGTTCGTGAGACAGCCGCGGGAGCTGCTGGCCAGGATCGTCCGTCTGCTCAAGCCGGGCGGGCGGATCGTGGTTCACGAGTACTTCGACTACTCCACCTGGCGCCTGGCTCCGCGCTCGGAGGTGTTCGAACAGTTCGTACAGACGGTCATGGCCAGCTGGCGCGCCGACGGCGGCGAGCCCGATATCGGCCTGGACCTCCCCCGCTGGATGAACGAGCTCGGGCTGCGCGTAACGAGCCTCCGTCCGATCGTCGAAGTCATCACGCCATCAAGCTTCATCTGGGAATGGCCGAAGACGTTCGTGCAGGCCGGTCTGGCCCGCCTTGTCGACCTCGGACGGCTGACTTCGGATCAGGCAAAGCAGGTGCGGGACGACTTCGCCAGCCGCTCCGCCGCTGCCCACGCGATGCTGATCACCCCGGCGGTGATGGAGATCGTGGCCGTCGCGGAATGAAACAACCAGCAACCCTCTCGGCGGCCGCCGTGCGCGGCAAAGGCGCACGTGCGCACCGGGGTGTGTCCCGTTGGGGCACGGGGGGTGTCCCACTGGGGCACGGGGGGTGTCCCACTGGGGTACGGGGCGTGTCCCACTGGGGTACGGGGCGTGTCCCACTGGGGTACGGGGCGTGTCCCACTGGGGTACGGGGCGTGTCCCACTGGGG
>JADGRC010000033.1 GCA_017881245.1 Pseudomonadota bacterium
CCGCCGGGCCTTCCGAGACCACGATCGCGTTCAGATCGGCGTCGCCGCCCTTGATCACCGACGTTGCCCGGACGGCGGGCCTAAGGTCGTCGCCGCTGAGGCTGCGTTGCTCGCCCTCGGCCAGGGTCACGACCGTCTCGTAGGAAGCGTCGGCCAACCTCGCCTGCACCGCGTAGCGACCGGCAGGCAAGGCGATGCGGTTCGACGAGGAGGTAGTCAGCTCGGCCAGCAGATATCGCTTTTTTGCGTCGGTGATCAAGATGCGATCGAAGCCGCGGGGCAACGACAGAATCGAGCCGTGGGCCACGACCTCCGTCAGCACGAGCTCGCCCTGGCCCGACAGGCGGAAGTCGTAGGCGGGGTGCTGCGGACCACTCAGCGTGTTGGACGTCGCGAGCAGCGTGTTGACGAACGCATAGCGGTACGCCTCACCCAAGGTCACGCGCCCGTCTCCGGAACTGTCGGCTGCGCCGCGCAGCCCCGAGACGAAGTGGTGCGAGAAGAACGAGGCATGGATCTCCCGTGATTCGAGCGCCCGTTCGTGGGCGGCGCTCGAGGTCAACACCGCCTCACCCGAGGTCGCCAGGTCGTCGGTGAAGCGGATGTCGAACGCCGGGCCGGGTGTCCCGCCCTTGGCGGCCAGCAACGCGCCACTCTGGCAACTGTCGACGATCACGATGCGAATGTCGGGGCCAAGATCCTTCAGCGCTGTGCGCACGTCGGAGAACGGCCAAAGGTCATTGCCCAGCTCCAGGCCGTCCCCATCGGAGTGACCCGAGAAGTAAAACAGCAAGACGGTGCGGCTCCCCTGCGCGCGGGTGGTGGCGATGAGCCGCTTCACATCCGCCAGCACCGCGCGCACCACGACCAAGGGACGCCCCGTCAACACGTGAACGTCCGTGTCCGCGAATCCCCCCAGCTCCGAAAGCACGGCGGCCACCTTGGCGACGTCGTCTTCCGCATAGCGCAGAGCGGGTTGTGCCCGGCTGCCCTGATTGTTACCCACCAGCACGGCCATGCGCCGGGGCCCGGCCGCCGCCTTCGCTGGGCCGGCCGTCGCGGCCAGCGCCGCGCCCAACGCCAAGACCCCGCTCGCCAGCACTTCGAGCGCGCTCGTCGCGCGGCCACCCCGGCGTCTCATTCGCGCCCTTTTTCGAAGATGACCGAGCGCTGGATCAAGGTGCCGGCGGCGGCGAGAAGCTGGGAAGGCAGCGCCAAGACCTTCGTTTCACGAATGGTCTTGGTCCCGGCGGCGCCGATGGCTGACAGCGCGCTGCGCACCGGCCCCACCGCGAGCGGACGTTGCGAGACGAGCGCGAAGACTCGTTCAGGCCCGGGAGCCCTGTCGAGCACGATGCTGCCCTCGATCTCCAAATGAGCCGATACCGAGGGACGGGACGCCAGGGAAACGCTCTGCGCGCCCTCGTACGGCACGTAAATGTTGGCGTGACCGGCACCATCGACAGACCCGACCATGAGGTATGAGGAGCTTACGCCATCGAGCACAAAGCGGATCCGATCGCCGGGAAGCAGTGGCTGCGCGTCCGCGTGGAACACGCGGTCGCCGCGCCGCACGGCGATTGCAAAGTCGAGTCCGCCTTTGACGCTCACGGTGGGCTCACCCGGACCGTCGGCGACCCCACGGTGCGCGGCCGGCGCGCGCCACGCGACGATCAGGCCCGCAAACGCCGCCGCTGTGGCGAAGGCCGCCGCCCACCCGATCACCTGTCGTTGTGGGGTCGCGCCCTGCACCAAGTCCACCCGGGCGCGCAGCGGTGCCCGTGTTCGAACCAAGGGACCGTCGGCGAACTCCCGCCGGCCTGCCTCCCAATCCGCCGCCAGCCGGCGACAGCGCGCGCACGCCTCCAGGTGGTGGGTGGCCCAATCCTGCCCGGGTCGAGCCATACCACCAATTCTCATCGCCTCGATGTGGAAGGTCGACAAATGCCGCGACGTCATCGTGGCCTCTGCGCCCGTGTCAACCGGATCGAACATCTTCAGCCTCCGTCACGAACGCACGCGCCTGCTCCTCGAACGAGCTCACGCGCGCGACTATGGTGCGGCGCGAGACGCCGCAAATCTCCGCGATCTCCGACTGATCCAGCCCGTCGACATGATACAGCCACCCCGCCACCATCAGCGGCTCGGGCAGCGCGCGGCACAATCGCGCCACCAGATCCTGTGCCGCCAGGGATGATTCGGGCGGCGGGCCGCCCCGGTCGGGCAGCAGGTTTACCGGCACGGGACGATACTTGCCGGCGCGAATCTCGTTGAGACACAGGTTGGTCGCGGTTCGAAACAGCCACACCAGCGCTTCGCGCGGCCCGCGAACTTTTGCCAGCGCACGATGGATCCGCAGGAAGGCTTCTTGGGTTACGTCCTCCGCCGCTGAGGGATCGCGCAGCATTTGTCGGCAACGCGCATAGATGGTCGCGCCGTAGCGCGCATAGAGCGCGTCGAAATCGAGCGGGCCGTCGCGATCGCCGGGTGGCGACACGGGCGTCATTGGGGGCAGTAGAGTCGCGTGACACCGTCAGTCCCGCCAACCGCGATGGTTCCATTGGGCGCGAAGGCCGACACGCTATCGAAGACGCTTGCCGGTGACAGCTGAATGGGCGCGCCCGACAGCGTTGGATAAACGCGGGATCCCGCCACGATCCATGCTCCGTCGGCTGAAAACGCGGGCCTACGTGACAAAGAGTTGCCCATGTCTCGAACCAGGGCGCCGTCGCTGGCGCGGTAGATCTTCGTCACGGTCCGGTAGCCCTTGAAGTCGGTCAACCAGGCGCTGCTGTCCGAAACGAACTCCGACACCAGGATCAGCGCACCGTCAGGCGAAAACGTCACCCAGTTATCCTGAAGATTGTCGCCTCCGGTGGCCGGATCCGGTGGCGGCGGTAGCGTTCCCGTTGGCCACAGCTTCGCCCCGTCGGAGACGCGCCACAACATGGGGCCCGACGTCGCCAGCGTCTGCCCGTCGGGCGAGAAGGCCAGCGCGGCGTATGGCTGCCCCGTGTCCAGTTGCGTCGTGGCGTTCGGATCGGTCGTGCTGAAGATCGTCACGCCGGTGCCGAAGTTCGTCGCCATCCGATCTGCCGCGGAGGAGACCGCGACGAACCAGCGCAAGCCGCCGGCCGACGGAATGTTGGACGGGGGCAAGAACCCCCACGCTCGGTCACCCGTCGCGATCGACCACGAATCGATGGAATCCCACACCCGCACGACCTCGCGACTGTCGGCCGTGAAGGTCACTGTCGACGAGGCGTTCCCCGTCGTCAGCGTTCGCTGCACCTTCTGGGCCGGGAATTTCCAGACGGTCGTGCTCAGTTCGCGCCCGAGGGATCCAGTCGCGAGCCACTGTCCATCGCCCGAAATGGCGATGGACGCGATGGGCATACCTTCGCCACCCGGCAGTGGAAAGGTGCTGTCGGAAACCGTCAAGCCGGAGAGGGGGTCTACGTCTCCGTTCAGCGCGAAGATGCCGCTCCTCGTGGCCACGATGGCGGGCCGACCCTGGGGCCCGGGCGCGATTCTGAGTAGATCGTCATGCCCACCGACGCCGGTCAGCCTGACCTCGGCTCCGGTGCTGGTGTCAAACGCGTGGTAGGCGGAAACGTAGTACCCGGTCGCGCTGTAAGATACGATCTGACCGCCATCGGGCGAGAACGTCAGGAATGTCTCCGCCCGGTCTGCCGGCACGCTCCACAGGAGGCGGCCGTCGGGAAGATGGTACGCCTGCATCGACACGCCCGCGCCATCAGGAATGTAGCCAACCACCATCGTTCCGAGCGGGGACAGCTGGTGGGCAGCCGATTCGTCAAGCGGAATTGTGATGGCTGGTACGGCGGCTCCGGTTCCAACGAATCGAATGGTTCTATCTAGATGGGTGTGCGTGACGATCCGGCTGCCTCCGTTGGCGAAGGCCGCCGTGTCGGCGGGGCCCGCCGCGCGTACCATTTGTCCGGAGGCGATGTCCCACACCTCGGCGCTCGAAGACAGGACGAGCAGCTGTTTCCCGTCGGGGCTGAACGCGGGAGTCCCCTTTGTTATGGGCAGGGTGAGCAACGGCGGTCCCAACCCGACCTGCCAGACCTGGACCGGGTAGTCGGTCGCGATCAGGCTACCATTCGGCGATACCGCCGGCGCCGCCGTCTGCAGCGTATCGGGTCCGATTTGCATGATCACCTGTTGATCCGACGTTCGATAGGCGATGACCCGCCCCTGTGCGAACGACGCGACCAGCGTCTGTCCATCGGCAGACAGGGCAATCTGGGCGGGGCCGCCGTCGCCGAGTTGCCCGCAGGGGGCCCAGGATCCCGACAGCGGCGAATTGACGGTCCCCGCATGGCCGCCCATGGCGGCCGCATCGCCGCCAGCGGCGCCGCCATTGCCGCCATTGCCGCCATTGCCTCCTGCCGTCGGGCCACCGCCCGTGGCCCCGGCGCCGGCGTCTGGAGGGGAGCCCGGAACCCCACCCGACCCCGACTGTCCGAGCGGATTCCGCCGCACGCCGTCGCCACAGGCCGCCGCAGCAATCATGCAAACGGCGAGCACCGACAACCGCCGAGACGTCGCATGTGTCATTGCTACAACGAACACGCGACGTGCCTCAAAAGTGAAGCGAAGTTATCAGAGTGACGCCTATTGGGTGAGTGCCGCGAGTACAAGGGCCACTATCTCGATGCGTCGAACGCCGATAAGATCCATTTGTCGAAGGCGCTCGCGGCAGCGACGGCCGTGGCCCGAGGCCGACGCCCACGTCGTGTCTCGCGCGCGCCTCCACCCCACAGTAGACCCCAGCTCGCCCGCTGATCGCTCACGGTGTCCGACAATAACGCGCGATCGTGTTGTCGTTGAGGATGGCGACGATGTCGCCGTTGGGTGCGAGCGTGGACACCGTCGCCGCCGGGTCGAACGTCACCGATTCGTTGGTGGGCAGATGGAGCGCGGTGCTGCCGGACACGATCCAGTTGCCTTCGGCAGAGAATCGCGCACGGCTCGCCGTCAGCGCCGGCAGGCTCTGGATGAGCGCGCCGTCCGACACGGCGTGGAGCGCGTGCGTGCAGCCCACGCCCACGACCGCGTTATCGGCGCAATGAGACACCAGGAGCGCCTTTTCGCCCGGTACGAATTGAACGTCTCGGAAGATGTCGGTCCCAGGCGAAGTGAGAGGCGGCGCAGAGACGATCTGCGCCGGCCAAATCAACGACCAGTCGCTCGTTCGGTAGAGCTCCGGACCCGGCAGTGCGAGCAGGGTCTCGTCCGCGCTGAAGCTGCCGCGTTCCTGACAGCGCGCGGTCGGCAGCGCGATCACGGATTGCAAGCCCGGGCGAGCCAAGACCGTTACGTTGGCGCCAATCCCACCCATGGTCACCCACCGGCCGGAGGGTGAGATGCTCGCCAACGAGAACGCGCAGTCGACTGTGGGAGGGACCGCTAGCAGCGGCAGGTAATCCAGCTCGGCCCCATCACTGCTGGAGTAGATAGCCCCGCCGTCGCCGGAGACCACAAGCTCTCCGCTCGTCGATGAGAACGCCACCTCCATGGGAAGCTCCCCGGCAAGCCTCTGTATGGGTACCGACGCCGCAAAATCCGCAGCCACGCGCCAGAGCA
>JADGRC010000034.1 GCA_017881245.1 Pseudomonadota bacterium
ACCCCGACGTCCCGATTCTCAGGCAAGCTACCGCAGAATACGCCCAGCTGCCGTAGTGTTCGATGTAGCTCCACGTCCATCCTCACCCTCCCTCCTCCCCGGCCTAGTCCGCCAGGAGGGCCACGACCGCCTGCTCGTAGATCGTCGATAGGGGGCCGATGTCCGCCAGCCTCACGCGTTCGTCCACACCGTGCATGGCTTCGCTGAGCGGACCGAACTCCACGACCTCTCGAGCAACCACCGCAAGGAAGCGACCGTCCGAAGTACCTCCGCTCGTGGACAGCGCGGGCGTAAGCCCCGTGACGGCGGCGATGGCCCCGCGGAGCGCCTCGACTGTCGGAGGGGGAGGGCGGCTGATAAGGCAGATCCCTTATCGGCCGCGCCGCCCTGCTGACAGCACCTGACAGAGCGAAGCGCCGCACTCAAGGTCTTCTCACGCGCTAAAGGCGCGCACCGCAGTCAGTGCGTGTTGAAGTCGTTATACGGCGTGGCGAGCACGATGGACGCGTAAATCTCAAGCAGCGCCTGCCGCAGCGGATCGGTCTCCTCGACGTAACGAACCTGCATCGCGCGGACGCGGGTCTTCGCTTCCGTGAACGCCGCGGCGAACAGCGGGTCGTCCGCGGCGAGCGATGCGCGGCGTCCTTCCCCGCTGTAGGCCGCCACCAGCTTCCCCGTCGCCTCGCGCGCGAGCCGGAAGGCGAAGACGGCCTGGTTATGCTGCGATGACGGGATGGAATGCTGCCGCATTCGTTGCCGAAGGTGACGCGTGCGGCCGACATAGAGATTCTTCCCGCTCTCGCTGAACAGATAGACGCATTCTTTCGGAGCGTCGCGCGCCAGTGTGGCGATGGTCACGGGTGGCATGGCTACCAGCCGTTCGAATGAGGGGTGAAGGGCTTCCGCGTAGACTGCAAATGCGGGTTCCATGTGTCGACACGATAGCAGCTAATCTGGCCTCGGCGCACGGGGTGATGCCGGGGCGATATTCCTGTGGGTCGAAGGAAACAGAAGGCTTGGCAAAAGACGGCCGGCTCGGGATGATGTGTCTGGCAAATCCACATGAACAGCGATGGCGGGGACAAGACCGTGCTTCGATTCAATAGCCTGCTCATCGCCGGAGGGCTTGACCCTTCGAAGGTGCGCCTCTTACGGCATCGCCATGAGCGCAAGTACCAGCGGTCGGTTTACCAGGACGCGATCCATGGCAACGATCGGTTCGATATTTACCAATCTTGCCAAAGCAACCCGAACGTGATCGACCAGGTATGCTCCGCGGAAATGGTGGCATCGTTCGTCGTCGATCCTGCCGGTGAAACCGTGTTCGTCGGTCTGTGGCGCGTAAACGGATCAAAGCCAGGCTTCATTCCCGATCCGTATTGGATCCTCCGAATCCGTCCAAGGCCACGAGCGCCATCATCGAGCTGGAGCGAATCGACACGCTCGCCGAGTACCGGGGCCGCCTCGTCATCGACTGGGGCGGCGGCGAGCGCGCATGGGTCCAGTACGCGGATAGACGTGATAAGGAGATTGTCGAGTTGCGCAGGCGTGTCGAGGACCCTCAGTTTCCGGGGTTCGCGCGATTCCGCAGTGCCCTCAACGAACTGGACGCCTTGCCTGCCGCGTGGCAGGAAGCATTGCGGGCGACACGGGGCGTGTATCTGCTGGTTCACCGTAATTCCGGGGCGCAGTATGTCGGCTCCGCGACTGGTGGCGACGGGTTCCTCGGGCGTTGGCGAGGTTATGCGGACGGCCACGGCGGCAATATCGCGATGCGCGACCTCGGACATCCCGCGGACAACTACGATGTTCGCATTCTTGAAACGGCGGGCTCCGGTGCGACGGTCGAGGACGTCTACGGCCTCGAGTCACACTGGAAAGAAACGCTGGGCTCCCGGGCGCAGGGATTGAATCGCAACTGAGAGGCGCGCGTGCCATGGACAGAGCACCCGCGTTCTGTTTGCCGAGGCCGACCCCCTTCGATCACGCGGCCTCGTTCGCGGCCGTGGGTTCCGTCGTCCGCTGCGGTTGAAGAAGGTTCAGGAATTCCGCCGCACGCTGTGCATGGCTCGCGGCGGTAAACACTGCGCGGTTGTCGTTCTTCAGGACCTGGAGCCAGTTCGCGATGTAGTCGGCGTGATCCGCGCGGGGCTCGAGCAAGAGATCGAGATCGGCGCACGGGAACGCCGCGCCGAGTTCGGCGACGAGCTCCTCCATCGCATAGCCTTCCGACCCGAAGCGCTTCGATTCGAATTCACGGGCGAGCCGCGATGGCGCGCCGCTCCAGTGCGTCAATTCATGAAGGACATCCTTAGATTCCCATCTCCCCTCTCGAACACCGCGACCGTTTCAACGTGCGGGGCGTTGGGAAACAGGTCGAAGCCTCCACCCGCGCGATGGAGTACCCGCCGTCGACGAGACGCCGCGCGTCACGGGCCAGCGTGGCCACGTCGCACGACACGTAGACGAGACGTGGTCGCGCTGTCCCGCCACCGCGCGCGAACTGGGCTATGCCATCGCCGCCGACAGCGCCGAAGCGAGCAAGCCGTTTGTCGAAGTGTCCGGCCGGAACGGCCTCGGGGTGAAGGTGGACGAACTGCTCGACCTCCTGACGGACAAGGCCTCCGGGGAAAGTCGCGACGCGCAATCCCGAGTTCGATAGCGACGAGTGCCCCTGGTGGTCGCCGCCATCCGGTATTTCATGCTGAAGGTCGCCTGGCCGACACCGACACCTGCCAGGTCAACAGCCGCCACCATCAGGCGGCCAACGCCGTCGCGCCAGGTTTCCGCGTCTCG
>JADGRC010000308.1 GCA_017881245.1 Pseudomonadota bacterium
CTTTGAACCGGTTCCCCATCGTAGCGCCCCCGCTCACTGCACCGTCGCGGCGGCCGCGGCGGCGAACGCCCCGATCAACTGAACCATTCCGTTGCCGCTCGCGACGGTCGACACGTTCAACCTTTCGATCTGGAGGATGCAGCTTTGCGGGTCGGCGGTGTAGAGGGCGAGCAAGCCAGCCGGCATCGTGAGGCTGCCGGCCTCGTCGGGCGCCGCGCAGAAGCAATCCACGAGCGAGTCGAGCGCGACCTGACGAAGACCAACGAGGACTGTCTCCCCGGTGACCGAATCCGGCGCCCACGACACCTCGAAGTCGTGATCGTGGGGAATGATCAGCGGTCCGGCGCCGAGTGACGGCGAGACGCCGCTCAAACGGCTGCCGGCGTGCAACGTGCCGGTGAACGCGGTCACCGAAGCTCCGGCGGCCGTCACGTCCAGCGTGTCGCCCGCGCTCCAGGGCGAGGCGTCGACGTAGGCGTAGTCGGCGGGAAACACGTACCAGCCGGCTCCGAGATCGTCCGTGCCTTGCAGGCTCGAGCTCGACGTTCCGCCGTCGAAGATCACGGGGCTCGGACCGAGGCGAGCCAGCACGCCGTCCGCGGGGCCCGTGATCGTGATCGGTCCCGCGTCGGGCATGTGAAAGAGGTCGGGCGTCGCGATACCGCGAATGCAGGCGCAGCCGCCGGCCGTCGGCTGCTCGCCGACGCCGTCGGTCAACCCGAACGGCACGCCGCCCACGGCGAAGTCGGCGAACGCACGGAAGGTATCCGCGGAATCTCCCTGCAGGGCCTTGGCGAGAACGAACCCGTGATAGGTGGCCCCGCCAGCACCGCCCGACCCGCCGCCCGACCCACCACCTGCCACCCCGCCCGCCCCGCCGTGCCCGTTCGGCGCGCTCGCATCGTTGTCAGTGGCGCCCCCCGTGCCCGTCGCGCCGAAGTTGCGGCCGTCGCACGAGGCCACGCACAGCGAAAAACAAATGACGACCACTTCAGCGACGCGCCTGCGCACGCGGCCGAGGTTAGCAAACCGCAAGCTCGGGTGGGGCGGGGACCGGCGGGACGGGCAGCGGAGGCACGACCGTCGGCTTGGCGTAGGCGATGGCGCCGGAGGCCGCTGTCAGGCAGGGGATCGGTACCGAGATTCCGGCCTGGCAGCGTCAAGCGGGTCGAATTCTCGGGCTTTCGCCCCATCGAAGAGATCGCGCCAGCTCCCTTCCTGAGGGCGCTCGGATCAGCTCGGCGCTAAAGGGGGGCGGGGGCAGGCATCATGGGATGGTCAGAAAACGTCGATTCGGTCACGGAATTGCAGTTGGCGTGCACTGAAGCTTCCATGAAGGCGTTCCGTCTACTGGGATTTGCAGCAGCCGCCTTGGTTACCTCCTGTGGAGGGAGTTCCCATACCCAGCAGGCGCAGGACGCGGCCCAAACAGGCACCGGGGGCCGCGGTGGCTCCACCGGAGCGAACGGCGGCACCGACGCGGGCGGCACGACCAACCCCGGACCCACCGATGACGCGGGCCAGTCCGTGACCGACAGTGCAAGGCCGCCGACCGGTGACGCCGCGTCCGGCGCCGACGCGCCGCCCAACGTCAACGGACCCGATGCGTCGATGTTCGTTCCACCTCCCACCTGCGTGATGCCGTCCGCGCTCCCGGCCTGGCGAACCGGGATGGCCATCGGAGAATGGAAGCAGTTGGCCACCGCCGACATCACCAAGGTGACGCCAACCGTGGAACCAAGTGGCGGCTACTACGGGCGCATCGACGCCTGGAATGGTTTCGCGTCCGACACCGTGCACAGCATCATGTACCTCGCTGGCGCAGGAGGGCACGCCGACTACGCAGGCAACGAGGTGTACACCATCGATCTCAACACCGCTGCGCCGCAGTGGGTGATCCAAATGCAGCCTTCGCCGAGCTCGGCTTACACCGTCGATGGGGAGTACTACACCGATGGCCGACCCTCGCCCACGCACACGTATTACACCGCGTGGTTCATCGAGCAGCGGAGCAAGTTCTTCCGCTTCGCGGGAGCGGCCACTTGGGGCACCGGCAACGGAGGAACCAAGAGCATCGACTCGTGGGATCCAGTCGGCAGGGCGTGGGACCCCATGGGCACCAACCCCAAGATGGGGACGAGGCCGATCTACGAGATGCCGACCGCCAAGGATTTCTTGACCGGCGACGTGTACCAAGTCCAGGAAGACAATCACCTTCTCCGCTGGAACCAAGCGTCGAATACCGTGGCGGACCTGGGCAACGCGATGGCGGGCTCCGATTCGTTCTACGACATCGAGCGGTGCCCGATGGTCGTCGACTCGGCGAACAATCGCCTCATCTTGTTCGCCGACGGGGCCAACGCCGGCAACCAAGCGCGCGTCTATGACATCGCGACCAAGGCGTGGTCGGTGAAGGCGGTCACGGGCGCGTCCGCGGCCGATGTCGCTGCCAAGAAGAGCCAGGCGATGGGCTATTACGACTATTGCGCCAAGCGGATCTTCATCAAGACCCGAACCGGCGGCGCGGTCTATCAGGTGGAACCAACGTCGCTCGCGGCGACACCGCTTCCGACTACGGGCACCGCTCCCCCCGACGCGATCAACGGCGTGCACACGCTGTTTCAAAGCCTCCCCAAGCTAGGCGGCTACGCCTATCAACCCGCGCACACCGCGAAACTCTATTTTCTCGCGACGCA
>JADGRC010000309.1 GCA_017881245.1 Pseudomonadota bacterium
CCCACCAGAGCCGTTACGCCGCGCTGTCGTAGCCATCGTTCGATGAGCGGTCGCAGGATCTCCGCGATCCAGCGCTGCAGCAGGTCCTCGCCCACCTTCTCCTCTACGGGATAGATGGTCGGGTCGAAGGTCTTCGAAGCCTTGGCCGACACGCGCATGGCGTTTGACATGTTATCACGCACGACTATCGAACGAGCGAGGCGCGCGTTGCGTCGCCGCCTTCACGTCGAATGTCCACTTTTCGATCGCGCCGGCATATATACCCGCGCATGCAACGGAAAGCGGCCCTCGGTCTGGCAACGTTCTGCTTCATCCTTGGTGCGCCGGTTGTGGCCCCGCGGGCGGTCGCGGCGCCGCCCTTCATCTATCGCGGCATCGTGTTGCCGCGCGGAGCGGTCGCCTTGGATTTCGGTGTCGGGCTCGCTCACGAGCCGACCGTGCCGAGCGGGTCCGTTACGGGCACCGGGTTGAACGCGGAGATCTCGGGGGGACTGACCAACGAGGTCGAGCTGGGGTTTCGCCTCGGGTTTCGCCTGGACGACGCCGGCCAACGCCTGCAGGCGGATCGATATGGCCGTCCTTTTCAGACGGAGACTTACGGAGCGCGGAACGATCGAACGGCGAACCCCGAGGTTCATGCCCGTTGGGCGATGGCGCGTGGCTCGTCCATCGAGCTTGGATTGGACCTTCGCGCCTATCTTCCCATCGAACAGAGATCGCGCTTCGGGCTGATGCTGGGGGTGCCGCTTTCGCTGCGGGCGGCGTCGATCCGCATCGACACGGGGCTTTTCGTGCCGGTGGTGTTCTATGATCCGACGGCGACGGTCGTCAGCGTGCCCGTTCATCTGTGGATTCAGGTGACGCACGTGGTGTGGCTCGGCCCCCTTTTCGGTTTCAAGGTCGTCAGCGAAAATGGTGCCAGCCACCACGAATATCCACTGGGATTCGGACTCGGGGCCGCGCTCGGCCGGGCGGTGGACTTGCGCAGCTGGCTGATGTTTCCCGACATCAACCGGGCGCAGGCGGCGCGCACGTTCGGGGCTGGTCTGGCGCTGCAGATTCGTTTTGAGTGAGGGTGCCGTGATGGCTCGCAACCGGGCGATGCAGCCGCCGAAACAGCGACGATGTCCCGGCATCGACGTCGACGTTCGGCGGGCTGGATTGCGGCCCTCGCGCTCCCGTGCGCGTGGGGCGCCTGTACGCCCAACACGGATCTGGTGGCCGCGGGTTCGGCGGCGCCCGGTTCACCAGGCGCCATGACGGCAGGCGCCGCCGCGCTCGTCGATCCGACGCCCGGTGCTGGCGGCGTTCCGGTGAATCTGGCGGCGATTGTGGTCAGGTTCCCGAACCCGGTGACGGTCCCCGACGGCGCACTGACCATCATGGGTGGTGGGCGGCCGGCGGCGGCGGGGGGGCCCGTCCCGACGGACTGCCCGGGCGGCATCGGCGGGACGTGCTTTCGGGTGCCGATGGCCGATGTGCTGACGCCATCCGCGACGTACCTCGTGTCGCTGGGGGCCGGCGTGGCGGACGGGGCGGGACAGCCCGTTGCCACCGGCCCAGTGGGACAATTCACGACCGCCGCCGAGGCCGATCTGACGCCGCCCGCGATCACCGCCTTGGCCGTCAATCCTTCCGGCCCTTGTGTTCTGGTCACGTTTCAAACCAACGAATCGGCGGCCGGGACCTTGTGGATTCGCGGCGGCGGGCTTGAGCTCAACGTGTCCGCGGGCGCGGGGACAACACAGTTCCAGGTGGCCACGTCGGTGGCTGCTTTCGGAGGTGGCACCGACATACAAATCGTGGCGCGCGCCGCGGATCTGGCGGGAAATGTCGCCGAGACGGCCGGCATTTCGATGACCGTTCCGGTGGGCCTGTTGCCGGTTGCCATCACCGAAGTTCACGCCAACCCGGCCGGACCCGAGCCTGCACAGGAGTATGTCGAGATCCGCAACCTCGGTCGGGACTCCGTGGATGTCGCCGGGCTGACCATCGAGGATTCGAAAGGCGCGGACACCTTGCCGGCCGCGCTGTTGGACTCCGGAGCGTATGCCTTGATTGTTCCGTCCGGGTTCGACCCGGTCAGTCCCGTCGACACGGCGCCCCGCGCGGGCACACCCTTGATTCGCGTCGATACCCGAATCGGGTCGGATGGCCTGGCCAATGGCGGCGAGGTTGTGCGATTGCGGGCCGCGGGAGGAACCGTGCTGTCGAGTTACGGCGGTTTCGTGGACGTGTCGGCGGCCAAATGGTCGGGCAAGAGCGTGCACAGACAGCCGGAGGATGCGTGCGATCAAGCCGCGGCCTGGTCACGGCTACCGAGCCCGGCGACGCCCGGCTGGGGCGCGGAGTGAAGACCACGTCCGCCACTCCCCCGTGGCGCGGCCTCGTGGTAGGAGTGACGGAATGTCAGGGCACAATCGCTGGTCCAAGATCAAGCACAAGAAAGAGGCCTCCGACTCCAAGAAGTCCAAGGTCTGGACCAAGGTCATCAAGGAGATCACGGTGTCCGCGCGCATCGGCGGCGGCGACATCAGCGGCAATCCTCGCTTGCGCACGGCGGTCGACAAGGCACGCTCGGTCAACATGACCAACGACGTGATCGAACGATCCATCAAGAAGGGCACGGGCGATCTCGGCGACGTGACCTACGAGGAATTCGCCTACGAGGTGTTCGGCCCGGGCGGCACCGCGATGTTGGTCGAAATCATGACCGACAACCGGAACCGGACCGCCGGTGAAATCCGAAACGTGCTTCAGCGGTACAACGGCAACCTGGGTGCTTCCGGATCGGTGTCGTACATGTTCAAGAAGCAGGGCGTGATCATGTTCGACAAGACCGAGGTCGACGAAAACGCCCTGACGGATCAGGCCATCGAGCTCGGCGCGGACGACATCAAGACCGAGGGGGACGTCGTGATCGTCTATACGGAGCCGAAAGAGTTCGAGCGTATTCGCGACGCCCTGAAACAGGCTAAGCTGCCCGCGCCCGTGTCGGCTGAAGTAACGCTGGTGCCCCAGACCATCGTCCGCCTGACCGGAAACGACGCCGAGAAGGCGGCCAAGCTCGTGTCGATGTTGGAGGACAACGACGACGTTCAGAACGTGTACTCGAACATGGACGTCGACGAATCCGTCATGGAGAGTGTCGGCTGAGCGCGCGCGCCGCCGGTGGTCACGCCGAGCGGGGCCGGTTTCCGCACGATCGGGTTCGTCGAATCTTGGGTATCGATCCGGGGACGTTGCGCCTCGGCTACGGAGTCATCGAGAGGGTGGGGCCCGCCGTGGTTCGGTACGTCGAGTGTGGGGTCATCACGGCGCCCGCGAACCACTCGCGCGCGGCGCGGTTGGTGGAGATCGGGCGGGGGCTACGGGAACTGGTGGTCGAGCTGCACCCGGATACCGTGGCGATGGAGGAGGCGTTCTTCGGCAAGAGTGTCCAATCCACTTTGGCGCTCGGCGAGGCGCGAGGTGTCGCGCTGCTGATCGCGGGGGAGGCGGGTCTGCTCGTCACCGGGTATCCTCCCGCAACCGTGAAGAAGGCCGTGGTCGGACATGGTCGGGCGTCAAAGGATCAGATCGCGTATCTGGTGCGCGCGACGTTGAAGTTGCGCCGCTTGCCGGCCTCGGACGCGGCGGATGCTTTGGCCATCGCCATCTGCCACGCGCGCCAGGGTGATCTCACGAACGGGCAGGGCGGGGGGGCGACGCGGTGATCGCGCATCTGCGGGGGCGATTGCTGGAGAAGGATCCGGAATCCGTGGTTCTGGAGGTTGGCGGCGTTGGCTATCAGATCGCCGTCAGCGCGGCGACGGCGCGCACATTGGGTCTCGCCGGGGCGGAGGCGCGCCTGTGGATCTACAGTCACTACGTGCAGGACGGCGGCGCGTCGCTTTTTGGTTTCTCGGAACGCGAGGAACGCGCTTTGTTCGAGACGCTGCTGGGAGTACAAGGGGTGGGACCCAAGGTGGCGCTGGCGATCTTGTCGGGGCTACCCGCGTCCGAGCTCACCAAGGCCATCGCGGGGGCGGACGTCGCGCGCCTGACGCAGATCCGCGGCGTCGGTCGCAAGACCGCCGAGCGTCTGGCGGTCGAGCTGCGCGACAAACTGGTTCCGTTTCCCGTGGGCCCCGCGGCTGGAGCGGCCGCCGGTGCGGGCGGCGGGACCTTCGGCTCGGGAGCCTTTGCGAGCGCGCTTCCCGAGCGTTTGGCCGATGTGCAAGGCGCGTTGATGACGCTTGGCTATCGTCCGGCGGAGCTGGAGCCCGTGATCGCGCGAATGGATCCGTCGCTGCCCGTTCCCGATCTGGTCAAGCAGGGCCTGGCCGCGTTGAGGAGAATCTAGGATCTTGGCGCGCAAGCCTCACGACGACGGCCAGGCCGATAAGCCGGTGATTCACGAGCCGGCGGGCGGCCCCCGGTCCGTGAGGTCCGGCACGTTGCCCGTGACCTTGCCTGGTGCTGGGTCCGGTGCGGAGGCCGGCACGTTGTCTGGTGCGCGGTCCGGCGCGGAGGCCGTGACGTTGTCTGGCGCGCGGTCCGGCGCGGAGGCCGAGCGGGGTGATCCCGGCGGGCAGGTCTCGCGGGTGGTGTCACCGGCCGAGCGCGATCGAGACGAGGACGCCGCGCTTCGCCCGCGTCGCTTCGACGAATTCGTGGGTCAGCGCAAGGTCATCGACAACATGGCGGTCTACGTCCAGGCGGCGCGCGGCCGCGCGGATGCGCTCGATCACGTTCTTCTGTCCGGGCCGCCCGGTCTCGGGAAAACCACGCTGGCGTACCTGCTGGCGAACGAGATGGGCACCACCGTCCGGGTCACGTCGGGACCGGCGCTGGAACGAAAGGGTGATTTGGCCGGCATTCTGACCTCGCTTGAAAAGGGAGACATCCTGTTCATCGACGAGATTCACAGGTTGCTGCCCAACGTCGAGGAGAGCCTGTATCCCGCGATGGAGGATTTTCGCATCGAGATCGTGACGGGCGTTGGCGCCGGCGCCCGCGCGATTCCGTTGCCCATCGAACGTTTCACGCTGGTGGGCGCGACGACGCGGACCGGGCAGCTGACGTCACCCTTGTTGTCGCGATTCGGAATCGTCGAGCAGTTCGGATTCTATGGCGCCGACGATCTGGCAACCATCGTTCGCCGATCCGCGCGCCTGCTCGACATCCAGATCGAAGACGCTGGTGCCGCCGAGATTGGCCGGCGCGCCCGGGGCACGCCGCGAATAGCGAATCGGTTGCTTCGACGTGTTCGTGACTTCGCCGAGGTGCGGGGCGACGGTCGCATCACGCTCGACGCGGCCCAATACGCGCTCGGACGTCTGGAAGTGGACGCCCTTGGCCTGGACGCGGGCGATCGCCGAATCCTGTCAATCATCATTCAGCGGTTCGATGGCGGTCCGGTCGGCGTCGAATCGTTGGCCGCCGCGCTGGCGGAAGATCGCGACACGTTGGAATACGTGTACGAACCCTACCTGATTCAAGAGGGGTTCTTGCTGCGCACCCCCCGCGGTCGCCAGGTCACCCGCCGCGCCTACGACCACATGGGCATCGCGCCCCCGCCGGCGCGCCCCGGCACGGGACAGGGCACCTTGTTTTAGACTAGCCCCGCTCGCCTGGTGCCTGGGACTGAATCACGATCTCAAGGCGGTCTCCCTAGGCGGGTGTGGCTCCAATCGTGAGGACGACGACCCTGCGTGTGACGGGGTCCACCCGATAGGAGATGCGATAGCCTTCGAAAACGTAGAATCTGTGCGGCGGCCCTGCCGAGGCCGCTGGTTTTCGACGGCCTACTGGACTCGCGGTGGCCAAACGCTCGACGATGCCCTTCAATCGCGTTCGAATCGATTGACGGATCGACACGCGGCATCGGCGAAGTTGAGTCTCGATGTCTTTCGGTATGTGTAGCGTGAAAGCCTTCATGGTCATCTTGGGACGCCTCGGGATTTCGAGCGAATGATGTCGCGCCGCAAACGAATTGACTATGAGGAAAGCGCGGTGGAAGCATTCGTAAAAACCGAGGTATGGTTTCCTGCACGGCGTCGCGTTGTTCGAAAGAACAACGCTCGAGGATGCCTTCTGGGCGGTCGTGGGACATGTTAAGTCCCTCCAACAGCACTTCTACGCAATCTCCGTGGATCGAAGAGTTCAACACCCGGCGGTGGTGGCGATCATCGAGGGCGCTCGGAAAGAGGTCTTCGGTCAATAGTCCGCGCCGTCGATCTAACCTATCGACTATTAGGAAGTGTGATGCCAAGTCATAGAGGAAACCGCCGTATGGTCCGCGCATAAATGCTCAAACCACCGCTCGTTTGTCGTTGACCCCATCGAAAAAAGGGGCCAAATTGACCTGGGTGGTCTGCGTGGTGGCGCGCTTCCAGCCCCGTAGCACGTGTCGAGCAGGGAGCGAAGTATGGGGAAGAAGGTTTCACAGAACAGGAGACGATCAGGCGTCGGCGTGGTGCGCCCCAAACCCGAGCCGGCGAAGGCCACGAGGCGGATCCCTCAGCGCGAGCTTGAGCTGTCGGCGACCGCGCAATATCTGCATTCCGTCATCAATGAGCAGACTCGAACCAACGACGGTCTCGGCTCGGCCAACGCAGAACTGGTCTCGGGCAACGAAGAACTCCAGAGCCTGAACCAGGAGCTGGAAGCCGCGAAGAAAGCGCTTCAGTCGACCAACGCAGAGCTGAGTATGGTCAACGACGCGCTCAACGCCCGCAATTCGGAGGTGAGCCAGATAAACAGCGATCTCGTCAACCTGCTCAACACCGTCGACGTTCCCATCCTCATCTTGGACAAGCATCGAGGCATTCGCCGCTTTACCCCCAAGGCTCGGAATATCCTCAATGTCCGGCAGGCCGACGTCGGCCGCTCGCTGGACGACATCAGGCCGAACATCGATGTGCCCGATCTCGACCGACAGATCACTGAGGTGATCGAAACGATGGTGGCGAAGGAATCGGAGGTCAAGGATCGCGAGGGGCGGTGGTACCGGATGCAGATCCGCCCCTACAAGACGGCGGAGAACCACATCGACGGCGCGATTGTGTCGCTGTTCGACATCGACGCCCTCAAGAATCACATCAGCGAGGTCCAACACGCCAGGGAGGAGGCCGAACGGGCGGATCAGGCGAAGGATCAGTTCCTGGCGGTACTCTCGCACGAGCTTCGCACGCCGCTTTCGGCGTTGTTGATTCATGTGCAGTTGCTGCGCCAGCTGGGATCGGACAGCGGTAAACGCGACCGCGCCTGCGCCGCGATCGAGCGCAGCACCAAGATGCAGGTGCAGCTCATTGATGACCTTCTCGACGTCTCCCGTATTGTGACAGGCAAATTGAAGGTGGCGCTGGAACCCGTGAATCTCGTTGCGGTCGTCAAGGCGACCTTCGACACCATGGGGGCATTGGCCGAGAGCAAGGGGATAGAGCTGCGGACCTTTCTGGATCAAGCTGTGGGTCCGGTGTCCGGCGATCGCACGCGGCTGGAGCAGGTCGTGCTGAATCTGCTTTCCAATGCCATCAAGTTCACTCCCTCGGGTGGCAGGGTCGACGTCGTGCTGGAGGAAGTCGGCGGCCTGGCCCACCTGCGCGTGAGCGACAATGGGATGGGCATTGATTCCCACTTCTTGCCTCGAATCTTCAACCGGCTGACACAGAAGGACAGCTCGAGCACGCGTCCGCACGGCGGGCTGGGCTTGGGCCTGGCGATCGTGCGTCACCTGGTCGATGCGCACGGCGGAACGGTCCGTGCCGAGAGCCAGGGGACGGGACACGGTGCCACCTTCCACGTCGCACTACCTCTGCTGGCGGAGCGGACCGCGTCCGAGTCCGCGGCCGCGTTGGGTCGTAGCGTGCCGGTCTTCCAGCAAGACGTGCCGCGAGGTGGACTCGGGGTTGCCAGGCGTCTGAGCGGGCGGCGGATCCTTTTGGTCGAGGACGATGCCGGCACGCGCGAGGCACTCGCCGAGATGTTCACCGAGGGAGGCGCCACTGTGAAGACGGCGCAATCAGCGGGCGAAGGGATTTCCAGCTTCGAGGAGTTCTATCCCGATGTCCTGCTTTGCGACATCGCGATGCCCGTGGAGGACGGTTACTCCCTCATTCGCAGAGTGAGGGCGCGAGACCCCGAGAGGGGCGGCAATACCCCCGCGCTGGCGCTTACCGCCTTGGCGGGAGAGGCGAATCGTCGCCGCGCGCTTTCCGAGGGATTTCAGATGCACCTGGCAAAGCCCGTCGACATGGACCGCCTCGCGGATGCCGTCGTGGAGCTCTTGGAAGGCGAAGGAGCGTAGGTGAGGATGGTTCCCCATTCTGAACCGCTGGGCAAGCCTCAACCCGGCGGCCCTGTGCTTGTCAGGGGACGTTGGCCTCTGCGCCACCAGGCCACCAAAGGAAGTGTCCTCGTTGTTGAAGACGAGGAAATCATTCGTGACTCCCTCGGCCCGCTCTTGGAGGAGGATGGCTACGAGGTCTCGTTCGCCGAAAACGGACGCGAGGCGCTGAGGCGGCTGTACTCCGAAAGCCTCCCCGACATCATCGTGCTCGACTTGAGAATGCCCGTGATGGATGGCTGGGAGTTCAGAACGATCCAGAAGGACGACCCGAAGCTGGGGCTCATTCCCGTGGTTGCGATTTCCGCCGATGGGAGCCCGCAGGCGGCGGCCATCTCCGCACAGGCCTATTTGCGCAAGCCTGTCGATGCGAACGACCTCTTGGCCACCGTCGAACGCGTCCTCTTCGAGCACCAGCGCCAGATGTCGGCGCGGTCGGATGAAACCGAACGGCTCGCCTCGTTGGGCCGTCTGGCGGCCGGGGTGGGGCACGAAATCAACAACCCGCTGGCGTTCGTCATGCTGAACCTCAGCCAGTCGCTCGACAAGCTGCGGCCTTCGATTCGGGCGATCGGAGATCCCTTGGGGGCTCCTTTGCCCGGGGACGAACTCGAGGAAATCAGGGCCCGCTTGGTGGGTGTCACCGATA
>JADGRC010000310.1 GCA_017881245.1 Pseudomonadota bacterium
ATGGCGGCCGACATGATCACGACGTCGACCGCCAGGGCCACCCAAGGTCCGAGCAGAAGAAGCGCGGGATCAGGCCGATCCGCTGCTCGCAAAATCCCGCGGCGACGCGATAAAAGACGTGCGAGCGCCGGCAACAGCGCGGCACCCAACACCCCCGCGCCGAGCGCGACCACCGAAACCACTCCGGCCGCCAGGAATCGGTTCCGCCGATCCGTCGTGCCGATCGCCGCCGCCACGGTCGCGACGGACGCCGCCATGCCGATGGGGAAGGCCGCGCCAACGCGCGCCCAAAGAGGCGAGCGCCTACCCCGTCCCCAAAGGACCAGGCGTGCCACGGCCTCGACGATGATTCCCCCGCCCCCACCGAGTAGCCCGTCCACCGCTGCGACCAACACCATCGCGACCAGTGCGCCCCATAGGCTGGTTCGCGCGGCGATCGCCGCCCAAGCCCCGTCGAACAATCCGACGGCGAACCCGGCCGCCATACCGGCCAGGACCAGTGTGCCCCGGGGAACCCCTCTCATCATGCGGCAAGGAAAGTAACACCTGCTGCCGCTCGAGGAACGGTCACGACCGAGTTTGAACTCAACTATCGCGTGGTTGTGCGCGGCGTGGACGAATCCGTCGGCCCAGCAAGGACACCGGGGGCGCGTTTGAGTACCACCACCGTCTGCAAGGACTGCACGTCATTCGATTCCCGGGCGAACGTCTGCACGGTGTTACTGCCCGGCCATAGGGGGACGTCGGCTTCGAAATCCAACTTGGTTCGGTCACCGGTGGGACGGTTGGGCAGGTAGAACACCTTCTTCATCGGAACCTTGGCGTCGCGGTTCCACACCCGAATGTAGACATCCCGAACCAGCCGATCATCGGAGGCGTGGCCCTTGATGCGCACGGTTTCCCCGGAGACCACCGTGGGAGCGCTCCCGGGCAAGACCGGCGGCGTCACCTGCCATTCTGGCTTCCACACCGGATGCACGGCCCCCCCCGCCCTGACGTCGGCCGACGCGACGAACGCACTCCGACCGCTTTCCATCTCGACGCGGGTAAAGGTACCCAGCTTTCCGGTGACCTTGAATACACTGGTGCTTGGCGCCCGGGCGACGACCAACGCACTGTCCGCCGCCGCCTCTCGCAGCGCCACGCCGTCGTGGGTCATGGTGACGGACCCGCTCGCCGCCTCCGGAGCCGGGCCGGGAGGAGCTACCTTGAACTTGATCTTGTCCGTGACCGATTCACCAAGCGTCGTGTCACCGACCGCGAGCTCCAATTGATATTCGTCGCCGCGAAACGCGGTCCCGACCTCGTAGGCGAACGAAAATGTCTTCGTCTCACCCGGCGCCAGCTCCTTGGCGTCAAACCGACCCGCGCCAATGAGAATCCCCTCTTGTCCCGTGCCGTTGCGGAGCACCGCCTCGGTGTGCAACGCCCGCCCGACACCAATGTTCTTCACGGTCACGAGGGTGTGAACCTGCTCGCCACGCTGGACCAGCCCGTCTCGGTTGCCTTTGACGTCGTCGACCGTCTGATAGGTGTACGCGAACAGCGGGCGCGGCTTGCCCTCAATGTTCAACATCATCTCGGCCGTGCTGGCCTTCACCGAGCGCTGCGAGAACAGCGTTCCCTTGATTGCGTCCGTCCGGGTGAACGACGAAACGGGCACCTTGACCGCCAAATCATAGGTTTTGGACTCACCAGGACCGATCTTGCCGAACACCATTTCATTTTCGTCGAAGATCGGGCTATCGCTCGCGAGGACTGCCCTCACCCGAAACGCGGGGATGGGTCCGGTGTTCTTGACCACGCCACGAATCTTCACCGTCTCGCCCGCCGAGATGGCCTTTCCATCGGTCTTTTCGGTCTGAAGGGTCAGTTGAAGCTGCGGTGCGACCGGCGTACCCGCCGGTGGGCCCATCGCCCAGTCGACGCCCAGTTTCTCCAAGGCCTGGGCCAACTTCTTGTCCTCCGCCGCGCGCACCTTCTCAAGGAACGGCTTCGCGCCGGCCACCATCTCGCGGCGCCGCGCCGTCTTCGCCTGCGCAAGGAAATCTCGCGCGAACTCGATCAAGAAATCGTTCTTCTGATCGGCATCATCGTCGTCGGAGGGCGATTCTTCATCGTCCTCGTCGACGGCGGCTTCATCGTCGGGATGCTTCCTCTTTTCGCCCGGCTTTGGCACCAATAGGTACGACACCGTCTCCGATGGTTTCTCGCCCCGGCGCACGCTCGGGTGTTCCAGGTGCCATTCGTAATCGGCCTCGCGGCGCTTGTGGACGGACGACTGCAATCGAATCCACGAACGCTCCCCTTCCTTCTGGACCAATAACGGCACCGTCTCGATGTCTGGGATAACGCCGACCCCCTGAATCGAGATATCTCCCGGCGTCAAATACTGCGCGGTCGTCAGCTTCAGACCCAGCTTGTCGTCCTCGGACTTGTCGCCGAACGGCACCGGCGACGGAATGTCGAACAACACCTGCACGGATCCCTTGCCGAACGTGCCCTCGCCGATCACCAGGCCTCGATCCAGGTTCTTCATCGCGCCGGCGACGATCTCGCTCGCACTCGCCGAATTCTGATTCACAAGCACGGCCAAGGGGACGGTGGGCTCATGGCCGCTGTCGCTCGCCGTCTCGTCCTTCCGCTGAGCGCCCCCGACGCCCACCATCGAAACCAACGTGCCACTCCTGATGAAGGCGTCCGAAACTTTCTGGGCCTGCTCGTAAAGACCTCCTGGATTGCCGCGCAAATCCATGATGATGCCGCGCACCCGCTCCTTCTCGAACAGCGCAAGAGCGTCGCTAAGATCGCTGGCGCTGTTGGCCGAGAAATGCAGCATGTGGAAGTAGCCAATCTTGGCCGCCGCCTGCCCTGGTCCGGCTGAAACCGCCAAGATCCGCGCCGCCGGATCGATGGCCGGCGGACGGATGAACGCTCGGGTGATGGTGAACTTCTTGGGAACCGTCAGCCCGTCGCGATCCACGTAAACGTCCACAGTGGTATCGACATCGCCCCGCAGCCGCTCGACGGCTTCGTTCAGGGTCATGTTCATCGTCGATTCGTTGTTGATGCGAACGATATGATCCTTGGGCTTCAGGCCCACCCGCATCGCGGGTGTATCGGGCATCGGTCGCTTGACCGTGATGCGATTCTTCTTGTCCATCTCGATGACGATACCCAAGCCACCAAACTTGCCTTGGGTCTGCGTCCGCATGTCCTTGTACGTCTCGACGTCGAGCAGCACAGAATGCGGGTCCAGCGTATAAAGCATCCCGTTCGTCGCGGCCATCTCGATCTCGACCAGCCGCCGCGCCTCTTCCTTTTCGGGTACGGGCTGCAGATTGGGCTGCACGAAGCGAAAGATGTCTTGCAACATGGTGCGCAGGCTCCACGGCGAATCGACGCCCCCGATCGGAAAGCTGCGTTGTTGCCCGTTGACCCTCACCGTCACCTGCTTGGGATCCCGCTCCGGCCATCGATCGATCAGGATCTCGGGAACATCACGCTGCACGAAATCCAAGGCCCCGACCAGCATCCGTCGCGGATCCAGGCGGTTCTTGTCGAAGTAGTTTTCCCGGACGTAGAGCAGGGTCTTCGAGAAGATCGGCAACTGCGACAGATCGTACTTGACGCTGGCTTTCGTCGCGGCGCGCAGCTGACTGTCACTGCCGACACGAATGCCGTCGCCACCATGGCGGACGGTCAGTACCAGGGCCGCGCCGCAAGCGACGCCGAACGCAACAATCTTGCTGAACCGCCGCATGCGCGACTCCGGGGAAGGGGGAATGGATGGGGAAGACGGGCTGTCGAGAAGATCCATGTGAATGACGACTGGCCCCTGAATGATAACGAGTGAAGCACCGTCGCGCACGGCTTTTGCCACGGCAACCGACGGATTTGTCATATACTTTCACGTCCACATGCCATCTGCGACGCGGTTAGGTGGCGATGGCCCGGGGACGCCCGGTCGGCTCTGGGTGGTCGCCGCGCCGCTCGGCAATCCGGACGATCTGTCGCCCCGTGCCCAAGCCGTGCTCGCGGCGGCCGATGTCATCCTTGCAGAAGACACCCGCAGTGCTCGCCGGATCCTGTCCCAGGCGGGAGCCACAAAGCCCAACCAGGTCGTCCTATCGTGCTTCGATGCCAACGAACTCAGCCGGGCCGAGGACGCCGTGAACCGCATCGCCGCCGGAGAAGAAGTCGCCCTCTTGTCGGAAGCGGGCACGCCACTGGTGTCGGACCCTGGATTCCGCGTGGTCACGGCCGTCATTGCGGCGGGACTACGGGTGCAGCCGATTCCGGGTCCCTCCGCGATCCTGGCGGCACTGGTCGGGTCCGGCCAGTCGCCCGATCGGTTCACGTTCCTGGGTTTTCCGCCGCGCAAGAGCGGAGCCCGGCGCCGGCTGTTCGAAACCATGCGAACGCACCCGTTCACTCTCGTGCTCTACGAATCGCCGCTCAGGACCGCGGACACACTCGAGGACCTCGCCGCGGTCCTCGGCCCCCAGCGCCCGGCTTGCGTGGCGCGCGAACTGACCAAGATCCACGAGGAATTCGTGCGCGGGACCTTGGGCGAACTTTGTGATCGCTACCGCGTCGACCGTCCGCTGGGCGAGATCACTCTGGTCGTGTCCGGGGCCCGCGGAACGGACGATGCGGATCCCGAACAGACCGACGACGAGCTCGCGGATCGCGCGGCGCACCTCCTCGCGACCGGACAATCGGCGCGCGACGTGACCGACGAGTTGTCCATGCGGTCCCAGCGATCGCGGCGTGAAATCTACGCCATCGTCACGACGGTGGTGTCGGGATCTCGCCGCTCAAGATGAGGCCGGACGGCGGTCGTGCTGGTCATATCCGCCCGCCACGACCGCGATGCGACAACGTCGCTGCGACAGCGCCGCGCGCGCTCGCGAGGAGGACACTCCTCACCCGACCCCTCAGCCCCCTTCGCGCGGCCCTTCTCGATCCCGGAGCCCGAACTCCTTCATCTTGGTCTGCAAGCTCTTGCGCGAGATCTTCAGCTTCCGCGCCGCCTGGGTGACGTTCCCCGTCGTCTCATCCAGCGCCCGCATGATCAGTTCGCGCTCGACCCTCTCGGTCTCCGCCCGAACGGCCTCCTTCAACGAGCCTGCGGGCGCGCTCGGCACCACGGGCAACGAGGGCAAAGTCGTGTGCCCCGACGCCACGTCGTCGATCGGGGGGGGGGCGGTGTGCGATCCCGTCGTCGTCAGCCAGGCGGGCGAGGTGGCTGCCGAGGCGCCGGGATGTCCCAATTCGGGCGGCAGATCGTGCGCCTCTATCTGGGGGCCCTCGCAAAACAGCATCGTCCGTTCCATCAGGTTTTCCAGCTCTCGAATATTTCCCGGCCAGTTGTAGGTGCCGAGGGACGTGATCGCCGCCGGCGAGATTCCCTTGATGTCCTTGCGGAGCCGATCGTTGAACTTGGTGATGAAGTGCTCGGCCAGAAGGGGAATGTCCTCTCGCCGCTCCCGCAGCGGTGGAATGTGGATGGGAACGACATTCAATCGGTAAAAAAGATCCTCGCGAAACGTGTCCTCTGCGATCAGCTGCAACAGATCGCGATTCGTCGCCGTAACCAGTCGAACGTCGACCTTGATCGTCTTGATGCCGCCTACCCGTTCGAATTCGGATTCCTGCAGGACTCGCAACAGCTTGACCTGCATCTCCACGGGGATCTCGCCGATTTCATCGAGGAACAGCGTTCCCCCGTGGGCCAGCTCGAACCGACCCGGCTTGGCGCCGACCGCGCCGGTGAACGCTCCCTTTTCGTACCCGAACAGTTCCGATTCCATCAATGTCTTGGGAATCGCCGCGCAGTTGATCTTGATGAACGGCCCGCCATGGCGGGACGAATTCTCGTGCAACGCTCGCGCGATCAGTTCCTTGCCGGTGCCAGACTCACCGGTTATCAAAACCGTCGAAGGCGTGTTCGCGACTTTCTCGACCACCGCGTAGATCTGACGAATCGCCAGCGACTCCCCGATCAGACGAAACCGTCCGCGCCCAATCGGTTCCTCGGGACGCGCGTCGCGCCGGGCCAGCTCGTGCGTCTTCATGGCCTTCGCGACGATCTGCCGAATCTGTTCTTGTTCGAAAGGCTTCTCCAGGTAGTCGAATGCCCCTAATTTCACGGCTTCGACCGCGTTTTCGACCGAGCCGTGCGCGGTGATCATCACCACGGGAACCTCGGGATAGTCGGTCTGGAGCTTGCGTAAGAGGCCCATCCCATCCAAGCCCGGCATCTTCAAGTCTGTGATGACAGTGTGGATGTTCCGGCTCATTGCTGCGAAAGCGTCCGCGCCGTTCGCTGCGGTGACCACTTCGTAACCCTCGCGCCGCAGGATCGCCTCCAACACGCGCCGCATGTTCATCTCGTCGTCGGCGACGAGGACACGCTTACCTTCGACTTCCACTGCGGACACGGGCATAGGAACCGCAGCTTAGCAGTTGCAGGCGTTCACGACCCCTTCTGCGACGTGATCACGACCAGGGGCGGCGTGTTTCGGAGACTCGACGCCGGTCCCGGCGGCCCGGAAACGGGCGATGCCAGCGCGGGCGACGCCGGCGCGGGTGTCCGCAGCGGCGGAGGCGGCGTCAGGTCCGCGGCGCCTGCCATCATGCCCATGCCCACCACGGCGGGCGGGGCCAGGGACGCGACGGCGGGCACGGGTCGGACATGCGGGCTGATGGGAACGGGCGGGGGCGTAACCGGCCCGGGCAGCGACAGGGTCGGACGTGGCACGGCGGGCACAGCGGCCTTCTTGTCGACGTAGGCGGCATAAGCGTCCGACTCGACCGGCAGCAACACGGTGAAGGTGGCCCCGGCTCCCGCCTGGGATCTGATTTCGATTGTGCCACCGTGGTTCTCGATAATGCGTTGGCTTATGGGCAACCCGAGGCCCGTCCCTTTGTCCTTCGTGGTGAAGAACGGGATGAACAGGTTGCGCAGATCGCCTGAGGGAATTCCGACGCCGGTGTCACGGAACCGGACCTCCAGAAACGCGGCGGCCGCACCCCGGCGCGTTGCCCGCCGGATGCTGCTGGACACGAACAGCCGGCCCCCGTCGGGCATGGCCTGAACCGCATTGAGCGCCAGGTTCAGGAAGACTTGGAGTAATTGTTCGGCGTCGGCGCGCACGGGAGGTAGGCCATCGACCAGCGTCGGCACGACCTCGACTCCCTTGCCGGCCCCTTCCTTGGCCAGCAACTGTAACGTTTTGCGAATCACATCGTTGACCTCGAGCTGACGTTGCTCGCCCCGGTAGGGGCGGGCGTAGTCCAGGAACTGCGACACGATCTTGTTCAGACGATTGACCTCTTCGACGATGATGTTCAGGAATTCTTTGGTGCCGGCGGGATCCGCCACCCCGTGCCCCGACGCCGTGGGCTGCAGGAGCTGCGCGGCGCCCTTGATGGCGCCGAGCGGATTGCGGATCTCGTGCGCGAGGCCAGCCGCCATCTGCCCGAGCGCCGCAAGACGGTCCCGCTCCTTCATGCGCTCATAGACCTGCGAATTCTGCAGCGTCACGCCGATCGACATCGCGATCCCACGGAACAGCTCGATTTCCTCGGACGAATAGGCCTCGCGCAACCGTTCGTCGCGCAGCACCAGAGCCCCGAGCAGCTGGTCTTCGCTGATGATCCCCAGCGCCACCGAACCGTTCATCTGATCGAGCGTCCGCATCATCAGCTGCAGACCTTCCTTCTCTTCATTGGAGGGCGTCCGACGCGCAACCAATTCCCTCTCCAGCCCCTCCAAGGAGATGGTGCCCGCTCGACGCAACCGCTCGAAGAACGCGCGGTGAGTGACGGCATCGAACCGAGCCTCGGGCTTCGGTCCGACGTGCCCGCCAAGCTCGTACCCCGAACCATCGGGATCGACGAGATAGACGGAGGCATGCGTGATCCGGCGCGAATCCTCCAGCGACGACAGCACGCGCGGGACCAACACGCGCATGTCGATGACGTTGGCCAGCTCGGCCCGCAGCATTTCGATGCGTCTCGATAGCTCGTACTTTTCGCTGAACATCCAGCGGTTGATGGTTCCTTCCACGCGGCCGCGCAAGGGCTCCACCAAGATCACGATCGCGGTTGATGCCAACAGCGTGTTGAAGAAGAACAACCCGCTTTCGTCGGATCCCACCCAACGGACAAGGACCCCGTAGATGAGGGTCAGGATGAAAACCAACGTGCCGAGGACCAACATCCGGCCAAGGAGCTCGTTCAGATCCAGCAAGCGGTAACGAATCAGGTTTTGCGAAAGGAAGTACAGGTAGACAATGACCAAAACATTGCCCATGGAAAACCCGTGGGGCAGCGTTTCGATCAAGCTGGCCGTAACCGTCGTGACCCCGCCCACCACCAGGTACAGCAACCGCATCTTCTCCACCTTCGATGGCGTCGCCCGATATCGGCGATAGAGATAGAAGACGGACAGATAAAGGCCGGCAAAGATGTACGAGGAGAAGGCCAACTGAAACCAGAACGTGCCGTGCAACGGTTCGATGAACCGCGAGAAAATCAGAGCGGTGTAGCAAAGTGCCGCCCCGACGACGGTCGAACGAGAAAGGGGCGGTGGCCCGGCCTCGTCACCCAGAAACGCCTGAAAAAATCGCTGGGCCGTCGCGGGAAGGGACACCGCGACCACCAGAGCCACCCAGTGCAACAACTCGGATTCAAAGCCCTTCGCCAGAAACGCGAGGAAGCAGTAAAGCGCGATATTGAACGTGAAAGTCGCGAACAGGACGTGCGCCCGGCGCCGCGGATCCCGCAGCAACACCGCCCCGCCAATGGCGAAACTGACGATGGCGACCACCAGAAGTGCAAGCTGCTGAATGTGCACGCCGGGACAATTCTACTGTCTTTTGCCGCGATTGGGACCCTCTGCTAGATTCAAGCCCACGGCCACCAATGACCAACGCCGCCGTCCTGGTTCTCAACCGGCACTATCAGCCGATTCACGTGACGAATGCCAAACGGGCGTTCACGTTGCTGTATTTGGGCGTGGCCCGTGTGGTCGATCAGGAGTTCCGCACCTTCGACTTCGAGAGCTGGGCGCAGCTATCGGACGATCTGGCCGAGAGTCGACGATGGGGAACCGGCCACGATGTCGTTCGCACGGTGAACCGCGCCATCCTGGTCCCGCGCGTAATCATCTTGCAGCTCTATGACCGCATACCGCGCACCAAGGTCAGATTCTCGCGTTACAACATCTACTTGCGGGACGGGAACACCTGCCAGTACTGCGGTCGAGAGCTGCCTCGGACCGACTTGAATTTGGATCACGTCGTGCCGCGCGCGCAGGGTGGTCGAACGACATGGGAAAACGTCGTCTGCTGTTGCATCGACTGCAACCTGTCCAAGGGCGCGCAAACGCCAGAGCAAGCGGGGATCAAGCTGCTGAAGACGCCCATGCGGCCCCGCTGGACGCCGACCTTCCGCACGCAGGCGGGCAAGGTGCGGTACCGCGAATGGCTGCCCTTCCTGGGAGTGGCCGACGCGTCCTACTGGAACGTGGAATTGAAAGACGACTAGGGACCCGCGATGAGCGGCCCCAATAGCGACAACCACTCCGGAGCGGACCTCGACGACGGCATCGAACGCGAGGACAGCAGCGACGACCGGGATGGCGAAGGTCAGGGTGTCGGCAGAGGCGGCGATCACAGAGACGGCGGTAGCGGCGGGACCAGTCCGGTGAACGACTCTGCGTGGTCTCAACTCGCCTTCGCGGGCGTCCATATCAGCGAAGGGCCGACGGCGGAACAGGGCATCGCCGCCACCGAGGTGAGCGCGGCGACACCTTCTGAATCCACGACCGCAGACGGGCGATCGGGAGGAACCGACGCCGGTGGCGACAGCGATATCCCCATCCTTGTAGTGGACGACTATTCGCCTTCCGGCGATCCGCACGGGAACATCGAAAATGGCGCCAAGTCGACCGCGGATCAACAACCCGTACCCACGATCATCGCCATCGCCTCGGGCCGCGGAGGAGCGGGGAAATCCTTGCTTGCCGCCAACATCGCCATATATCTGGCCCAGATTGGCAAGCGCGTGGTCGCCGTCGACGCGGATCCCGCCGGCGGTACGTTGAACCACATGTTGGGCACGGTTCGACCCGGGCGCGGATTCGGGACCTTCCTGCGGGGACGCGCCGAAACCCTGGACGAGCTGGCGATTGACACCCCCGTGGCGGGCGTCCGTCTGATCGCCGGTGAAACGCTGGCCTTTGGTTCGCCCCGTTCAAAAGTGAACAGCAAGGCCGTATTGACGTCGATGCGCGCCATTTCGGCGGACACGATCGTGGTCGATCTGGGTCCGCCCGATTCCGCTCTGTGCCTGGACCTGTGGTTGGGCGCTCACGTGTCGATTCTTGTGACCCTGGCGGATCCAGCGTCGATCGAGGCCACCTACCGATTCGTCAAGAGCGCATTCCTTCGGCGGCTGCGCGGTGAAAGGGGGCTGGACAAGCTACAGGCCCAACTGGGGCGTCCGCTTCCTGCGGCGTTGGACCTGTATCGCATAGCCCTGGAGATAAGTCGTTCGACGCGCGACGACGACGGCACCGCCGCCGCTGCCGAACCGACCGCGTCGCAGCCACACACGGGCCCGGGCATTGGGCCACCGAAGACGCAGGGCAAGCTGCCGGCCGCGGCGAGCGCGCTTGCCCAGGCGATGGCTCGCTTTCGCCCGCGGTTCGTCGTTTGTCAGACACGCTCGCTCGGAGACACGAAACTCGGTCCCCAGATCTCGATGGCCGCGCACCGGCGCCTCGGGCATTCGTTCGAGTATCTGGGCCACGTCGAATCGGACGAGACGGTGGCCGCCGCGACGCGACGCCATCGTCCGGTCATGGCCGAATTTCCCGAGGCGAAGGTCTGCCGCAATATCGAGAAAATCGTCCGCCGCATCATTTCCACGGAAGCGGAACGACCGCCCACGAGCGTGCCCACCCCGCGGCTCGAATCCGAGCAAACATTCTACGAGGTGTTGGAAACCGAGCCCGGCGTCAGCGACGAGGAAATTCGCCGCGCGTTTCGCCTGTGCAAGGAAATCTACGCCATGGGTTCTCCCGTCATAGCGGGACTCTACGAAGAGGCGGAACTGGTCAATCTACACGAGCGCGCCAACGCCGCTCACGACACACTCTTCGCTCCCGAGCGCCGCCGCGCCTACGACCTGTCGCTCCCCGAGGCGGACCTGGCCCGCGCGGTGCGCCGGGCAGCGCAGGCGCCCCATCTCGATCCCGTCATCGTGGCGCGCCCTGAAGGCGGCGCCAGCGCGGGCAACCCGTCACTGGATCCCGACGCCGAGGTCTCGGGTGCGGTCCTGCGCAAGGTGCGTGAATCCCGCGGAATGGAGCTGTCGGAGGTTGCGCAGCGCACGAAAATCAGCGAGCGCCACCTTCGTTCCATCGAGGACGAGCGCTTCGATGAGCTGCCCGCGCCCGTATACGTGCGGGGCTTCGTCACCCAGATCGCGCGCATCCTTCGCATGGATCCCGCTCGCGCAGCCAACACCTATCTGCGACGGTTCCACGGAGCGCTCGGGCCCGGCGCGGGGACCCCCGTTCTCAAGGAGCTTTGAACGACCTCCCTGCCGGCGCGGGGTTCATTGGCGAACTAGCCGTCGAATGTGCTTCTTTCCCGCGTGAAGAAGCGTCCCGTTGGCGCCAAGGTCGGCTGAAACAAGAACTTCGTCAATCGACGCAATCTTGCGGTCGCCCACCCGGACGCCTCCCTGCTCGATCAACCGGCGCGCCGCGCTCTTGGACGGCGCCAGCCCCGATTCGGCGAGCAAGTCCACTATTTTGGGCCCGGCGAGCAGGCGCTCACCGTCGATCGTCACCGTGGGCAGTGCGGCAAGCATTTCAGGGGGATCGACTCGCACGGATGCGGCGCCACCACGACTCTGCGAAGCGGCTCCTACCGGGGAAAGTACGACAGTACCGAAAGCGGCGCGCGCGGCATTCTGGACGTCGTTGGCCACGCTCTCTCCATGCACGATCGTCGTAACCGCGTGAGCCAGCAAGCGCTTGGCTTCGCGCAGATCGGCTCCGACGGCCGTCTCGAAGCGTTGAATCTCCTCGAGAGGCTCGAACGTCAGCAGTTTGAGAAAACGAACGACGTCTCGATCGTCAACGTTCACGAAGTATTGAAAGAAGTCGTACGGCGATGTCAGCCCCGGATCCAGCCACACCGCACCCGCCGCCGTTTTCCCCATTTTCGCGCCCGAAGCGGTGGTCAGCAGGGGGAATGTGAGGCCGAACGCTTCCTGTTGTCGCACGCGCCTTATAAGATCGACTCCCGCCAGAATATTTCCCCACTGATCGTCCCCGCCGATCTGCAAAACGCAATTGTGCCGTTCATTCAGCGCCAGGAAGTCGTACGCCTGAAGCAGTTGGTAGTTGAATTCGATGAAGGACAACCCCTTTTCCAGCCGCTGCTTGTAGGCCTCCGCGCTGAGCATCCTGTTCACGCTGAAGTGGCGACCAATGTCACGCAGGAACGCGATGTAGTTGAGTGGCAGGATCCAGTCACCATTGTCCACGACGCGTGCGGACTCCCCGATGATTCGCCGTACCTGAGGCTCGATGCTGGTCCGATTCGCCGCTATCACTTCGGGCGTGATCATTTGGCGCATTTCGGTCTTTCCGCTCGGATCTCCGACCATGGCCGTCCCGCCCCCCAGAACCGCTATGCCTTGGTGGCCGGCCCGCGCCAGGTGAGCCATGGCCAGCAACGGGATGTAATGCCCGACGTGCAGGCTCGACGCCGTAGGATCGAAGCCCGCGTAGAAAACAACAGGACCCGCATTCAGTCGCGCGGCCAGAGCCGCCTCGTCGCTGATTTGCTCCACAAATCCCCGCGCGCGAAGAATCGCGAGCGCATCCGCAATTGCCGTCATGTCGCGGGATTATATGCGTCCGCCCGCCATAACCTGGCGTCCAAACATGCGTCTCCGATGACCCTGGGGATGATGTCCAAACGCGCGGGTCCTTCACCAATCGGGGATCCAGCCCTCTGCGGGTCGTGCGGGTCCGTCCAAATTGGAATTCCCCCAAGACTCGGGGCAAACTAGAGGCGTTTGAAGGACGGTCGCCCCCCTTGGACCCTGACCCATCGGCCACATGTTCGTGTCAGTCGCGCGCGCGGTGGGCCCGTCTTGATGACGATTCCGTCATGCAGTGGCCCGTCGTGGAACTGGCGGAGTGGGAAGAGTTACGTCGTTGTCCCGTTTGCGACACCGTTTGGTTGGCCATTTGGCCCGAGGATGTCGAGGGCGGGATGGTTTTTTGCCGCCCCAAACCAGATGACGCTCGCCGGCTGCGAGACGTCGATCGGGCCGGCACCATGCGCGGCTACTGTCTGGAGCGGCTTGAAGAACACTTCGGCCCTCTCGACGAACGGAAGTTGAGCTGTCGAAAGGTCGGATGCAGTCGAAAACGGATCGGCCCGACCGGGTATTGCGTGGAACATCTGATAGCCGAACGTTTCGGCCGCCACCTGGCGAAACTCGATTCTCGATAGATTTTCATGGGCGCCGCGGGCTTCAAGCATCCGTGGTCCGAAGGGACCGGTTGGCAACCGCATCCGATGTCGATGAGCAGTTCGCACGGCAAGTAGCTGCCGTGGGCAAAAAAAAGCCCGGATCCATAAGGATCCGGGCTTTGCAAAAGTTCCCGGCGGCGACCTACTCTCCCACAGGGTTTCCCCTGCAGTACCATCGGCCCTGGAGGTCTTAACTTCCGAGTTCGAGATGGGATCGGGTGTGACCCCTCCGGTATGACCGCCGAAATCATTGTGCTCGGAACCCTGAAAGGGTTCCGAACCTCCCGCGATGAGCTCGGGCCGGCGAAGCCGGCCCTCCCTCGACGCGATCCATTCGGAACTCCCATGGGCCCAGCCTGGACCTTCTGGTGTTCTTAGAGACCGCGGGCGACCCTGGTCGCCTCGCGAGAAAAATTTTGTCTTGAGTGCCGCAATCAAGCGGCTCGTTCAAAGAACTTCAGCCTCAACCTAATAGACGGTGAATCGTTTTGAAAGAAAATAATGGTGGTCAAGCCGCACGACCGATTAGTACCGGTTAGCTCCGCGCCTTACAGCACTTCCACACCCGGCCTATCAACCTCGTCGTCTACAAGGGGTCTTTAGGAGCCTTGCGGCTCGGGATTCATTATCTGGAGGTTAGCTTCCCGCTTAGATGCTTTCAGCGGTTATCTATTCCGGACATAGCTACCCGGCGATGCCATTGGCATGACAACCGGAACACCAGCGGTCCGTCCACCCGGGTCCTCTCGTACTA
>JADGRC010000311.1 GCA_017881245.1 Pseudomonadota bacterium
CAACGACGCCCCCCGTTCCCCCCGATTTTCCGCCAGATCCGCCGAGGCCCGGGCTGGACAAACAGGACATGCCCAAGAATCCGAGCGCGGCAATGGTCAAGGTGCCAAGAGGGCGGATCGACATAAAGGAGACCTCCTAGTCTGGTACTGCCCCACCACCGTCGTCCTTGTTCGGAAAAGTGGACTTCTCGTTCGTGGCGGCCTGCGACGGACAGACGGATGCGCTGGGGAGCTGAACGCGACGCTACGTGACGATACCTGGGCAGCGGCAACGTCCCGTGCTGGCTGCAACATGTAAACATTGGCGCCGTTCTGATTGTTGTCCCGAACGACTGTTACCTGTCGACGCCCGAGGATGTCGGCCAACGCGTATCGGGTTCCAGGGGCTCTTGAGCAGGGCCCACCGGGTTTTCTTGAGCGCTCCGCGCTCACCTGTGTCGTCGAGTCGACGCACCTCGCTTCGGCGCAATTCATCCAGAGCGGTCTGCGCCAGTCGTTGGACGTGGAACGCTATCGTGACACGGCAATACCGTCGACAGGGAACCTCGGTGGGACGACGATGGGGTGGCGCATGATCGTCTCCAGCTTGACCGGCACGCGGCGCTCGGATAAGGCCACTCATGCGTCATGCGCCCTCTCCGTGTCGGAATCGTGGCCGAGAGCTACTTCCCCAGCCTGGGAGGGGTTCAGGAGCACGTACGCCACCTGCGTAACTTTCTCGACCGTCAAGGTGTGGAAGTCACGATTCTGACCGGACGTCCAGCCCCATCGGTCGCGCCAGGGCCCGAGGACGCCGAACGGGGCGTGATTCGCGTCGGGCGCGCCCTCACCTTTCGTAGCGGTGGGACCCTCAGCCAAGCCACGATCAGCCCACGCGGAGCATTCAACTTCTACCGCGCTCTCCGCAAGGGGCGGTTCGATCTAGTCAACATCCATGGACCCTGTGACCTTGGCCTGGCGACATGGGGGCTCTCGATGTTTCGGGGACCCAAGGTGTTGACACTGCACTCGTGCTTTCCCGATGCACCTTGGCGACACCGGGTGGCAGCATACTACCGGTGGGTTTTTCGCCGCGCCGCCGCCGTCATCGCGGTTTCCGAGGCGACGTCACAATCGATGGGTCGCTATGCCGATTTCCAATCGACCATCATCCCGAACGGCATCGACGCGGCGTACTGGCGAGCGAGCCCGACCCCCCGATATCTTCGGCCCGGGATGCGAAACCTCGTTTATCTCGGTCGGCTCGAGGAACGCAACGGGCCCGACGTGGCGATCGACGCCTTCGGCACAATCGCGCCCTTGTTTCCGGACGTGCGACTGCTCATGGCGGGCGACGGCGCCATGCGCCACGACATGGAAGCGCGGGTTCCGCCGCAGCTGCGCGACCGCGTCGAATTTCTCGGCGCCGTCTACGATCAACGTCGGGAGCTCCTCGCCTCGTCCTCGGTGTTCCTCCTGCCGGCCCGGGCCGTGGGATTCTCCATCATGGTGCTGGAGGCATTCGCCGCGGGCTTGCCTGTCGTGGCGCTTCCCGCCCTCGGAACCGATCGGGCGGGCGCGCATTGGTCGAATGTGATCGTGGCCAGGAACAACAGCGCCGCGGCATTCGCCGATGCCGTGATCGGTACGTTGCGACAGGACGAGACCGAGCGCATCGCGCGCGGGCGAGCCATCGCGGAAGAATTCGACTGGAAGCGGATCGGGACCAGGATCCTCGACGTCTTCCAGCGCGTCGCCGGGACGCCCGCCCGGGTGCCCCGCAGGCGTTCCAAGGCCGCGGCGTAACCATGGGGGCCAAGGCCCGGGCATGGGTGAACCGGGGACTCGTCGTCCTCGCGACCGCTGCGGGTGTCGGGTTGATCCTCCGGCTCCCGGCCATTGCCACCGTGGGAAAGCTCGCGATTCTGGCGACCGCGGCCCTGATCGGCGGGATTGTCGCGTTCAGGGAGATCCCGGCGTTCGATCCGCTCGGCCGCGTTCACTGGCGCCTTCCCCGGCGGCCGACACGCGCCTGTGCCATCACCTTCGACGACGGCCCGAGCGCGAGCACCCTGCGCGTCGTCGAGATTCTGGGACGCCACCAGGTCAAGGCGACTTTCTTCGTGCTGGCCGCCAACGCCCGCCGCCATCCCGATCTGCTGCGCATGCTCGCCGAGCAAGGCCACGCCGTGGCGATTCACGGGGTCACCCACAAGAAGATCCACCGCGACAGCGAGGCGTCCGTCGAGCGCGAGATTTCGACGGCCATGACGGAATTGTCGGCCCTGGGTGTGCAGCCCGCCCGGCTCTACCGCCCGCCCCACGGCCTGAAAAGCCGGGCTGCCTTGAGAGTGGCGCGTAAGCTGGGCTATCAACTTTGGGCGTGGAGCCGGGGCATTTGGGATACCGATCGACCGGATCCCGAAGTCCTGGTGAGACGGGCCACGCGTTTCGCCTGCGCGCGCATGGTGCTGCTGTTGCACGATGGCCGAGGCGACGAGGAACATCCCGACATCGAGCCCATGCTCGCGGCTTTGCCGCGCATCCTCGAACGCCTATGTGCCGACGGGTTTACGTTCCTGACGCTGGATCGGGCGTGATCTCGTGGTGTCCCAAAAGGCATCGCGGCCGCAGAACTGTTCCTAACAGAAATCCACCGAGGCGGAAATCCTTGAGAATCTTCGCCTGGCGGGGTGATCTCCGGTAGCCATGTTCACGGTCCTACGAAGCGTCCTACGAGGTGCCCGTTCTCTGCTCAAAACTCGGCGGGACCTGGCTTCCGAGAACCTGGCCCTGCGCCATCAAATCGGCGTGCTGAAGCGATCCCTTGGGCGCCGACGACCAGCCCTCCGGTTCTGGGACCGTAGACTCTGGGTGACCCTTTCGCGTGACCAGCCTCGGATGTGTTTCTGGTAGGAACAAGCGTCGTATAGTCGAATTTCGCAGGGCCCTCGAACGTGCCCGCGGGAAGGTCATACGGCTTCCGCCGCGAAGTCCCGATCTCAACGCCTTCGCCGAACGATTCGTGCTTTCCCTCCGGAGCGAGTGTATCGATCGAATCGTCCCGCTCGGTGAGCGACATCTTCGGCGGGTGCTTTCGGAGTTCGTCGACCACTACCATCGAGAGCGAAATCACCAGGGCGTCGAGAACCGACTGATCGATGGTGCTCCAAACCCTGCGAAGACCGACGGCCGCGCTATCGGAAAGGAACGACTTGGCGGCTTGC
>JADGRC010000312.1 GCA_017881245.1 Pseudomonadota bacterium
GTATTGCATTGCAGCAATCCAGAGGCAACCAACAGCGTACTGCGGGAGAGGGAGGCCCCGATCTCGCTTGGACGGGGGGCACTGGGGGCAAGATCGAACGGCCTCGTGCTCTTGGAGCGGGTCCAGGATATCGAGACCTTGAAGACGTCCAGATTTCAGTTGCGCTGATCTTTGATGACTATCCACAGCGTTCGCGGGCCGAACGCCAGCACCGGGACGTCATCGGGCCAGTTGTCGGCGCTCAGCGCCGCCTCATGGCGGCATAGGTGGCACGCCACCGCGAGCCGACCGCATGCCGTTGGTGCCCTATTGCCGAGTCGTCATTGGCGGGCCGGCCGGGGATCGTGGTGGTTTGGTCCTACTTCAATTCAACCAACACGGTTTCCGGATGCCGACACTGCGGACATTCGAACGTGCGCGTTTCGAGTTCAGGGCCGGCGGGCTCGATAAGAGCAAGAGCCATCATCGTGCCGCACTTGGGGCAAGGTGGCCACACGATCCTATCGGATAAACATGTCATACGGCATCCTCGCTTTTCTGGAGCACGCACGGGGCCAAAAAAGTTGGCCAATAATTAGTCACCATGGCGAAAAAGCTGTGTGTCGCCGGCGTCGACAAATGTACCCCGTCAGCGCGCCCATCGCTGGCAAATGAGTGGCGGAAGTTGCAATGATGGGCCGGGTGTCGTAACCGTAGCGTCGTCGCCCCCGCCTTGCTTTCTCCAGACGCCCACTGTGATAAGCGTCCACCATCACCGTGCCCTCAGGCTCCTCACCGCCGCCCCCCACGGCCGCACCGTGGCGGACATGCTGGCCCATGGCATCACCAACGCGACGCTGAACAGCCTCGTGCGCGACGGACTGGCGGCCCTGCAGCCGGGAACGGTGCGCACCGGCACGCGGCGGATCACCGTCGTCTGGGTGGCGATCACCGATGTCGGTCGGGAGGTGCTGGTGGGCGAGTGACGCCCGAGCCACCGCATGCCGTTGGCGCGCATGTTGCCGAGCGTCATCGGCGGGCCGGCTGGGCATCGGGGTCGCTTGAACATGCCGCCATAGTAGCGCGGCTACATTGCGAGCCTCAGCGTTTGAAAGTCAGCCCTGGGCCGAAGCAAGGGGCAAACCAGCTCCGGCCCAGGGCACCCCACCCCACTCGGATTGAAAGACGGATCATCCAAGAGCTGATCCAGTGAGAATGACTTGTAGGGAAGGGCAGCGCATCCCCCTATTCGTGGGACTTGCCATGCATCATTTTCAACGAACCACTGATTTACGGCGGTCCTTGAAACCCAGCCGTCGGATGCGCCCTAATGTCGAACGGTGAACTCGGCAATCGCGCGTGATGCCAATCGGTTGGCATCATCCTCGCCCTCAGCGGCGAGCTCTACGATCTTGATAGCGAGACGTTCCCTCAGGCGGTCGCTTCTGCTGGTGAGCTTGAGCGTGGTGCATGCATCATCGAATGCCCGGCGCATCACCCTCACAGTTTCGGGCTCAAAGAAGTGGGCACGAGGAAATGAACGAGAAGACATGGTGCTGGGCAATTATCCTCAGCCGATTGGTGCAGTCCAAGGTACCTGCCGACAGCGCGGCGAAGCGTGACACTTAAGTTAGTTGTCCACAGCTAAAATCGGGCAAAGCCGCCCAGGGCGACGGCAAAAAGAGGCCGCCGCCCATGCAACCCTTTTTAGTTTCAGTATCGTTCGCCGCTTGTCGTGCGGTCCGTCGAGCAACGCGACGGACTGGCGACCCTGCAGCCGCAAACGGTGCGGCACGCGGCGGATCACCGTCGTCTGGGTGGCGATCACCGAAGTCGGTCGTGAGGTGCTTGCAGCTCCATTATGAGCGCTGCGGCGGCCTCGCCGGACACATCCCGTCCACCGGCAACGCGTGTCTCTGAGATCGTGTTAACCCACGGTAAACTTGGGACGCATTATGGGTCGCGAAGCAATCAGGATGTAGACATGCGATTTACGGTCCATGCTGAACAGTCTCGCGGCCCGGTGGAATTCCATCGCGCCACCGCGTTCGAAGCGATCACCACAGGCTGGGAGCTAATGGATGCTGGGGCGACAGGGCTGTACATCTACGACGACGAAATCGATGCGGCCTACTGGCCGGATGAATTTGCTGAGCTATACACGATAACAATAGCCACTCGGCCGACGAGCGCGCCGGCTGCTCTTTCCAATTGGGCCGCGCGTCAGCGCCGATGATGCCGCAACGCGTGCACACCATGCGCGGGCCGAACCACGGCACCGGCATGGTGTCGGGCCACGGGTCCGCGCTCAGCACCGCCCGGTGGCGGCACTGCCAACAGCTCACCGCGAGCGACCGCACCCCGTTGGCGCGCATGTTGCCGAGGCCCATTGGCGGGCCGGCTGGGGATCGTGGTTGATGTTGGCGAAGGTACCGCCGTGACGGGACAGCCGCTTGGGAAACGGGGCGCTTGCAGCGCGACTCGGGGCTCAAATAGAATCGACCTGCACATTGGCAGCTTCGCGTTATAACTTCTCGATTGCAACGCGCGTCACGAAAAGCATTGCTTCGACTGCCTTGATAAACTCCCCGTCCCGACCGTCCCGGCCGGCGTAATCGCCCAACGCGTCAGTGGCAAGATACACGTGGTAGCCGGAATGATTATCGAATGGCGCGCTGCCTATGTCTGTATATTCGCGCTTGTGCTGGCCGCATCTCGCGTCGACAGCGCGACAGGCCTTGATGGGATCGGCAGCCACAACATCTCCCCAAACGTGGCCAGTGATGTCATCGATCAAAACATATCGGCGGTGCCTTTCACGGTTCGGATGGTTGAACCGCAGCAATTCCTCGATCTCGTCCGTGGAGAGGCTGGCCCGCCGTACGGGCTTGGTCACATGGTCGGTGCGGCGATAGTCATTCCGGGCACCGTCAATTCCCACAAGGATCTCCGCAAGATTCGCGTCCATCGTGAGGATCTCGCAACAGGATTCGTCCGCGCCGAGAATGCGCCCATATGGTGAATCGGTGGTTAAGTCCGGCTGACAATCACGCGTCACCGGCAAAGCCAACCTCGGCGTGGGGTTCCGACGCCGATCGGCCCCTCTGCTGCTCCACTTAACATTGGAGGGGTCACTTCGATGCGCTTTCACACACGGAGAATGGCCGATCACGCTCCGCCAATCCGGCACCGCCGATTACGAGGATGGTCCTCAAAGCGACATGCTTTCCTGGCATCTTGCGGGTAGGCTAACCCTCCGGCCCACCTCAGTCACCGAATTGGAGACCGTCGGCTAGCTTGAGCGTGGTCACCTTATCGCCTGGAGTTGTCTGGTAGCGGCGCCTAAGCGGTCGTCTTCAGCGAGGTCGAGTAGCCGGAGCGCCTCGACTGGCCATCGCTGAAAATGTAGTCGAGCCGAATTTTCACTTGCCGCGGCCCACAAGTACAGACTGCGTAGGAACCGTCAACCCGAAGGACTTCAACCTTTCGACCACGATAGCGCGGATCGTTGTCGTACAACACTTGGCCCGCCTCGAGCATGATGCATCTCGCTTCTAACAGGGTCCTAAGGGCCGCTTATCGCATCTTCTAGGCTTCGGAAGCTGCCGCCGTCGGAAACGCTCAGGTCAATAGGGGCGGCCCGGAATCATCGAGAGCGACAGCGAAGTCTTACGACAGCGACATAAAACGCGCGGCTCACGATGAACCGCGCGCCGTCTTCGTTGCTTTCGTCGCTCGGCCTACTCGCAGAACTCATGGAAGTCCGACGGCGAAGCAAAGGTGCCGAACAGAGAGCCGAAGCCATTCGCGACGGTGCTTCCGTCATCCTGGAAGAACCACGCCTTGAAGGCCAGATCCTGGACGCTGTAAGTGAAGCCCGACATCTTAA
>JADGRC010000313.1 GCA_017881245.1 Pseudomonadota bacterium
AGGTCCTCACCGCGGCGCTGGGAAGGCCGCGCACCGTCTATGTGACGCTCTCGATTGTCATCGGATGGGGAGCCTTTAACGTGCTCGCGCCCTCGCGACTTGGTTGGCCGCGAATCGACCCGCCTCCATTCTTCTGGTTGCAAGGGATGGTGGCTCTGGCGGCTCTCCTCATGACGACGCTGGTTCTCATCACAGCGAATCGCCAGACGCGAAACGCGGAAGAGCGGTCGCATCTCGACCTGCAAGTGAACCTGCTCGCGGAGCACAAGGTGGCCAAGCTGATCGCGCTCATCGAGGAACTCCGCCGCGATCTGCCCATGGTGCGGGATCGGATCGATCGCGAAGCCGAAGCCATGCAGGAAGCGGTCGATCCACACGCCGTGCTCGCCGCGTTGGCGAAGGCGTCGGACACCGAGCCGACCGACGACAAGCAACAACACGATGTCCTCGACCGCGACGTCACATCTGAGCGATCGCCGCCGAGGGAGAACTCGTAGGGCAGAGAGGCGGATCGCTGCCGCTCGCGCCTCCCCGCACCCCACCTCGGTACGCGCGGCGAAGCCACGCTCCGCTCGCGACCTCGATTGTCGCGAAACCTTCACACCGCGCCACGATTCCCGAAGGCAATAGATCAGGTCTTGCTGTTCGTCCGGAAGGCGTCCTTGACTGTGTTCGAGATGTTCTTCGCGGCAGTCTCGGCCTTGTGGACGACTCCCTTCAGGTTGCCTTTGATTTCATCCGCCACACCCTCGGCCGTGCGCGCGTCGTCGCCGGTTAGCTTGCCTTCTACCTGCTTGGCCTTTCCCTTTGCCTTGTCAATGATCTCGCCCATGGTCTCGACTCCTTTGGAAAGTGATTTGATCTGCTTCGACCTTCCGGAGAAAGCAGGTTGCATGCCAGGCTATGCGGCGAATGATGGCGGCTCGCGGGCGCGGACGATGAACGCGGCCAGTTGTCCTGTCATACCCCGGTCGCGACGATAGGAGAAAAAGCGCGAGGGATTGCAGCTGGTGCAGGCGCCCGCGACGTCGATGGCGTCAGTGGCGACGCCGGTCGACTCGGCCGCCAGCCGGTTCAACGTCCAGAGATCGACATGGAGCCGCCCCCCGGCCACCGGCTCAACAACCGCACCGGCCGCGCGCGCCGCGGGAAAGGCCGTGTCAACCGCCGACACGACCTCGGGCCCCACCTCGAAGCAACACGGGCCGATTGAGGGTCCGATCGCCACGCGCACGTCGGACATGCGGGTGCCGAGCTCAGTGACCATCCGCTGCAACGTAGCCGACAGCACGCCCGCCATTGTGCCGCGCCAGCCGGCATGAACCGCGGCGCATGCCCCGGATCGAACGTCCGCGATCAGCACGGGCACACAATCGGCGACATACACGCCGACTGCCGTTCCCGGCGCCCCTCCGATCACGGCGTCGGCCCGCGCGGCCGCGATCTCTTCCAGGGTCGCGCCCGCGGGCACCAACGTGCTTTCCCGACCGTGTACTTGCGTGCCGAAAAAGATCCGGTCCACACCGGCGGCAATCCTCAAGCGACGTTGATTCTCGGCGACGTGATCCGGTCGATCGCCCCATTTGCCGCCCACGTTCAAGCTGTCGAACGGCGGGGCGCTTACCCCGCCAAGCCGAGTCGTGAATCCGTGCCGAAACTCGTCCGGTATCAACGTCGACCGGATCAACGGCATTTCGAAGCCAGCCTCGGACAGCAGCACCTCGCGCATCGTTATCGCCCGGCGCGCATCAACGCCCGTAGCCCCGCGAGCGCCCGCGCGAAATCCGCCGGCGGCTCGGAATTGAACTCCATCCATTTTCCGGTGGCCGGGTGCCGAAAACCGAGCTTGCGCGCGTGGAGCGCCTGCCGCCCCAGCTCCCGCGCGATGTCCTTCAGCGCGGGCTCGCGCGGCGTCCGGCCGTAAGTCGCGTCCCCCAGCAACGGCAGACCCAGGGCCGCCATGTGTACGCGGACCTGGTGCGTGCGTCCGGTCTCGAGCTCGGCGTGAACGCGAACCGCGGCGCCCAATCGTTCGACGATCCGCCAGTTGGTGACGGCGCGTTTGCCGCCGGCCCGCACCTTGACCGAAAATTTCTTGCGGTCTCGGGTGTCGCGGCCATAAGGCGTATCGATGCGTCCGCTGTCGCCCGGCGGTTTTCCGACGGCCAACGCCTCGTACAAGCGACTGATGTCGTGCGCCTTGAAAGCAGCGCCCAAGGCATTCATGGTCTGGTCGTCCTTCGCGATCACCAGCAGCCCCGATGTGTCCTTGTCGATGCGGTGCACGATCCCCGGCCGCAGCTCGCCACCAATGCCCCGCAGGTCCGCGACGTGCGACAGCAACGCGTTCACCAGCGTCCCGCTCTGATGCCCGGGGGCGGGGTGAACCACCAGGCCGGGCGGCTTGTCGATCACGATCAAATGACGATCCTCGTGAACGACGACCAGCGGAATCGCCTCGGCCAGGATTTCAGTAGGAACCACGGCCGGCGGCGACCAAGTCACCACGTCGCCCACACGAACCTTACGGGACGGCACGCTGCGCGCGCCGCCCACGGTCACGGCGCCTTCGGTGATGTGACGGGTCAGCTGCGATCGCGAGATGTCGGGCAGGACCGCGGCCAAATAAACGTCCAAGCGCTTACCCGCCTGATCGGTGGTCACCAACAACGTTCGCGCCAAGTCTCCCGGGGACGGCGGCACTACCAGATGCGGGACTTCACGTGCGCCTTGGACTTCAGCATCACGTCGACGAGCGCCCGGTCGTAGATGTTCAGCGTGAAGATTTCTGGCGTCACGCGGCCCTTGTACAGCGCCCGTCCTTCCTCTATCTCGTCGCGCATCACGTCGAACAGGGTGTCCCTCTCCAGGCCTTCCAGGATCTTGGACTCGTGATACAGCGTGAGATCCGACGCGATGGCCCGCGCGAGCTGCCGAGCGCGGTCAGGTTTGTCGATTAGCGCCATTTTCCGGAGTTTACACCAACCGCCCCGGTCGACAGTGCACGGTCAAAGGTCGACCGTCCCACCCATGCCGGATAGCCCCTGACCATCCAACGCACGAAGTCCCAGCTGTCCGCCGCGCGCGATCCGAACGATCTCCGCCTTCACGCGAACCGGGGTACCGCCCGGCCTTGGTACTTCAAGCTCCATGATCCCGCCCAGCCGCTGCGCGTTCAGGCGATCCTCCAGCAACAA
>JADGRC010000314.1 GCA_017881245.1 Pseudomonadota bacterium
CAGCCGCAGCGGAATAGACCTTGCTCAATATTGTTCCCCGCCGGAGTTGATTGGGATTAGGTCCGCCCGCCGATACTATCAGATGGGCGCCATCGGTCGGCAGAACGAAATTCTCGAAGCCGTAAATTCCTATAACTATGATCTCGCGCGAGGACGTTTGGGAAATTCGGATTGAGCAAGCGTGACCGCGCCCCGCATTTCACAGGCGGAAGATGTTCCCGAGCTTCCGCCCGAGCAGCGAGCGCGCCAAAGCGATCACCACGATCAGGAACAGCATCGCCCAGAAGCCCAACGCCGCGGCCACCTGTCGGCCGTCGCCAAGGAGCTGGAAGAGCTCGTAGATGGCCTTGGTGATCGGATAGGTCGCGGGACGTTGGGCCAGAATCAGGGAATCGGACACCTCGAGCATCGACAGCGCGAAAGCGAAGACGCCACCGGCCAGGAGGTGCGGCGCCAGCAGGGGGAGCGTCACGGCGAAGAACGTCCGCAGGGGACCCGCGCCCAGGGTTGCGGCGGCTTCTTCGAGCGTGACGGCGATCTGGGCCAGCCCCGCCGCGGCCGATCGCACGACGAAGGGAAGCCGGCGAATGGCGTAGGCGATCACCAGAAGGCCGGTTGGATCGCGGGCCGGGTTGAGGAACGACAGCGGATGCCCCTCGCGCGATATCGCTAGATAGCCAAAGGCCATCACCAGGCCCGGCACCGCCAGCGGAAGCATCGCGGCTGCGTCAAGGAGCGCGGCGCCGGGCGAACGCGCGCGCACCACGACGAGCGCGATTACCGTTCCCAGCACCAGGTCGAAACCCGTCGACAGGGCGACGTAGCGCAGACTGTTGCCGATGGATGGGATCACCATGTCGTGACTGACCGCCGCCCGGAAGTGGTCGAGCGTCAGTCCCGAGGGCAAGACGGTCCCGTACCAGTCCTTGGCAAGGGCGAGCAGCCCAACGGCGACATTCGGGAGCGCCGCGGCACCAACCACCGTGGCCAGGGCCGCGCCGGCCCAGAATCCCGCGAAGGGAGGTAACCGCCGGGCGCGGCGGCGGCGCGCTCCCTTGGCAGCGAAGGCGGGACGCGTGCGTCCAAGCAGCCACCGACTAGCGACGTAGAGCACGACGGTCGCGCCAAGGACGATCACCACCAGGGCGTACACGAACGGGTTGCGCGCGATGTCCTTCAGGCCCGTGAAGATCTGCACGGAGGTCACCCGCGAGAAATCGCAGAGGAGCGGAACCCCCAATTCGGTCAGTCCCCAAATAAGAACGATACTGGTGGCGGCGAAGACGCTGGGGAGGATGGTGGGCAGCGTGATCTTGCGGAATCGACGGAAGCCGCGGCAGCCGAGACTGGCGGCCGCCTCCTCCATCTCGACGTTCACGCCCCCGAGGGCCGCTTGGACGTTGAAATAAACGATCGGGTAGAGATGCAGCGCGGTCAGGAGTACGACCGCCGCGAACCGTCCCTGGGAGAGCCAATCGATGGGTCGATCGGCGTCCATGATTCCCAGCCGGACGCAGAGCGCGTTCAGCGCCCCGAAGCGTCCGAGGAGCTGCTTCAGGCCAATCGCCCCGACGAAAGGGGGCACGAGCAGCGGCAGGGGGACGAGCGCCCCCAGCCACCGCCGTCCGGGAAATTCGCACCGATCGAGGAGCAGCGCGATCCCCACGCCGACGACGTCGGCGATCACCGTCGCGCAAAGAGCTATCGCGAGAGAATTTCGGAAGCCCTCTAGATAGATGGGATTCCGGAACACGGCGGCCACGTACGCAAACGTCGGCCGGCCACTCGGGTCCGTGAAGGCGCCGCGGACACTTTCAGCGAGGGGCCAAAGAAAGAACAGGGCCAGCAACGCCGCGATGAGGCCGACAACGCCGACGAGGACCTTGCGTTTACCGACGGCGGCCTTCATTGCCCCGCCCGCGCCATCTCGGTCGTCCGTTCGTAAAGCGCGCGAAAATGACGGACGAGCTTTTGCGCCCAGGCCGCCTCCTCGAGCGGGTCCGGCGACGCGAGCGCCGCGCGAATGGGACCCGTCACCGTCGCGTAGTCGACCAGGGACATGTCTTCGAACACCTGGGTGGCGCGGGCGGGAAATCCCGCCGTGGCAAGGGCTCCGTATGCTCGCCGCAGCTCGGTCTCGGCATCAACGCACATGACACGGATGACGAACGAGATCGCTCCCATGAAGGGGCCCGTCCACGCCTCGTGATAATTGAACCGCCCCACTTCGTCGTAGGGTTTCTCGGTGGGATCGGCGCGATAGGCGTCGAATTCATGGGCGTAAAGGCGCGGCGAGATGGCAAGCCGGCGCAGCGCGTACCGCTCGGGACCGTCGGGCGTACCGCGGCGAAAAGCCCACAGCTTTTGCCCCTCGTCGGACAATGCGAATTCGATGAACTCGATCGCGAGCGCGCGGTGGGGCGCGCCCCTGAGCAGGCCAATCGGATCGCTGTCGATCGCCGTCTCGCCGTGCGCGGTGGCGAACCCGAGGCGAGGCGTCCGACCCGGGGCGGCAACGGACTCGCTCTGAAACCGCCCGTAGTAGTCGATGCACATGCCAGCGGTCGCGTCCCCCATCGCGACGTCGAGCGGAACCTTGGACGACGCATCGGTGAAGTAGCGAGCGTTGCCGCCAATTCGACGAATGAGGCGCACGGCCCGCTGCCAACCCTCGTCCGGGGTTGTCTTTTGCATCTCCGCTTGAACGATGATTTCGAATGCCTTGGCGACCGAGCCGCTCTTGGTCGGATCGGCGAGCGCGAGTTGTCCGTGCAGCCTGGGATCGGCAAGCGCCTCCCAGGTCGAGGGTGGAGCAACACCCACGTGGGCGAGCGCATCGCCGTTGAAGCAGATCCCGAAGCTGGACAAACAAGTCCCCATCCAGCGTCCCTGACGATCCCAGTAGATCTGGCCCCCGGCCTTCTCGGGGATGCCGGTCGGCCCAAAGAGGTCGGGGTGGCGGGCGACCACGCCCGCATCGACGAGTCTGCCAGCGTCGGCATGCCGGATGTGCTCGCTGCTGCCTCCACCAAACAACAGGTCGACGCCACATCCGACCTCGGAGGCGAGGAATGCCTCATGCGCGGCCGTCCCTTCGCCTCCCGGCAATCGCCCACGCGGCGGCGCCATGAACCCCGAGGCGACCTGGGCGGACCAGGGGCGAGCGAGCTCCTTGGTCCAGTGGCGCTGGAACGACGCCGTGTACTCGGACCCGAGGTAACGAGAAATCTCCGCGCTGCCGCCCGGCGTGCGCCAATCGATCTCCACGCGGCGTCCCTTGCGTGCCATGTATTCTGCGAACGCTCGCCCAAATTCATAACGAACCGCCTGGTTGTGTGGCGTGATGACGACCAACCTCTCCCGCACGGGCGTCGTGCCTCGCCCGACGGCAGCCGAGTGACGGGACCGGGCGAGGAATGGCAGCGCGAGGACCGCGACCAGCGCCGCGAACATCCACCAAGCGCGCGTCATCCCCCCTCCGGCGGCGTTGCCGTGTTTTCGTCGAACGGCAGCAATACGACGTCCATCGGGTCGACCAGGATCGGGATCTCGCCATCGGGCGTCGCGGGCGCGGCGCGCGGGTTGATCTCGTACATCGAAAGCGCTTGCTCTCCCACCCGAAGATGGTGCTCGGCGATCTCGCCCAAATAGATCGTCCCAGATCGGCGCGCCATCAAGCGGTTGGGGCCGACCGGCGGCGTGCCTGCGGTCGCCAGACGGAAGCACTCGGGCCGAATGGAGATCCAGACCCCGTCACCGCCGGAAGGCACGAAGGACTGCTCGCTGGTAGCGACCAGGGTGCCAAGCGGACTCTCGATCCCAATCCCGGAAGCGTCCCACGACGTGACGCGCCCCCGGACCAGGTTCGTTTCACCGACGAAACGGGCAACCGCGGGGGAGCGCGGGCGACGATAGACGTCGTTCGGGGCGCCCACCTGGAGGATTCGTCCGTCCTGCATCACGGCCACGCGATCCGCGATCGCCAGGGCCTCCTTTTGGTCGTGGGTGACGTAAATTGTGGTCAGGCCGAAGGACTTGCAGATGCGCCGAACTTCCTCGCGCATCGACCGCCGTAGCCTGGCGTCCAAACTGGCGAGCGGCTCGTCAAGGAGCAGACAGCGCGGGCGCACCACCAACGCCCGCGCCAGCGCCACCCGCTGCTGCTCCCCCCCGGACAGCTCGTCGATGCGCCGTGGGCCAAAGCCCCGGATTTGGGTCGACTCGAGGGCGCCCTCGACGCGTGACGCGATCTCGTTCTTCGGGACGCTTCGTTCTTTCAAGCCGAAAGCGACGTTCTCCGCGACCGTCATGTGCGGCCACAGCGCGAAACTTTGGAATACCATCCCCGCCTGGCGCGCGTGCGGAGGCAACCGGGTGACATCCTCCTGCCCGAACCAGACCGAACCCGCGTCGGGCTGGGCGAACCCCGCGACGGACCGAAGGATCGTCGTCTTGCCGCAGCCACTCGGGCCAAGCAGCAGAAACAATTCTTTCGCCTCGATCGAAAGGTTGACCCGATCGACCACCGTCTTCGTTCCATAACGAACGACCAAATCGCGAATCGTGACTGCGACCATCGGCGCCCGAGGGCGAGCTTACGCCGAACGGACGACCTCGTGGGAGATCGCCCGTGGAGATGAGCGTCGCGACAATCAACGCGGATCCTCGTCGGAGGCTAGGCTCCGCCGCGAAGCTCGTTCGCAAACACCGCTTCCTCGCGCACCCGCTTGCGCACCTCGTTCACCAAGGCCGCCGGGGTGATGGTGATGTCGATGGCCTTTCCGTCGGTGGAGCGTTCGAGGTGCAGGCCCCTGATGTACAGGGGACAGGCGGCCGCCTCCTCGGAGAAGCCCCGCGCTTCCGCAAACGAATAGTGACAACGCATGCCCGCCAGAACGCTATCGACGGAGACCGTCGCGGCGAATTCGACTCGCACGCCCCCCGGCAAGTCGCTGATGACGGTCACCGGTCCAAGCAGCGGACACGCCCCCCGTGCTTTCGGCTCTATGCCGCGGCAAGCGGCGGATTCGAAGCGCGCCAGTTGCAGGGCCGTCGTCCCGTGGGCCATGGTGTGGAAAAGGCTATGCGAACTCCTCGCATCCTTGGGCTTGATCTCGACGGCCAATCCGTCCGCCACCGGTCGAACCGACGCCGCTACACCCTTGACTGCGAGAGGGCAATACGCGACCTGTGGATACCGTGCTTGAGAGTCCGCGCCGGAATTTCGGGCCATCTGGCAGGCGACCACGTGCTGGAAAGATTCCGCCGTCCTTCCCGACGAAGGCCGAAACACCACTCGGGCGCCCGTCAACACGTTTCCCCCGCGAGAGGCGACGGGCATGCGCTCGGCGCGCACGATCTCTTCGCTGTCAAGGCACAAATTGAGGTTGCGCTCCCCCTCGGATACTCCCGAACAAAGCTGTTCCGCCGCGTCTCGCGTTGACGGCGGCGAGAGTGTCGAAGTTGGCGCCGTTGGCGCCGATGCGCAACCACCCAGTACCGCCGCCAGCACCACCCTTGAGACGTTGTTAAAGTGACTCATCGGAGCACCTTCGGCGTGAGTTGGCTTCTGCATGAAAATCACAAATGCAACAGACACGCCAAGGATGCGACCGCCCAAGATACGAAACCTGAAGGCAACACGGACTCGACCCATGCAAGTCTTGCGTGGCGCGCATTCGACCACGCAACAATTTCGGGACAGGCTGTGCGCTCGACGTTATCGGACCTATTTGTCGCCTTTCGTCGACGGAGCGTCATCGTAAGTTCTTGTGAACCTCGATCGTCTGACGGAGGATGAATCTCATGCGTCATCCACCCGTCGTCTCATTGTCTTGGTCTTGCGTCCTCATCTTCGTCGCGCTCGTATTTTCGGCCAGTGATCGCCGAGCCCGGGCGGATGTGCCCCCGCCCAATTCCTGCACGGCCCCGGGACAGCCGTGCAACAACGCCGGATCATCCTTCAACCTGCCCGGGACGTGCGCTCCCTCGACGTGCATGAGGGCCGTTCCAGGCCCGGACGGAGGCACGATGTCGATGTCGTACGTCTGCAACCTCTGCCAGGTCGGTGGCGCGGGTGGCGCGGGTGGTGGCGCGGGCGCGGGTGGTGGCGCGGGCGCGGGTGGCGGCGCGGGCGCGGGTGGCGGCGCGGACACGGGTGGAGCCACGGCAACTGGCGGCGCGGACACGGGCGGTAGCGCGGCGACGGGTGGAGCCACGGCAACCGGCGGCGCCGCGGACACGGGTGGCAGCGCGGCGACGGGTGGATCTGGGGCAACCGGCGGCGGCACCGGGGGCGGATCCTCGTCGAAAGGCTGTGGATGCTCGGTCACCGAATCGTCCGCGGAAGGTTGGATCGGTCGAACATTCCTTCTTGTCGGGGTGTTCGGATTCCTTCACGCCCGCCGCCGCCGTCTTCCGTGACCACGCTCGTCGACCGCGCGCTCCAACCCCTCGACGATCTGCGTGGGAGATTGCTCCGGGCCCTGGGGGGAATCGCGCCACTCCGGCAACTGATGGCGACCCGCAACACCCGGGTGCCGATCTTGCTCTCGATTCACGCCTCCGTCGCGTTCACGCTGGCGCTGTTCCTGCCGTCGCTGTCGCTGGCCGTGGCCCCCATCTTTCTCGGTGTTCCCCACGTCGTGTGCGACGTGCGCCACATGGTGATCCGTCGCGCGCTTCCCGGCTGGTGGCTGCGCACGATTGTCGCGTTCGCCGGGGCGCTGCTGCTCCTGCGCTTGCTCGAGGAGACCAGACTCTTTCGTCCGGCGCCGATCGTGGTCGAGAACGCCGTGGGCTCCGCTTGGCTGTTGTTTGCCGCCCTGGCCGGAGCGGTCCTCGGCGGCTGGCGTCGCGCGGTGCCGGTGGTGTTGGCCCTTGCGGTCGTCGTCGCGCTGGGTTCGCTGGCCGAGCCGCGGGGCTTTCGCCTGGCATTCCTGCACGGGCACAACCTGCTGGCCATCGCGATCTGGCTGTTGTTGTTCCGGCGTCGGGGCGGCCTGGCGTGGCTTCCCGTTCTCTTCGTTCTGACCGGCGGCGGGTTGTTGACGAGCGGCGCTCTCTTGGGCGTCACGGTTCATCATGGCGCCCTATCGTTGTTCGGCCTGCACCTGTTCGCGGCGGCCGACTGGATCGCGCCTGGCCTTCCCGACACGTGGGCCTTGGGCCTAACCACCGCGTTCGCGTTCTTGCAGTCGGTTCACTACGCGATCTGGTTGGTCGCCATCCCCCAGGACGACGCGCGCGCCGCAGGCACTTCCACTTTTCGGATGGCCTGGCGAGACCTGGCGCGCGATGTGGGAGATCGCGGAATCTGGATCGCGCTCGGACTTGGGCTCGTGGTGCTGGTCGGCGGGATGCTGGCGCTGGCACGCACGCGCGTGCTGCTGTTGTCGCTGGCGACGTTCCACGCGTGGATGGAGCTGGCATTGTTGGCGTTCTTCGTGGCCCGCGACGGATTCTCGCCGCCGCGAGTGTCGGTGACGCCCGCGTGACCGCGTGGGCAGTCGATTGGCTACGCGCGTTCGGCGTTACGGTTGCAGCCGAAGCGATCGTCGCCGTGCCGTTGTTGCGACGAAGCGAATCAGGTCTGGGCCGGCGTTTCGCTGGGGTGGTTCTCGTTAACCTGACGACTCACCCGCTCGTATGGTTCCTGTTTCCGGGGTTGGCCCTACCCTACACAACGCGCCTGGTGCTCTCGGAGACGTTCGCGGTTGGATTCGAGACCTGTGCGTACTGGGTCATCTGGCCGGCGCTTGGTCCCCGCCGCGCCGTCCTCGTCTCCCTTGTCGCAAATGCAGCGTCGCTCGCCTGCGGCCTCCTCCTACGCTCCGCGCGATTGTTACACTGATGCATTTCCGTCGCAAGGCGGAAGGCGGGTCGTGACCAAGGTTCCCCGCCCCGGTTACTCTTCCGTTCAATTCAATGGCCCGCCCTTCACGGCCGCGTCAGCAGCGGCGCGAACAAGAGCGCGCGCTTGGCAAGATGGTGCGTCGCACGCAGCGGCTTGGCGAGCAGCTTCC
>JADGRC010000315.1 GCA_017881245.1 Pseudomonadota bacterium
CCCGTTGCCGACGTGAGGGCCAGAACGGCGAAAACCCGCTAACGAAGCGGGTTCTCAATCATAGGGACGGGGGGAGTCGAACCCCCACGGGCTTTCACCCAACGGTGTTTGAGACCGCCGCGTCTTCCACGTCTGAATCTCGATTCCACAGGGTGCATGGGCGTCGGCAGTGGAGAGATGGGAGAATCGGAGGGAATTGGTGGACATGCCTGTCAACTTCGCTTTCGGCAGAACGTTTTCGGAGCGGGGTACTCGAAAATCTTGTGGTGCGCTGTTGAGGGGGGTTTCGCGGCGACCATGCGATACGGCAAACAGCCGTGAGAACAGGGGACCACTGCGAGCCGTGTGCGGCGGCTGTCGCGGCCTGGGGTGCGCAGATGCCCAGCCAGCGAGCGTCGCCGCGGCCGAATGCTCGGCGCCCGTGTTCATCTCACTGGCTCACGCTGTCTGGTCCTCCGCAGCGGGCGGGGCTGTCCTCGCCGTGCATCTTGCTCGCCTTGTGGGCGAGGTCTTATCGCAAGCGGGGTGTCAGCCCGCGTCCGACCCCGCCTTCGTCGGCGGCCACCCGGCGAGAAAGATCCCCGTCGCGATAATCCAGATGAGGGCGACGAGCACGGCGAAGAAGCCGAGCGGCGTGAACATGACAACCCCGGCAACCAACGCGATCCAGCCGAGCCATCGCAGCGCACCGCGATGCGGGATCATTGCGCCCGCAGCACCGATTAGCAGTATCCCAATGCTGACAAACAGAGGGTCGTTGTGGTTATCGATGGCATTGAGGGCCTGGGTGGCGACGGGCGAGATGTTGTCGTGGACCCCCTCGGTGAGGGCGAGGTGCAGTGAGGCTGCTGCGAGAAGCGTGGCGGCTGTAACCGCAGCGCCGATCAAGAAGACGATCTCACCCAACTTGGCAAGGTCACCCCGGCTTTTCGGCAGGGCGGCATATGTGCCGGCCGCGAACACCACCAGGAAGACTGTGCCGATCGGAAGGATGTGTGCGGCGGCTGCTTGGGCTCCGTGATGGTCCATGAAGAACGATGTGACCTTGGCGGGCGACGCGTTTCCGTCCGGGGTATTGCCACCGAGGATCGCGATCGCGACGACGGATATGACGACAAAGACGATTCCCGCAAGCGGTGCGATGCGTTTGACATTCATGGCAGTCCGTCCTTCTTGAGGTCGGTCGTGATCGCCACGTAGGCACCGGTTCGGCTGCAGAGGGCGCCGATGGCGGGGGGTTACGCGCCATACAACCCGATTTCAACGCCTGTGTCACTGAGCGCGATCTTCACCGACAACCCGACGTGCACGACCGTTTCGACCACCACTCCGCTGCTCGCAGGTCCGATCACCGCTAACGCGCATTCGCCGCCGCCACGTCGTTCGGGTTCACGGCGGCGGGAAGCTGACACACCTGTCAACTTCGTTTTCAGGCCAATGTTTTCGGAGCGGGGTAGCTGAAAACGCTGTGGTGCTCCGTTGAGGGGGGTTCGCAGCAAGCATGCGATGCGGCAAACGGTCGCAACGACGGGACACACCGACGATCGATCTGACGCGACGGCCGGGGCGCGGGGGTGGGTTCGCGCGGGCCCGCTGCCGCCTACCCAATACGTTGCTGATGCCGATACGGCTCGCTCGCCTTATTGGGGAGGCTCGGTCGCCGTATCTCGCCGTGCGGCGGAATGGGGAAAAGGTCTGCTTACGAGTCCTCGGAAGTGATTGGCCTGCGCGTCGGTTTCGAGGTCGCTGATCGCCTGCGCGTCCCGCAGTCAACCGTCGAGGACTGGGCCAGGCGCGGCGTCATCCTGCCAAAGCAGGTCGGGGCGGCGGCGTCTGTACATCCCGTCGAGGATCGAAGATCTGCTTGGCCCTTACGCTCCGGTCGGCGCGCCCGTCAAGGGACCAAGCCCGCCCGCGTCGCCTCGGCCTCGTCGGGCCGCTTCGCGTACGGGACCTCGGGCGGCGCCGTGCTGAAGAGAGCCGGACGGAGGGTGTCCCGGTTGGCACGAGGACGACACCCGGCTTGGCCCTGAGAAACATCAGCATCTAAGGCCGAAGGCGGGGCACACGAGCGCAAGTAGCTCAATCGCTTGGAGCGTCGGCTTCCGTATTTGGAGGCGTTCTTTTCACCCATCATCACGCAACATCACCGCAGGAGCAGCCTTCCAAGCTGAATGTCGCGGGTTCGAGCCCCGTCTCCCGCTCTACACAAAGCCCTGGTAATGCGGGGCTTTCCCCTTGGCGTCTCACCGGCGTGTGAGGGCTGCTCCATCGGTGAGCGCCCCGACTTGTAGCCTGTGGTCGGATATCTCACCACCACCTCATCCAAGGGGAACCAATGTACGCGACCATCCGCATCTACGACGAGGCAGACGGTCTGGCCGACGCCGTCGCCGCGCACAAGGACGAGATCCTGGGCCTCTTTCGCAAGATTGACGGCTTTCGCGCCTACCACATGGTCAAGACCGGGCCGCTGAGCGCCGTCTCGGTCACCGTCTACGACGACCAGGCCGGCGTCGAGGCCTCGAATCAGGTGGCGCGCGACTGGATCGCCGCCAATCTGGCGGGCGTGTCGATCGGCACGCCCCTGGTCCACGTGGGAGAGGTTGCGATGAGCGCCTGACCGCCCTCGCGGTTGACGTCGCCCACGCGCGGATGCCTCGATCGAGTCGTCCGCGGGACGATCACTCGAGCCCACCGCCAGAGGCCAGAATACGACGCGTCTGGGAGGCCCTGAGTGGGTGCGGGGTCGGTACAGCCTCACGATCGGTGCCCCGGCTGCGGGTGGCTTTGCCCTACGCGTCGGTGGGACTCCATTGCAGCGGTAATGAGCGGACTGGGGGCAGTCTCTCGCGCCGCATGATGCGCCCCCCTCATTGCCTCCTGTCGCCGACCAACGCAAGGCCACATTGCTCGGTGAAGTGCTCAAGAGCGATCGCGAACAGAACGCGAACATCGCAGAATGACGTAGCGTGACGATGAGTGATGAAGAACCGCATGGAACAGCGTTTCATCGTCACCCATCGTCACGCAAACACCCTGCAAGTGTGGCTTCCCAAGCCGAAGGTCGCGAGTTCGAGCCTCGTCGCCCGCTTGCAGAGGTTCCCCCTGGTAAGCGGTGTATTTCGTCGCCAGTAGCTCACCAGCCGACGGTGTCGCCGCGCGCGCTTTGCGCACGACTGCGACAGCATCCGAGAGCGGGACGCGATCGCCGGCGCGCGCCGCTTCGACGATGCGCGCGTAGTGGCACAACATGGTCGACGCTGAGCTGTGCCCGACCTGGCCGGCCACTTCGACCACGCTTCGGCACTCGTGAATCTACGCCGTTGCGAAAGAGCGCCGGCCGTCGTACAGCGTTCGCCGCAGGATACCCCGATCAGGAATCCCGACGAGGCCGACCGTGGCCACGGCGGGATTCCTGAGGCG
>JADGRC010000316.1 GCA_017881245.1 Pseudomonadota bacterium
CGTGCGCCGCGTTGACCAGCAGGTTCAAAAAGACCTGCTCCAAGCGCTGAGCGCTTCCCTCGACGGCGGGCGTCGCCTGCAGCGCTGTGATCAGGCGGGCACAATGCCGAATCTCGTTACCCGCCATGCGCAACGCGGACTGAAGGGCCTGCCCGAGATCGACGGCCCCGCGCCCTTGGGCCTCCGGTCTGGACGTCGCCCGCAACTGCTTGACGACGGCGGCCACCCGATTAGCGCCCTGCCGCACCTCTTCCAGAATCTCGCCGAGGCGGACGACATCGTCGGCCTTGGCCAATCCCTGGTCCAGACGAGCGCCAATCTGGTCGATGCCCAACAACACGTACGCGAGCGGGTTGTTCATTTCGTGAGCAATCCCCGCCAGCAGCGTTCCCAAGGCCGCCAGGCGATCCGACCGGACCAACTGTGCCTCCATGTCTTTTCGGTCGGTCACGTCTCGCGCGAATCCAAGAATCGCCTGGCGCCCCTCCCATTCGATTGGGATGGACTGAAGCTCCGTCACTCGAGAAGATCCGTCGCGACGCCGTATGCGATATTCGCGTGGCTGCATCGATTCACCGGACGCGAGCATCTGCCGCGACCGCGTGATCATGGCGGCGTGATCGTCCGGGTGAACGATGTCGAGTGGACTCAGCGCCAGGACCTCGGCTTCGCTTTCGTATCCCAGCATGCGAACCGTTCCCGGGTTGACGTACACCAATCGCTGACCGTCGTTGATCCAGACGGCGTCCGGCGCCGCCTCGATCAGCTTGCGAAACCGCTCCTCCGATTGCCTGAGCGCCTCCGTCGCCCGGCGCCGGTCGCTGATGTCGCGAAAGAACACGACCACGATGAACTGCCCTTCCAGTTCCATCGGCGCCATGCTGACCTCGACCGGCACGCGACGTCCGTCGGCTGTCAAAACCGTCGTCTCCAGAGTCAGGCGGTCCGCGGGAATCTTCGTGGCCGGGTCCGGCCCGCTCTTATGAACCTCGCGCTCCTCGGGAGTCAGAAAGGCGGTCGCGGGTCGTCCAATAATTTCGTCCTTCGGGGAACCGATGATCTGCGCGCCCACGTCCGTCATGTACACCACGCGAGGTTCCGGCACCTCGATCGACACCACGGCCAGCCCGATTCCCGCTGTGTTCGCCGCGGTGATCAGGGCCGGACCCAAAGCCTGGACACGCGCCTCATCCCATGGTGCATGAACGCTATTAGGACGCATGGACAGACCCGGACGAACGCGGCCATGTTAGGTCCAAATGTCCGCCGATGCACGTGAATTTTCCCGAGCCAGGTCGGGCCCAGGCGCGATCACTCCACCGAGCGACCACGGAAGCGACGCGTACCCGGGGCAAAGACGGGGGCACGCACCACCCCCTCGGGCAGTACGGCTGGCGGCCCCCCAACACCTGACAACTGCTCCCCCTCGCCCCCTGCGGGGTCTATTTCGGACGGCGCGTCCGGCCCGGCGTTCAACCTCTCGATGTCGACCGCGATGCGACGTCCCACCAGGTTCGCCGCCATCCGCAATGCGGCCATGTTCACAACCCCATCCGCCAGGATGCAGAGCATTCCTCCGTTCAGGGCTTTCAAATACAGTTTGTGATCCTGAAACCGAATGACCGCCAGGTCGACTTGATCGCCCACCGACGCAAACGTGTCGCAAAGGCGCGTCAAGCGTTCGGCCGCCTCATTCAGCGCCGCATCGTCGAACATCGCATGAATCTCCCGCGCGACCAGTTGCCCGTTGGTTGTGAACACGAAACTTCCGGCGATCCCGGCCACGTCCTTCAGGGTGGCCAGAGCCGTGGAGACGCGGGCTCCAACTCGGTCCTTCCCGGCCACGAGGGGCGCCGACCCGGACGTCAAAGGCCCAGACTTTCGCGTAGGGCTTGGATATTGCTGTCGGCCCGCGGCCGCAGCGCCACCGTGTCGCCGTTGGCCTCGCGGAACAGCAAGCAACGGGATGCATTGCTCGGTACCTGCCCGGCGGTCTCCTTGAACATGCACTCCATGGCGACGAAGTGGTCAAGGCCCAACAGTTCGCCCACCAATTCAACCAGTCTGTGCGTGTACGCGACCACGCCGGCCAGTTCCTCGCTTCCCCCCTTGTTCTTCACGATGGCGCCGGTCGACCCCACCCTGATCATCACCGAGAAATCGGGCAGAGCGTCGTTTCGCGCGATGGACACCGGCGTGCTCGGCAGATTGCTATTTGGTTTTCGCATTTCGGGCATGACAACCTCCCGGATTCTTTTTGATTTACCATCGTCCGACCCTCGATCGCGATCCACGCGGCCCCCAAGGGCGACCAGATTGGAAGCGGCCGCATCTTCGCGCCGCTTCGCCGCGCACAGGATCAGCCGCTCGCAAGATTCGTGGATCGTCGCCACGGTCGGCCAACCGCGTTCGCAGGGCTGAAACGCGCCGCTGGTCCAGCTCAAGATCTCGAGCGCGGCCGCCTCCCCGGAAAGGCGCGGCGTGACGGCGTGAATCACCCGCCCGCCGGCGAAATACAAGTACCCGACGCCCGCGTCGCCCGTCACCTGCACCACGCGCCGGGATCTTGCGACAGTTTCCATCTGGACGAGATCCCACAGGCTGCCACCCTGAACGTCGGCCCGAAAGCGAATGGCCGATACCGGGGCCGGGGCCGGCAGAGCCGCGTAAAGCTCGGGCAAGTCGGCCGCCCCCGTCGGAATCGGGGTATCTTCGGAATCGTCCGGCATACCGCTGCGCCCGTCTTCGTCAATCCGCCGCGATTCACCGCCTGTCATTCGATACCTCCCCTTCCAGGCCATATCCCTCGATGCCCATCTCGGGCACATCGAGACCGATCGTTTCGTCCTCCGCCGAGGCGCGATTCGGGCTCACCGCCCCAACGATGCGTAGCGCGACGAACGTCATCGTTCCAACCCACAAGATGTTCACCAGGATGCCCAGGCAGGATGCGGCGAGTTGGGACGGATCACCGTAGAACAATCCGCGGACCGTGCCAGGGACACCATTCCAACCGTCACCGTAGCGCCCGTCCGCGAACAGGCCGACCGATAGAATACCCCACGCGCCGCAGACACCGTGAACCGACGAAGCGCCGACGGGATCGTCGATCTTCAAGGTGGTCTCGATGAACATGGCTGAGACGATCACCAACACCCCAGCGACAAGGCCGATGAAGATCGAAGTGGGCGCGGTCACGAACGCGCACGGCGCCGTAATGGCGACCAATCCCGCCAGCATGCCGTTGCACAGCATGCTGAGATCGGGCGTGCCGAATCGAAACTTGGTCCACAAGTACGCCCCAAAAGCCCCCGATGCCGACGCGAGCATGGTGTTGACGGCGACGATCGCGATGCGCGTGTCGGTTCCCGCCAGCGTGGACCCCGGATTGAATCCGAACCAGCCGAACGCCAGGATGAAGGTCCCAAGCGCCACCATCGGCATGTTGTGACCCGGGATGGGTCTGGCCTTGCCGTCCGGACCGTATTTGCCGATGCGAGGGCCAAGCATCTTGGCGCCGACCAGGGCGGCGACCCCGCCGACCATATGGACAACGGAGCTGCCGGCAAAATCCACATGACCGTGGCCCAGGCCAAAGTTCTTTCCGAGCTGGGAGAGCCACCCTCCACCCCACACCCAGTTGGCATAGATGGGGTAAGTAATCGTCGAAATCGTGAAGCTGAAAAGAACGAACGACGAGAATCGCCAACGCTCGGCCATGGCGCCTGTGGGAATGGTCGCCGTGGTGTCCATGAACACCATCTGAAACAAGAAGAGGGCCGCGACCGGTGCCGTGTAGACGACGGGGGTCAGGAAGAAACCCTTCGTCCCGAACAGACCAAACTCCACGCCGCCGATGTGAATCGCGAATTCCCCGTTCAACGTCGCGTCGCCCCCGAACGTCGACAGAGCCCCAACTCCCCCCATCTGCAAACCAAAACCGATGGCCCAGAATCCGATGATTCCGATGGCGTAGACCAGGAAGTTCATTCCCATGGTGTGGGCGACGTTCTTGGCGCGCGTGAGGCCGGTCTCCACGAGGGCGAAGCCGGCCTGCATGAACATCACCATGAACCCGGTGATCAGCGTCCAAACGATGTTCAGAGCCGTCTGGCCGTCCAGCACCATCTTGTGGGTGTCGGCCACCTGCTTCGCGAGGTCCGTCAACGTGGGGTCTGGCAAAAGTGATGTCCTTTTCAGTCGGCAGTGTGACAGGCGAACGGTCAAGAACCGGTTTCCAGCGCGTGAAATCCTCGTTTCTTTTCCCCTGCCGCGCCCGGACCGATACGCGGCCGGTGCGGACCGGTATGGACGGCCTCTATAGATGCCGTCCCTCGGCGATGTTAGTGTGCTCGGGCGTTGCGACGGATTCTGGCTGCCCCCGCCCTCCTGTTGGCGCTGACCCACCTCGACCTGCTCCCGAAATCAATCGCGGCGGCGGCGCCCGGGAGCGTCGGCGGCGCGCCGGCCAGTCCTCAACCCGGCGCACCCGTTGCACCACCGCGATCGGCTCAAAATGCCGCGGCCAGTGCCACCGAACCCCCTGCGTTGACCGCCGCACCAAGCGAGGAGACCCCCGGTCCGTCGGCCGGATCCACGAAGCTGCCGGGCCTGGGCGCGCGGCCCTCGGCCCCAGCGGCGGAGGCTCGTCCCCCGTCGGATCCCACCCAACGCCGAAACTGGTTGAAGGCGGCTCTCGATGACGCCCTTGCCGCCCCCACGCTGGCAAAATCCAAGATGGGGGTGCTGGTCATCGAATCCGATGGAGGCAAGCCGCTATATGCGCGCGGTGAGAAAACGGAGCTGAACGCGGCGTCGAATGTCAAAATCGTCACTTCGGCGGCCGCGCTGGCGCTGCTGGGGCCGGAATACCGCTGGCGGACCACCCTATCCGTGGTGGCGGGACCCAAGGGTTCCCCGTTCGGACCAGGGGGCGAAATCGCAGGTGATCTTTTCCTCAAGGGCTTCGGCGATCCGGCATTGGGCACGCAGGACCTGGCCGCGATGGCCAACGACCTTGCCGCCATGGGGTGCAAACACGTGAAAGGCGCCATCGTGGCCGACGAAGCCTTCTTTGACGGAACCCACGTCGGGCCGGCATACGATCAGAAGAACGATTCGACGCCATCGCGCGCGCCGTCGGCCGCGCTGTCTTTGAATGGAAACGTCATCGAGATCACCGTGATTCCCGGCAGCAAGGGCGGCGCCGCGGCGCGGGTGATCGTGGATCCACCGTCGGCGGCTTTCTCGGTGACCGGTCGAATCGTGACCGCCGCGACGGGGCCGACGCTTACGACGATCGACACCAGGGACGATCCCGGCGGCCACACGCAGATTGTCGTGTCGGGACGCGCGCGCCTCGGCAGCGATCCGCGCAGCTACCGACGCCGCGTCACGAATCCGCCGCTGTTTTCCGCCCATGTGTTGAAGGCGCTGCTGGAGCGACGCGGAATTTCGGTCGCCCAGCCGCCGCGTTTGGGCGTCACCCCCGGACAAGGAATGCGAATTCTCGCGACGCATGAGTCGCCGCCAATGGGTGTGGTCGCCCATGAATTGAACAAGCGGTCTAACAATTTCGTCGCCGAACAAGTGCTTCGCACGCTGGGGGCCGAAATCATAGGACGGCCGGGCACATGGGACAAAGGGCTCGAAGCCGTCGCCCGCTACTTGGCGGCGTTGGGAATTCGCAAGGGCACCTATCAGATGAACAACGGATCGGGGCTTTACGATTCCAACCGTTTCTCCGCCGAACAGATTGCCACCGTCCTGCGCGGCGCGATGCGGGACTTCAGGATCGCGGCCGAGTTCATGTCGTCGCTGGCAATCGCGGGCACGGATGGAACCATCGGCCACCGGATGGGGAGCACGCCCGCCGAACGGTTCGTCCGCGCGAAGACGGGTACCCTGGCCGGCGCCAGTTGCCTGTCCGGGTTCGCGGGATCACCGGGCCATTCACCGTTGATCTTCTCGATTCTGATGAACGACGTCCCATCCGCGACGGACGCTCGCCGCGTCCAGGATCGCGTCGCGGAGTTGTTGGTGGCGTACATCGAGGCCGACGCGGCCGTCAAGCCGTGACGGGGCACGCGGCGTTGCGTCTTTGGCCGGCCTGACGACGTGGCTGTCGCGGGTGGTGGTCGCGCCGTCGCCCGCCAACGCCGACAACGCCGACCGGCTCGCTTGAATTCGCACCAGGTTTCTTTCAGGATGCGTCCCTTCTATGGAAGTGGAAACGCAACGGGATCGACGCCCGCCGGAGCCTCGCAAGACTCCGCTCTACGCCGCGCACCAGAAACTGGGCGCCCGCATCATCGACTTTGGCGGCTGGTTGATGCCGGTGCAATATCCCTCCGGGATCATCGAGGAGCACCGCGCGACCCGAACGGCGGTCGGCCTGTTTGACGTGTGCCACATGGGGGAGGTGCGTTTCCGGGGCGAGCGCGCGATCGAAGCCGTGCAGCGCTTGGTTACCGGCGACGTCGGTCACCTGGCGACGGGGCGGGCGCTTTACGCCGTCATGTGTTTGCCCACGGGGGGAATCGTGGACGATCTGATCGTCTACAAGATTGCCAGCGATCATCTGCTGGTGGTGGTCAACGCTTCGAACACCGCGAAGGATGTCGCGTGGTTTCGCCAGCAGGTCGGCACGTGGTGCGACATCCTCGATGCGTCCGACGAAACGGGCTTGCTCGCCTTCCAGGGCCCGAAAGCCGAGACGGCGCTGCAAACGTTGACCCCAACGCCGCTTGACAATTTGAAAACCAACGAAATTCTATCGGCGGCGACGGTCGCCGGAATTCCGGTGTCGATTGCCCGAACTGGATATACGGCCGAGGACGGATTCGAACTGTTCTGCAACTCCGACCAGGCACCCCGGTTGTGGGACGCGCTGCTCGAAACGGCGACGGCCGTGGGCGGGAAACCCGTTGGACTCGGGGCGCGCGACACCCTGCGCCTGGAGGGTCGGCTGTCGCTCTACGGTAACGATCTGACCGAAGAAACCACGCCTTTGGAGGCGGGGCTCGGCTGGGTGGTCAAATTCGACGCCGGCGACTTCATCGGCAAGGACGCTCTGTTGCGTCAGCAGCGCGAGGGTATTCGCCGCAAGCTGGTCCCTTTCGTCATGTTGGGGCGGGGTATTGCGCGCCACGGATACCCCATTGTCGACGCATCCGGGACGCGCGTGGGAGAGGTGACCTCGGGTGCGCCCGGGCCCACCGTCGGCAAGAACATTGGCATGGGCTACGTTCCCACGAATTTGGCCGACGCAGGCACGCGAATCACCGTAGACTGCCGGGGCAAGCTGGTGGAGGCCGAGGTTGTGAAGGGTCCGTTCTACAAGCGGCAGCGCTGAGGACACGAACCTCCTCCAGAGCAGACAGCAGACAGCAGGCAGCGAGCAAATAGGCAAGAACTGGGAAGCACACGGAGGCAACCGCATGTCCGGTCAATATCCAAACGATCTGGTGTACACGAAGGACCATGAATGGGCGCGTATCGATGGCAAAACCGCCACCGTGGGCGTCACCCGATTCGCCGTCGATCAACTGGGCGACGTGACGCAGGTCGATCTTCCCAAAGAAGGCGAAACGGTGAAGCAGGGCGAGATTTTCGGCAGCGTCGAATCGGTGAAGGCCGTCTCGGATCTCTTCGCGCCGCTGTCGGGCCGGATCGTGAAGGTCAACTCGCCTCTGACCGATTCGCCCGAATACGTGAACGAAGAGCCCTACGACGAAGGCTGGATGATCCAGATCGAGCTGACGAAGCCCGAAGAAACGAAGGAACTGATGGACGCGGAGGCGTACCAGGAGTTCCTGAAGGAAACCGCCGCGTAGGACGCCGAGGACCATACTCGGATAGAAACATCACCGCATGCCCATCAAGTTGCCCGCCGCGGAACAGTTCTGGAATCGCCACATCGGACCGGACGAAGCCGACGTCGCCGCCATGCTGAAGGTGGTCGGGGCGCCGAGTTTGGACGCGTTCATCGACGAGGTCATCCCGGCGGGAATCCGCGCACGCAAGACGCTGAAGTTGCCCGCGGCGCGAACCGAGCACGAGCTTCTGGTCGAGTGCCGACGGTTGGCCACGGAAAATCAGGTATTCCGGTCGTTCATCGGACTCGGCTATTCCGACTGCATCACGCCGCCCGTCATTCAGCGCAACATCCTCGAGAGTCCAGGCTGGTACACGCAGTACACGCCCTATCAAGCCGAAATTTCCCAGGGTCGCCTGGAAGCGCTTCTGAATTTTCAGACCATGATTGCGGATCTGACGGGGTTGCC
>JADGRC010000317.1 GCA_017881245.1 Pseudomonadota bacterium
CGCGTCGCCGTCAGCGTTCCTTCTCACTGTTCGCACGGGCGATTCCGGACGCTCGCCTTGTCGAACGCCTTGCATCGAGACGCGGCTCGGGTATGGTCGCCCGCCGCATGACCCAGACGTGGTTACGCCGCGTTCCGATTGCATTGAACGTCAGCTGCGCCGAGCGCGCGATCGTCACATAAATGGGGGGTCTCATATGAGTGTTTTGAAAGAGTTCAAGGAATTCGCGATCAAAGGAAACGTCGTTGATCTGGCCGTCGGTGTCGTGATCGGCGGGGCGTTCGGCAAGATCGTCACGTCGGTCGTCGGCGACGTTTTGATGCCGCCCTTGGGATTTCTGATTGGCGGGGTCAGCTTCGCGCATTTGAAGCTAACACTGAAGGAGGCCATGGACGGCCGTCCCGCGGTCACGCTGAACTACGGCGCTTTCTTGCAGGCGATGTTCGACTTCTTGTTGGTCGCGATCGCCGTGTTCGTTCTGGTCAAGGCGATCAACCGCTTGAAGCGTTCCGTCGTGGCGCCCATTCCACCGCCCGCACCGCCGTCGCGGGAGGTCGAGCTTCTGACCGAGATACGCGACGCCTTGGCGAAGAAGGCCTAACGGCGCGGTCGCGCGAGTCCCTCCGGAAAGTCTCTTAGCCTTTATTTTGTCCACCCTGGCGACCAGCCGAATGGCGCGAACACTGCGCCCTGGCGGTTGTTGGCCCCCAAAGATATGATTTTCCTTGATTCATATCGTAAGCAGACTACGTTAAAACAATGAGGCCGGAGGTCCGAACCTACCTTGCCGAAATCGGTCGCCGGGGCGGGCTCCGGAGCCGCCGTGTGTTGCCCGCAGAGACCGCGAGGCAAATGGTTCGTCTGCGCGAGGCCAAGCGGGCTTTCGCGCGCTTCCATGCCAGTTGTTTCTGGTCGTCGCCGAAGACTTACGTCGTCACCGCGGAGGACATCCCCTGGGTTGCGCGGCAGCTTATGACTTATGGCGGCCGCGAGGGTTGGCGGATCGGAGGAAAATTGTGCCGCTAACGGGATTTCAGACCGCGATCGCCGAGTTGCTCGCCGTCAATCGCTCATCCGACAGCTATCTGGCCGGCGGCGCGGCGATGCACATCGAGCCCAATTCGAAGCGTTACAGCAATGACCTCGACTATTTTCATGATTCCGAGGAACGGGTCGCGACGGCGTTCGCGAACGATAGCCAGCTTCTTCAGCGAGAGGGTTACGAAGTCGAGATCTTGATGCAGCAACCCGGCTTCGTGCGGGCCCTGGTGCGGCTGAACGAGGATGCGACCAAGGTCGAGTGGGCGCATGATTCGGCGTGGCGCTTTCTGCCGACGGTCCGGGCACAGCGGTCAGGGTTTCAGCTGAACCCGATCGACCTGGCGGTCAACAAGTTGTTGGCCCTGGTGGGGCGCGACGAGCCCCGTGACTATCTCGACATCCATGAAGCGATGCGTTTTCTCCCCCTGGGCGCTTTGTGTTGGGCTGCGGCGGGTAAGGATCCCGGCTTCACGCCCGCGATGCTTCTGGATCTCCTACGCCGTCGCGGCAAGTATCGGCCGGAGGATTTCGCGCGTCTGGATCTGGCGGAGCCAGTCGACCTGCCCGCGTTGAAGTCACGCTGGCTTGCTGCGCTGGAGGACGCGGAGCGCTTCTTCTCGACCCGTGATCCGAACGAGATCGGGTGCCTCTACTACTCACCCGCCCAGAAGAAATTCGTCCAGCCGAGTGCGGGAGACAAGGTCGTCCTTCACTTCGGTCGGCCGGGCGGTGTCCTTCCCGCGGTGGGTGACTAGGTCAGCTAGGTCAGCGGGCCCCGGACTCGGTCGAGGCGGTCGATTTGGGCGCAACCTTGGTCTCGGGGTCGGGGGAGCCGGGGGAGCCGGGGGAGGGAGACAGCGTTGGCCCCGCCGTCGCCGTCTCCACCGGCGTTGCGGTCATTGCCGTCGGTGTTGCGGGCGGTGTTGCCGTCGGTGTTGCGGGCGATGTGGCCGCCGCCGTTGCGTTGGCGGCCAGCAGAGGGACGGGAACCTGCGTTTTCGGCTTGCGGCTGATGATCCAGTCGGCCACTCGGGCCACGTCGCCGAAGCGGGTCATCTTGCCCTCGTTTGCCAGGAACGACATGTAGCAAGTGCGGCCGTCCACCTTGACCGCCAGCACCAGGCAATATCGAGCATCGTCGTTGTAACCCGTCTTGCCGCCCAGAACCTGAACGTTGTTGCGCACGGCCGGTCGGTACGTGTTGAGGTACTTGATCGGTGGCCGTCCGACGGGGTGGGCGTCGTATTCCACGCGCTCGGTGATTGGCCCCAGCACGGGATGCCGCATCACCGCCTGCAGAAGCGCGATGGTCTCGCGTGGGGTCGAGACGTTTTCGGTCGACAAGCCCGTGGGATCATGAAAGTGCGTCTTCTTGAGGCCGAGCTCTTTGGCCTTCGCCGTCATCGCGGCCGCCAGTTGGGTTGGCGACAACTTGACCGCGCGACCGAGGGCCGGGATGGCGCGGTTGTCCGATCCCATCAGGGCCGCGTGCAACAGATCGCGGTTCGACAGAGTCATCCCGTCCAGCAGGCGTGAGCGCGCTCCGCCCCGGGCGACCTCGATGTCGGTCTTGCAGATGGTCGATAGGCCTTCCAATTCGAGTCCGCGATCCATCACCGCCAGTGTGGCCGCCAGCTTTGAAATGGAAGCGATGGGACGTTCGTAGTCGGCGTTGCGCGCATACAGCTCGTGACCATTCTCGTCGAGGACCAAGGCACCGAGCGCCTGTACGTTCGGGAGTCCGGCCCTGACAGCGGGCACATGCCGCTCCAGCAGGACCACCTTCTTCGCGGATTTGTGGTGGCCCCTTGTCGCGGGGGCCGCGACCCCTGCCCCGGTCATTCCGGTCCCCAGAAACAAGGCCAGAACAATACGGCCGCGGAACTTCGTCAGGAACGGCACGTGTAAAAGTTATCGGGCAATCAGCGATCCGGCAAATCCGCCACTGCCCGTCAGCCGCCAAGACCCGTTTCGGATCCGGGTCCGATGGACGGCCGATCTGTCACCTGCGTACATCGGCCTACCCAGCTCCGCCGGGACCCTCCAGATCGACGGCGTGACGATAACGGGCTCGGGGTGACGGTTTCTTTTTTCGCGGGAGCTCGTTCTGGCGCCGATTCGTCGGTCTTCCTGGCCTGCGGGCGGTGACAGCCGACTCCAAGACAGAGGGCAACCAAAGCCCACCGCAGAGCCCCGGCAGCGCTGAACATCAGGAGCGACCGTTCCTGCGCTTCACTAGCAGTCGCCCCACGAACATGTCTGTTGAATTCCACATCCCACGTTGGCCGGACACATGTTGACCGGATAGTGACTGCACTCCCGGTTATCCGGGACACCCGAGCATTGCGACCAAACACAGGGCC
>JADGRC010000318.1 GCA_017881245.1 Pseudomonadota bacterium
GGGGCGCGGTGATAGAGCATCGGCGCAGCCATCGCGAGCAAAATGCGCTCGGGAACGGGCGTTGGACCGGCGGTTAGCAGATACTCCTTCATCGCGTCACAGGTTCTATTACATTCTTTGCCCGCGGCAAAGCCCAATCCCTCCTCGCAAGCTCTGCATACGCTCCGGATTCCCATGTCTCTCGCTCAGTTCGCCGACGTCCATTTCGGTTACCCAGGCACCGAGATTCTGACTGGCGCGTCCTTGCTGATACGCCCAGGTGATCGCCTAGCTCTGGTGGGTCCAAACGGCACGGGCAAGTCGACCGCCCTCCGGCTGCTGGCGGGCGACATCGCCGCTGACGGGGGCGACGTGCGAATTCTGGGACGCGCGTCGGTGTCGTACCTGCGCCAGTCGCAAGAGTTCTCCGGGCACGGGACGCTGATCGAGGCTCTGCTGGAACCCTTCGCCGACCTGCAGAAATTGCACGACCAGATCACCGCCATCGAGAGCTCGCTCCAAGACAACGCGACGCCATCGGAGTTGGCCCGATACGGTGAACTGCAGGAACGCTATCAACGTGAAGGTGGCTACGAAATTGAATCCCGCGTCAAGCGTCTCACGGCTGACGTAGGATTTTCCGAGACCGACCTTTCACGACTGGTGGACACGTTGTCTGGTGGAGAGCGCGGCCGGCTGGAACTGGCGAAGGTCCTGGTCAGGCAGCCCGATCTCCTGTTGCTGGACGAGCCGACGAACCACCTGGATCTGGCGGCCATCGAACGACTCGAGACGTTTCTGGCCGAGTATCCGGGCGCCTTCATCCTGGTGTCGCATGATCGTGCCTTCATCCGAGCCACCTGCCGCGAAATCGTCGAACTCGAGGACGGCAAGTTCGTTCGTTACCCGTATGGCTACGACAAGTACGTGATCGAGCGGGACGCGCGCATGGAGCGGGCGCGCATCGACTACGAGCGGCAGAAGCAACACGTCGACAAGACCGAGGACTTCATCCGCCGCAATCTGGCCGGACAGAAGACCAAGCAGGCGCAAAGCCGACGCAAGATGCTGGAGAAGCTGGAGCGCCTCGAACGCCCCGACGACCAGTGGCAGCACGCGGGACGCGTCGCCCTCAAGTTCTCGACGGGCGGCGATCTGGGCGCGAAGGAAACGATTCGCGCGCCCGGCATCACGGTGGGCTATCCGGGCGTGCCCTTGTTGCGCGACGTCCCGGCGAACATCTACCGCGGTGAAAAGGTCGCCATCGTCGGTCCCAACGGCGCCGGAAAATCGACGCTGTTGAAGACGTTGATTGGCGAGTTGGCACCGCTCGCGGGCAAGGTCGAGATCGGGACCGGCGTTCGCATCGGTTACTTCGATCAGAAGCTCGGCCAGGTCAACGAGGACGGCACCCTGATCGACGAGATCCGCAGCGTGCGCGCCGACCTGTCACCCGATGTGGTCCGCACCTACCTCGCCAAGTTCCGATTCTTCGGCGACGATCCCTATCGTGTCGTACGCAGCCTCTCGGGTGGTGAGCGCAGCCGACTGGCGATGGCGAAGATCATGTTGTTTCCCCGCAACGTGCTCGTGCTCGACGAGCCCACGAACCATTTGGACATCCCGGCCCGAGAGACCCTGGAACAGGCCCTGCGCGACTACGAGGGAACCTTGATCGTGATTAGCCACGATCGGTATTTTCTGGACCGGGTGGCGACGCGCTTGCTGGTGATCGACGGCTCGTCCGTCGAAAGTCACCTCGGCAACTACTCCGATTGGCGAGGGCGCCAGCCCGAAGCGGGGATCGACGCGGGGCGAGCTCCCACGACGCCGAGTCCGTCGACCTCGGTTTCGACGAAGCGCGCTCCGGCATCGGCGACGCCGACAACGCGGATCGGCGACCAGGGCGTGATCGCGGATACGGTCGCTCTGGTCTCCGCTTCCGCGGCGGCGCCGGCCAACTCGGCTCCCGCATCCGTTTCCGCGACGGCGCGGGCCGACTCGGCTCCCGTGTCCGTTTCCGCGACCGCGCGAGCCGACTCGGCTCCCGCGTCCATTTCCGCGACCGCGCGTGCCGACTCGAAGAAGAGAGAGGGTGAACGGCGGCGCCTCGAGAAGCGTGTTGAGATGCTGGAAGGCGACATCGCCAGGCTGGAGGCCGAACTGGCCCTGGTCCGCGCGACCCTAGCCAGTGACCACGGCGGCGACTGGCAAAAACTACATACCCTGGCGGATCGCGAACGTGAGCTGGACACGCTGCTGGCGCGGCGCATGAGCGAGTGGGAGTCAGCTGGCGCGGCCCTTGCGCAAAGCACCTGAGGGCCGGGGGTAAGGGCCCCTCGCGGTCCTCAAGACCCGCGGTGATACCGCCGATACTTCCTTGAAGCAACGGCATCTTTAGGTTCCGTGATGTCGCGCCTCGCTGTTGCGGATTCTTGGGTAATACTTGAAGAGCGGGAGGTTGCCGCATGCGGTTCGTTGGTCTTCACCTGCTGGTCGTCGGATTCACCCTTGGCGGGTGCGCGGGACGAATCCGCCCGTCGGCGACAGCCGCCGCGCCGGGAGCGCCCGCGATCGCGGGCGTCTGGGATGGCCTTGTACGTGAGACTCTAACGGAGGGCATGGGCACCGGTGACACCCGGGTGGAGAAACAGGAGTGGCACCTGGATCAAATGGGTCCGAAGGTCTCCGGCTACTACCTGGCGGCCCTGACTTTCACCTCCGGGGACGGTCGACCCTACGTCTGCAGCCGGCAAGCGAGCTTTTCTGCGTTGGTGCGATTCGACGTAAGTGGTCAGGTCCGCGGGGGAGCGGTCGAGCTTGACGAAGTCGCCCAACAGGCATCCGAAGGACGTTGTACGCCTGGCCAGCGACCACTCGCGCACTACCGCGCGGCGGTGACGGGCGACGTTCTGACCCTGGTCGCCGACGGACAGCGCCAGACTCTCTATCGTAACCGCGGCACGCCGAAGGCGGCGGAGTTGCTTGCCATAGCGGCGGCGGCGGCACGAACCGAGGAGACGCTGCTTCCTGGGGCTCGCCAGGGGCTGATCGCGAACGGGTCAAACATCGCGCCCGTCGTCGACGTCAGTGGAGTTTGGATCTGGGAACACAAGGCGGCGATTCCCACGGGAGACGAAAAGCAAGAACGAGAAGAATGGCACGTCGACCAGGACGGCGCGCGCTTGTCGGGATACTACGATCGGGTGGTGCGTGAGATCTCCACCGATGGGCACGCGTTCAAATGCAGCATGGACACCGAATTCGAAATCGCGACGCGCTACAAATTTCGCGGCGAGGTTCGCGGCAACCAGCTGGTGATCTACGAAAATTCGTACGAGGTGCTGGAACCAAGCGCCTGCGACAACGGCCAGCGACGCCTCGATGCCTACGAAGGCCAGGCCAACGGAGACGAGGTTCGGCTGATCTGGGGGGTGGGTGGCCAGATCCTACGGCGCCCGCGCCCCGACGTCCCGACGCAAAGGTTCTAGGGCGCCTCCGCCAGCGCGATCTCGGGCGAGCAACAAAAGCCCCGCGTTCATCGCATCCGTCAGGACCATGGGTGTGCCCGACCAGCAGGCAACGCATCGTCCTGGTGTGCGCGGTAAACGTGCGTCATATACCCCGCTCGAGGTGATCCGATGAGCCAGCCCGAGGTCGTTCGTGGAAAAGACGTGGTGATTCGATTCGAGGCCCGCAAGTGCATTCACTCGCGGATGTGCGTGCTATCTCGGCCGGACGTCTTCGTTCCGAACGTCCAGGGTGAATGGATTCATCCAGATGCCGCGACCCCCGACGAAGTAGCGGCACTCGCGCTCGCGTGTCCTTCCGGCGCGATACAGTACGAGCGGCTGGACGGGGGACCCCAGGAACGGCCGCCCATCGTGAATCTGGTCCGCGTTCGCGAAAACGGGCCCATCGCTTTTCACGGTGCGCTGATCATCGACGGCAGCCCCAGCTCCTTCCGGGCGACGTTGTGCCGGTGCGGGGCCTCGAAGGACAAACCATTCTGCGACGGAAGTCATGCCTCCGTGGCCTTTGCCGCCACCGGCGAGCCTGCCACGCAGGAATCCCAGCCTCTGCCGGCGCGCGACGGCGCGGTCAAGGTGACCCCGCGAAAAAACGGTCCGCTGCTGATCGAAGGAAACCTCGAGGTCGTGAGCGGGACGGGACGTACGATCAACAGGTTGACCAAGACGGCATTTTGTCGCTGCGGGCAGTCCTCGAACAAGCCGTACTGCGACGGCACTCACGCGAAAGTTGGATTCACGACCGAGTGAGCCTGCCCATGGATACCGTCCTGTTTTATACGCCCGGCTCCTGTTCGCTGGCGTGCATGATCGCCCTGCACTGGCAGGGTGACCCTTATCGGCTGTGCCGGGTCGACAAAGACGTGCGCCGGACCGATTCGTATCTGCGCATCAATCCGCGCGGTCAGGTTCCGGCACTGCGGGTCGATGACCGGCCCCTGCTCGAGACCGACGCCATCCTGGCGCACATCGCCGATCGAAAGCCCGCCGCCCACTTGTTGCCCCCGAATGGCACCACCGAACGGGACGTCGCGAACCAGTGGCTCGCGTATCTGGGGAGTGGGTTCCATCCCCCGTTCTGGCCCTATTTCACGCCGCAGCGCTATTCGAAGGATGAATCACACCACCCGGCCATTCGCGCAGCCGCGGTCGATGCCATTCGAGGGCAACTCGCCTTCGTCGACGCGCATCTCGCGGGAAGGGAATTCGTTCAATCCGATCGGATCTCGGTCCTGGACGCCTACCTGCATGCGATGGACCGCTGGGCGAACAAGATAGTGGATATGGCCGCCCTCTACCCAAACGTCTGGCGACATCAAAAGATGATGTCGCGGGACCCAGCCGCCCGTTTGGGGCTGTCCATCGAACGCGGTGATGGGACACAGGCGCCCGACGGGCCCTTCGCGGGACACGTCGCTCTCGCGGACATCTGAACCCGGATCCGGGGCCGTCGCTGGTTCATCGGTAACCGTTCGTGGGTCCTCTGCGTTTACACTCCCAGCGGCGAGGGCGCACCCTGATCGCGGTTCTTCGATCCGGAACGCTGACAAGTCAACTATCTATTTGCGGCAGCCCCTAAACGAGTTCGAATCCGAATTGCTTGAAATGACGATCGAAGGCCAGGACGCGCCCGATGTGAAGGCGCTTCATGACCGCGAAGCTGGTGGCATCGGTATAGGAATAGGTCTTGTCCGCGTGGGAACAGATGATCTCGATCGCGGCTGCTTCATCCTCCACCGTCACGCGCTCGATGTGCCAGACGATCCGCGCGAGCCATTTGCGTGCGACATCCGGTCCCAGTCTGCTGAGGAGCAACGCATGTCCCTCACCCACGATGAAGTTCGAAATGACGGGCTCCGCGCGAAGTCTGCGTAAGCGATCGAACGCGGCGGCGGCCCCGACATGGTTGGCGTCGGAACGATCGATGAGGGCGTAGATCGCGCTCGTGTCTACGAAGACTCGCGCCACCGATCCATCTCACCCTCGGCCAGATACCGGTCGTGGTTCTCCGAAGTGTCCGGCGCGCCGCCGGAAGCCGCGCCCACCAACTGCCAGATCGGATCGTCGTCGCTTAAGGGCCGCACCCGTACTATTTTGCGCAGCCGAATTTCGTCGCCCGAGACCGAAACCTCCAGATAACTGCGATCGCTGATCCCCAGCGCCTGACGGGCCTCCTGCGGAATCGTGATCTGCCCCTTGGAAGTCACCTTGGCTACCTTCATGGAGGTATTCTTACTATATTCCTTACCTGCCCACAAACCGGGAATGGGGCGTTGGGCAAACCCGGAACGGCTGACGCGGCCGGCCCACCCGGCGGCAATGGATAGGCCGAAGGCCCCTACGGATCGCCCGGCAGCGAGGGTCACTCCTCGTCGTCGCCGTAGTCGGATAGCGCCCCACGCGGACCGCCACCGCTCAGGTCCAGCTCGTCGTCCAACAGATCATCGAACAATCCATTAATTGTACTGGCAACGGCGTCGGCCCGGCGTAGCTCCTCGCGTTCGAACTCCTCAAATGTACGGTAGATTGGCTGGTCGCGGTGATTGCGCATGACGATGCCTCCTGGGTTTTGCTCTAGCGGGTGGAAAGAACCAGAACACCTACATGTAAGGATTAGTAGTTCGATCTCTCACCGCACGCAATTTTTTTTCTTAAAACTCCGTTTCCGCGGCGGCTGGTAGGTAGATTCCCGCCCCGACAATGGGCAGGGTCATAGCGGTCGCGAACCAAAAGGGTGGCGTGGGGAAAACCACCACCGCCGTGAACCTTGCGGCGTCCCTGGCCACGGCCGAAAAGCGCGTGCTGGTTATCGACATCGATCCGCAAGGTAACGCCAGCTCCGGGCTGGGGTTCCCCCGTGGCGGCGCCCGGGAGGCCAGCATCTACGACGTGTTGATCGGCGAGCAGTCGATCGATTCGGTGATTCGAAAGACCGAGCTGCCGCATCTCGATCTGGTGCCGGCCAATTCGGACTTGGCTGGGGGAGAGATCGAGCTCGTCCCCTTCGAGGAACGTGAGATGCGGTTGCGTAACCCGCTCGCCTTGATCCGCGACCGCTATGATTTCATCTTGATCGACACGCCGCCGTCCCTGGGCTTGTTGACGTTGAATGCGCTGTGCGCCGCCGACGGTGTGTTGGTCCCGCTGCAGTGCGAATACTACGCGCTCGAAGGACTGTCGGACTTGCGGTCGACTGTCGATTTGGTTGGGCGCTCCCTGAACCCCGGCCTTGATATCGACGGTATCGTTTTGTGCATGGTGGACAACCGGCAGAATCTGACCGAACAAGTCGCGAGCGAAGTCCGCACGCACTTCGAGGGCAAGGTGTACACCACGACCATTCCGCGCAATGTGCGTCTGTCCGAGGCACCATCCTTTGGAAAGCCGGCGTTACTCTACGACGTCAGCTCGAAAGGGGCACGCAGCTACCTGGAGCTCGCGCGCGAGTTTCTGGCGCGCGAAGCCATCCGCGCGGCGAGCACGGGCCCCGATGCCACGCCGGCCGAGGTGCCCCGGACATGACGACCAAGCGGCGCGCGCTCGGTCGGGGATTGGCGGCGTTGATCCCTGCGGCGGCTGCCCCAGCGGCCATTCCTGATGCTCCCGGATCGATCACGCCGGCGCTGACGACGAGCGGCTCCGGACCAAACAATCCGCCGTTCGCGGCGGGAACGGCGGCGGCAGCGATTGGCGACCGAGCGGGCGCGAGTCGGAGCTTCCGGGACGCGCGCGAAGGCCTGCGGATGGTAGGCGTGGAGGAAATTCATCCGGCGGCGTCTCAGCCCCGGAAGAATTTCGACGACACGCGCTTGGACGAGCTCGCGTCCTCAATTCGTAGCCAAGGACTGATTCAGCCGCTGGTGGTTCGCATCCGAGAAGTAGGGGGTTACGAGATCATCGCGGGTGAGCGACGTTGGCGGGCCGCCCAGCGAGCCGGGTTACACACCGTGCCAGTCGTGGTCCGTGAAATCGCGCAGGCGCGGGCTTTCGAGCTGGCGATGGTCGAGAACCTGCAGCGCGAGGATTTGAATCCGATCGAAGAGGCCGAGGGCTTTGATCGGCTGATTCGCGAGTTCGGATATTCGCAGGAATCCCTGGCCACACGCCTGGGCAAGGATCGAACGACGATCACGAACGCCTTGCGCTTGTTGAAACTGCCGCCGGGCGTGCGCGGACTGCTCATCGTGGGGCGGCTTTCCATGGGACACGCGCGGGCGATCCTCGGTCTCGAAGCGCTGGCCGATACTCGGGGTGCGGCCGGCGGAGATCAGCCGATTTTGGGAATCGCCCCCGGCGACGTCGCCGATCGCATGGAGCGGTTGGGACGCAAGGTGGCCGCGGGCGAGATGTCGGTGCGTCAGGTCGAGGCCCTGGTGCGCGCCGCCCGCGCCGAGAAAGACGGAACCTCGGCCCCTGCACCGCCGGCGGATCCGCCGACGTCCACGGCATCCGGGCGCGATCTCGGAACGCGTTTGTCCCGTTCCTTGGGTACCCGCGTGCGTGTCGTCGAGGCCGGGAAGGATCGCGGACACATCGAGATCCACTACGGCTCCCTCGACCAGCTGGACGGTATCCTGGCCAAGCTTCTGCCCTGAAACGCCACGCGTCCGCCCAGGCGGGAGGCCCGGCCGAGCGATTGCCGAGAATCAAACGACGCGCGGGTGGCCCAAGGATGCGCGA
>JADGRC010000319.1 GCA_017881245.1 Pseudomonadota bacterium
CACCCCGCGCGGGGGAGTGCCGCTTTCGACGCTGTTTCCTGGCGTCGATTTGGGGCGGATGCACGATCAAACGCGGAGATTCGCCGCGCGCTTCGGTGTGACCGATTTCAACCCGCCGGACCGCATCCAAAACAGCCGGAGAGCGCTGGCGATGGCTGAGTACGCGCGCGACAGCGGCCACCTCGAGGCATTTCGGGCCGCGGCCTTCGAGAACCACTGGCGCCGGGGCAAGGATCTGGAAGCCATCGCCGATCTTCGGGAACTGGCGATACGGGCGGGACTCGACGCCGAGGCCGCCGTGGAATCCGTCGACGATCCGCTCTACCTCGACCGGGTCGATGAAAAACAGGCCGATGCGAGACGCCAAGGCATAACGGGCATTCCGACCTTCGTGCTCGGTCACGAGAGGGTAATTGGCTGCCAACCGTTCGATGTTCTCGCGGCCGCCGCCCGCCGGGCTGGCGCGGAGCCACGAACCGCTGCTTGAAAACCGCCCAGGAATCCGCGCGGCCCCAACCCAAGTCGCTCCGGCCCGCGCTGAAAACGGTCGAGGAATCGCCTCCGCCCCGACGCTGGCTTTTTGGATCCGGCGGTGATTAGCTACGCTCGCGTTTACCGTGGTGGATTTCCCGCCGCGACGGAGGATCCTCGATGCGCACCTTCCCGTTGACTCGCCCGTTCACTTGCCCGTTCGTTCGCCAGTTCGTTTCCACCACTGTCGTCGTCGGCCTCCTCGTGCTTCCGACCGCCCTGGTTCTCTCCGGCTGTTCTGGTGATCCCGACGATCCCATGACCTGGGCCAAGCAACTGCCGAATCTTCGCACGCAAAAGGAGGCCCTCGACCATCTGGCCAACATGGACGTGGAAAAGGCGCGACCCGCCGTCCCGGCGTTGATCGAGTTGTACAAAGACACCCACCGGCAGGAACACCTGGAGGCCCTGGCGCGATACAAGGACGATCGCGCCAAGCCCATCTTGATCGAAGCGCTCGACTACAGCGACGACGATTTCGATCGTGCCACGGTCGCGGCGGGCGCGCTGGGTGACATGAAAGCCACCGACGCGGTCGACGCGCTTATCAAGGCGGCCGAGAAACCGCTGCCCGTCAAGTCACGCGCGAACAACGCCAAGCTGGCGGCCATGCGCGCCTTGGTGCGCATCGGCGACAAGAGGGCCACGCCAACGTTGACGAAGGTCTTGGGAACGTCGGCGGACGAGCAAGATTTCGCTCTGAATCAGAAGGCGGCGTTGGGACTGGCCGAGATGCGCGATCCCGCCGCGATCCCGGCCCTCATCAAGGGTCTGTTCATGACCGGCCGGGGCGCGAACATCTTTCACGAATGTCGTCTGGCGCTGGTGCGCCTGGGCGCTCCCGCCGTCGATCCCCTGATCGACCTTCTGAACGAGAAGAATGCCGACATTCAGGCGATGGCCAAGCAACTGAAGTTCGAGGAGCCGGCGCCGGTTGGCACCCCGGGCGTCGTGCCCAAGAAGGCGGCCATTTTGCTCGGCGATCTGCGGGCGCGCAAGGCCGTGCCGGCGCTGCAAGCGAAGCTGAAGGAAAAACAACGAGGCGATGAACACATGGCGATGCTCATCGCCCTCGGCTTTATCGCGGATCCCGCGGGCGTCGAAACGCTGATCGCGAAGGCGAAGGACAGCAAGTCGGATTTTCTGGAACGAAACGCTGCCGCCGATGGCCTCTATCTGGCGGGTGACAGCCGCGCCGTCCCTACCCTGTTCGAGCTGGCAAAGAGCGGGTACGTCACCATCGATGGACAGAAGGGATCGAACCTGAGGGCCAGTGCGGCCATCGATTTTGGCCGCATCGCGGGAGCCGATCAATACGATGCGTTCAAGGCCCTGGCCGCTAAGGAAACCGAGGCCGTGGGCAAGTTCGCCGAGGCGCTGGATCGCATGGCGGTCGCCAAGGAGTGCGGAAAGGATGTAAGTTGCTACGGACGGAAACTGTCCGATCCTTCGTGGACACGCGCCGAGAAGGCGGCCTTCGCCATCGCGTTTTCGGGAGACGCCGCCAAGGGGATACCTCTGCTGATTGCGGCCATGAAGCCGCTCGCGTCCATCGGCCCCGATCGCTTTCCGGTCCATCAGGCCATCCTGTACGCGATGACGCGCCTCGGTTCGAAGTCGTGCAAGGAATGCATCGACAAACTGGAAAAACAGATCGAGCGCGACGAAAAAGCGACGCGAATCCCAGGAGCCCGCGATTTGCTGGGCGAGACCCGTGTCGCCCTGGCGGTCATTCAGAACAAGGATCAGGCGGATGCGATCCCCGCGGCGGAGGCCTCTCCGACGGACGCCGCGGCCGCGGGCGACAACGACGCGCAGCCCGCCAAGGGAAAGAAAAAAGGGGCCAAGCCCGCCGGCAAGAAGAAGGGCGCGAAGAAAAAATAGTCGTGGCGGTGGCGGCGATCGCGGCGCTTGCTGCAGGATGCCTGGTGGCGAAGGGCGAAGATGGCCCGGTCGCCGCCCGCGACAGCTACTTGGGCTCGGCCACGGCCCCTGCGAAGACACTGGCGACATGCTCGGCCACGGCCCGAGCGGCAACACTGGCGCCGTGCTCGGCCACGACCGTCGTGGTGATCCCGCCGCGCACGTTGAAGACCGCTTCCACGCGCATGCGGCGCGGCGCGACCGTGGCCACCAGATCGTCCAGAATCTGGTTCGTTACCGCTTCGTGAAAAGCGCCCTGGTCGCGATACGACCACAGGTACAGCTTCCACGACTTCAGCTCGACGCAAAGCCGATCGGGCACATACTCGACGTGAATCGTCGCGAAGTCGGGCTGGCCCGTCTTGGGACAAAGACATGTGAATTCGGGACACGCAAACCGAATTACGTAGTCGCGCCCCGGCTTGGGGTTCACGAACGTGTCGAGGTGTTTCGAGGGGGTGGTGGTCATGCTGGTCGATTGGCGGTGCAGCATAGACGCTCGAACCGGCAAACGCACACGCCCCGTCCTCATCCTGACAGCAGCTCTGATCAGGGCGATTCGCATGCACTTTCTGCGCGTTTCTCGGGTTTGACAGGGTCCGAATGGTCACGTTACCGTGCCTGTCCCCCGATGAAGACGCCCATCCTCGTCCGGACGTTGGTCCCAGCCGTTTTCGTCGCTTTGGTCGGTTTGGCGCCCGGTCCTGCATGGGCCGGCAGCCTGAGGGGTACCGTACGTCTGCCCGACGGGGCGCGCCTGCCGCGCTTGTACCAGGGATACTGGAGACTCGAAAATGGCAACGTTCCCGTGCGGCCGGCCTCCGGCAAAGTCGGAACCGTCGTTGTCCTCGACGGCATTAGTGGTGTGCACGCGCCGCCTCCCAAGACAGTGACGGTGGAGATCGCCGGCCTGGACGCGCAACCCCGCGTCGTGGTGGTGGGGCCAGGCTCCGTCGTCGAATTCAAGAACGTCGGCAAGACAACGCACGAATTGTCCACGCCAGCCGACGTGTCGATGATGCCCAACGAGCGATTGAATCCGGGCACGTTCCGCCATCAGAAGTTCGGAGCGCCGGGTGGCTATCTGGTGCGGTGCTCCGAGTATCCCCATCTCGCCATCTCCGTGATTGTGGTGGACTCGCCGTTTTTCGCGCTGGTCGACGACAAGGGCGCGTTCCAGATTCCGGGAAATGTTCCCGATGGCAAGGCGACGTTGAGGGTCTGGTCGACGGGCCGCTGGGTCCACGACGAATCGATCGACACGACCGGCAAACAGGAAGTGACGGTTCGGGTGCCGGTGTCGAAGACTGGTAAAGAACCCGAACCCAAAGACCCCGACGCCAGGGATTCCGATCCTTCCAGTCCCGAGGGTAAGGAATCCGAGTCCAAAGGATCATCGGAATAGAAATGTTTCTGTCGAAGATCTGGTTCATCTTGGTCGCTGTCGCCGCGGGGGTTGCGCTGTCGATTGCGCTGACCGCACCGCGGCCCATGGCCCAAAAGCTCGAGGAGTTGGAAGGGCAGCGCTTGGATCGCGCTCAGTACGCGGCCGAGCAACTGCTGAAGGTCGACGCTCACAAGTGGATCGATCGCGCGGCCAAGCTGGGGCGCGATGCGATCCTGTCGGAGGCGCTCGATAGCGCGTCCCACGGCAGCGGCGAAATCGGCGTGCAGCACAAGACGGTTCAAAGCCGCATCCGCTCGCTGCTGCCCGACCTGGCGACGGCCGGCATCGCCACCATCGCGGCCATCGACGCCAACGGTCGCGTAGTCGCTCGGGTGGGCGACGATGAGAAGGATTACGGCGAGAACATCGGCGGCGCCGAGGTGGTCGCGGATGCGCTGCGCGGATACCTGTCGGACGATGTCTGGGGCGCGGGCGGTCATCTGTTGCGCGTAGCCGGGGGGCCGGTGTTGTCGAAGAACCGCGACCGCATCGTCGGCGCGTTGGTCATCGGTGCCGAGACCGGTCCGCAGTTTGTCGAACGGTTGAAGCGGAATCTTGATATGGACGTCGCTTTGTTGCTGCGTGGCAAGGTTGTCGCGGCGACCATCGATCCGACCGCGCTCGGTGCCCTGCCCCAGCTGGTCGATGGACACAAAGCCGAGATCGCCGACGTCAAGCGCACTCTGGCCATTCCCTTTGATGTCGGCCCGAACACGTACCTGGCGGTCGCGGCGGCGTTCCCCGGTCAGGCGTCGCAACAACAGGGTTACTACACGCTCATCGGTAGGAAACCCGCCCGCGCGGATTTGACGTCGCTGTTGGCCAACACCTCGGCGCGTGATCTCAAGTGGGACAGCTTCCCGTGGGTTTCCTTGGTCGTTTCCATCTTGGCGGCGATCGCGATTGGCCTGCTGTTGCAGCGCCTGGAGGTGGACGCACCCATCGCCCGGATGCGAGCGGAATTGCGGACCCTGGCGCGCGGTGAAGCCGTGAGACTGAACGACGCCCGTTTCGGCGGAGGCTTCGGCGGTATCGCGCGGGACATCAACGCGGCCATCGAACACCACTCCACGGGATCCCTGTCGGGCGCGGTTTCCACGGGAACGTCGCACACCGTGCCGGGCGATGCCCCTGCGGCGGGCAGCATGTTCGCAGCGCCGCCTCCTCAAGTCGCAGCGCCGGCGCCGGCGAGTGGCTTCCAGGCCGCACCCGCCCAGGTGGGCTTCGCTGGGCCAGCGGGCACTTCGGGCTTCGCGCCCCCTCCTCTACCCGCGTTTTTCCCGCCCCCGGCGGCTGGGTTCGCTGCGCCCGCTTTTCCGTCTCCGGTGCGTACCGTACCGAAGCCGCCGTCGATCCCCCCGGCCCCCGCGGCGATCTTCGGCGCCGGCCCCGTCGCACCCGCGTCCGGGGACGATCCGGACGATGAAGACCGGCACGTTCAAGAAATATACTTGCAGTTCTTGGCCGCCAAGCAGCAGTGTGGCGAGTCCGCCGCCGGTCTGACGCTGGAAAAATTCCACCAGCGTCTGACAGAGAACAAGGCGGCCCTGATGGCGAAGCACGTGTGCCGCACCGTGCGTTTCTCCGTCTACGTGAAGGACGGCAAGGCCTCGCTTCGGGCCACGCCGATCAAGTAGCGCCAAGCACGCCCAGTGTGGGAATTGTTGCCTCCGCGCGGCGCAACGGGGGGCCGATTCGCCCACCGCACTATTGTTCGAGCAGCAACTCGTCCGCGCTCTTTTCCTGCCCCGATGCCGGCGCGGTCTCGGTGGGAGCGGTTCCCTCCAGAAACACTTCGTCGAATGTGTCGGCACCGATCTCCTTACCCGGTGGAGGCAACAGCCCCGTCGCCCTGTCAATGCGCTGGACGACTACGCCCGGGGGTTGGGAAAAATCCCGAATGGGCTGTCCAACCAGCGCCTTGGTCATGAAATCGGTCCAGATGGGCAGGGCGGTCTTGGCGCCCGCCTCGCCGTGGCCCAGCTTTCTCTGATCGTCGAAGCCCACCCAGACCGCCGCCAGCAAGTCGGGTGTGAAGCCGACAAACCAGGCGTCACGCAGTCCGTTTGACGTGCCGGTCTTGCCGGCGGCCGGCCGTCGCAGGCGCCCGGCCACCGACGTGGCCGTGCCTTCCTGAATCACGGCGCGCATCATCGACACGATGATGTAGGCAACGTCCGGCTGCAAGCCCGCGACGGCCGGGGAAACATCGATCGTTTGATCCCCAAGGCGCGTCACCAGTTGCGGCTCAGCACGAAATCCCCCGGCGGCGAACGTCGCGTAGGCATTCGCCAGTTCCAGGGGATGCACCGTGGTCGCCCCCAACGCCAGAGCCAGCCCGACGTCGTCCGCAATCGGGGAAGTGATTCCAACCCGACCGGCGAGATCCTTGACCGCCGGTATGCCCACCTGCTCCAGCAATTTGATGGCAACCGTGTTGATCGAATGCGCCAGCGCGGTCCGCAGACGCACGGGACCGCGAAATTCCTCCTTCTCGTAGTTCTGCGGCTTCCACCGATCGTAGACGTCGGGCGCGTCGTTCAAGATCGACGCGGCTGTGAACTTGCGCGATTCGATCGCGGCCGCGTAAACGATCGGCTTGAACGCCGATCCCGGCAGGCGCGCCGCGCGCTGCGATCGGTCGAATCCACCGGGGCGAAATTCGTATCCTCCGACCAGCGCCAGAATCTGTCGCGTGATCGGATTCATGACCACCATCGCCGCTTGCGGGCCCATCTCCAAAGCCAGCGACAAGAGCCGCGCCTGCGGCTCACCCTTGTTAGCGATGGCGCCGGCGATCTTCTCGGGTGGTTTTGTCTCGACGTGCGCTCGCTCGGGCGCGAAACGCACCCGCACGAGATCGCCCGGAACCAGGCGCTCGGTCAATGGCCTGGGCCCGCGCGCGTAGCGGGGCTCCTGCGCGAGATCGACGACGCCGGTCTGCCCTCCGAGATCGATCAAAAGCCGCCCACCCCGAGAGTCCGCGGCGTCTTTTTCGATTTCGGACACGATGCCTTCGTAGATCTGGGGCGGATTCTTCCCGGTGCGCAGGGCCGCCACGGTGGCGGCGTGCTTGGCCAGAGCCTTTCCCGACACATGCCCCACCGGTCCGCGGTATCCCTGGCGGACGTCCAAATCCTCGAGCCCGCGCTCCAAGGCCTGACGTGCCAGCGTCTGCAGTTTGGCGTCAATCGTGGTTTGAATGACCAGACCCAACTGGACCGCGGGCGTGCCGGGAAATCGGTCCGCCAGCAAGCGATACACGGAATCAATGGCCTCGGCGGCCAGCTCGGACGACGGCCCGGTATCACGGGCGATGCGAATCGGCTCGGCCGCCAACCGCTCGGCCGTCGCGCGATCCAGGTATCCCCGCTCGGTCATCTGCCCGAGGACGTATCGCTGCCGGTTCTTGGCGGCCTCGGGATGCTTGCGCGGCGACAGGCGTTCGGGGCTTTGCGGCAGGCCGGCCAACAACGCCGATTCGGCCACGTTGATGTCGCGCACCGACTTGCCGAAGAAAAATCGCGACGCTTCCTCGCAACCGTAGCGTCCGTGCCCGTAGTAGATTTGATTGAGATACAGCTCCAAGATCTGCTGCTTGGATAGTTTTTCGGAGAGCTGCCGCGCCAGGATGATCTCCTGCACCTTGCGTCGAAGCGTGCGTTCCGGAGACAGCAGAAACGTCTTCACGACCTGTTGCGTGATTGTGGAGCCGCCCTGGGCGGTGCGCCCGCGCAACACATTTTCAATGAATGCGCGCAGCATGCCACGGTAGTCGAGCCCCGCGTGGTTCCAGTAGTCGGCATCCTCGGCGGCCACCACGGCGTTCACCATGCCTTTCGGAATTTGGTCGAAGGGAACGAACGTGCGTTTCTCGCCGCCGAGCTCACCAATCACGACGCCGTTGCGGTCAAGCACGCGACTGACCTGCTTTGGTCGGTAGTCCTTCAGTTTCTCGACCGTGGGCAAGCCGGGATCGTTGCCGAAGTACACGAACAGCCCCACCAACCCCACGCCCGCGGCCAATGCCCCGAGGATCGCCAGACCGATCAGCACCCGCAACACACGCCACGCGCTCCCTTGCCCACGACCGTGTCCACCGGTTCCAGAGGACCTCGGGTCCGCGTTGCCACCTCGCGCGCGCGATGGCGGTGTTCGCGGCGTCCGCGTACGCGTCGCCATATGAGTATCAGTTTAAGTCACCGGTCGAGATTCGCGAACCGTTTGTCGTGGCGGCGAGGCTGCCGCGGCGTGACCTATTGCGGGACGGGTGGCGTCAAGCCTATGTTCATTTCGTCCGTGACTGGCGTGACCGACAAGGCCGAGTCGGCCGTTCACAATCAAAGCCCCCTGGTGGTGACGCGTGGCATGGAGGTTGGATACGACGGTCAGGCGATCCTGCCGGCCATCGACATCGAGATCGGGCGGCGGGCGTTCTGGGCCGTCCTCGGCCCCAACGGGGCTGGCAAGTCCACCTTCGTGCGAACCCTCCTGGGCCTTGACCGACCCGTTCGCGGAACCGTGGAACGCGCGCCGGATTTGCGCCCTTGCTACGTGCCCCAGCAAGCGACACTGGATCCGATCTTTCCCGTGCGCGTGCTGGAATTCGTATTGATGGGCGTGCTCGAACGCGGCCGGCTGCTGGGACCCGCGCATCGAGGCGAGATCGAAGCGGCCGGCGAGGCCCTGAAGGACGTCCGAGCGGCCGATCTGCGGGGCAAACTGCTGCGCGATCTCTCGGGCGGGCAACGACAAAGAGTCCTGCTGGCCCGGGCGCTGGCGGCACGGGCAAACTTATACGTCCTTGACGAACCGACGGCCGCATTGGATGTCGCGTCCGAACGTGAGGTCCTGGAGTTGGTTAGCGCGCTCGCGGAGAGTCGGGGCGCCACCGTCGTGATGATCACTCACATGGTCGAAGATGGCCTGGAACGCGCGGATCAAGTGCTGTTCCTGGATCGCGACCACGGCGTCGCTCTCGCGGCGCCTCCGCCCGAAATCGTGAAGTCGCTCGCATTGCAACGGCTATACGGACCGGTCACCGCCGGGCACAAGAGAATCTGATGAACAACGCACCGACGTTCGCCGAATTCTTCGCTAACTGGTCGATCTTTCGAGACGCCGTCGCGACCGGGGCCCTGGCCGGCGCCCTCTTGGGTTTCCTGGGCGTCCAGATCGTGTTGCGGCGCATGGTTTTCGCATCATCCGCGATCGCGCAAGCGGCGGCGCTGGGCGTGGCGCTATCGTTCTGGGTCCCGGCGGCGATCGATCCGGTGGGACACGCGGCCCGACACGCCGCCGACCCAAGCGCCCATATCGTCCCCTTCTTGTTCGAACCCGTATTGTGGGCGCTCTGCGCGTCGCTGCTGGCGACTCTCGCCTTCGTCGCCAATCCCGTGAAGTTGCACCTGACCCGCGAGAGCGTCCTCGGCGTCGTGTTTTTGGCGGGCGCCGCTGGCGCGGTGATCATCGGCGATCGGATAACGCAAGAATCCCACGATCTGGCGGCGATATTGTTCGGCAGCGCGGTGGTCGTCGAACGCTCTGACCTGGTCCTGGTCGCGCTCGCGACGGTCGTGGTGCTCGGAATTCACATCGCGCTGTGGCGGCCCTTGATCTTCGTTGCGTTCGATCCGATCGGTGCGCGCGTGCAGGGCCTGCCGGCCCGCAGCTTGAATCTCTTCGTCTTCTTGGCAGTCGGGATCGCCGTGGCGCTGTGTACACGGGCGCTCGGCGCCTTGCCGGTCTTCGCATTCAGCGTTTTGCCGGCGATGGCCGCCCTGGCCTCGACCAGTAATCTGACGATCGCGTTCGGCATGGCGACGGCGATCGGCGCCGTAGCGGGGTCGGCGGGCTACGCCGTGTCGTTCCGCGCCGAGTTGCCGGTCGGCGCGACGCAATCCGCTGTCGCGCTCGCCATCCTCGCCCTTGCCCTGTCACGCAGGGGCGTCGAGCGCCTCTTGAACCGAAACACCCACTGAAACACGCTTGCCGGGCCAGCCCTTGAACAAACATCCACAAATCCTAATCTTGGCCGCGGGTGCCACCGCCGCTGGTTGCATCGGCGGTCGCTTTGACACGAAGACGCCGGCCGTCGCACTCGATCGCCCGACGCGCGCAATTGTCGACCGGATCACGACCGAGCGCGCCGCCAGGGGATTGCCGCCTGGCGACTGGGTCCCGGATCTCGGGCCGACGGCCTTGCGCGCAGCCACGGCCGTCGCGCGCGGCGACCAATCACTCAAGACCGCGGCGAACCTGGCCGCCCAGAACGGTGTCACGGAGCTGGGGCGGCATCTGTGGTCGTTCGCCACGGACTGCATCGATATCCAGCGATTTCGGTCCCCGGCGATGGTCACGGCGGAGCGGACTTTGTTATTTGCCGCAGCGGCGGTACCAGGGCCCAACGGTCACACATCCGTGTTGTTGTTGATCGCCGAGCCGGGGACGTCCGCCCTGCGCGCCGACCAGATGGGCGGCGGCCATGCCGGATCGAACCCCGCCCTTGAAATCTACGCGCATCCCTCGGTCGCCACGGGCCCCTGTGGCGAGAGTTGGCCAACCGTCCCGCGCATCCCCCTTTGACGGCAAGCCCGTAGCCCCGCACAGGCGATACGGGCACCTCAACCGGGTCCGGCGGTGATACGCTCGCGGGGCCATTTCGGTCGGAGGTCATAGTCCATTGTCTGCCTTGCCCACTCACCCACTCGCGGGAAAACCAGCCCCGCGATCCATCCTGGTCGACGTGCCGAGGCTGGTCAGTGCCTACTACACGAACGAGCCCGACCCGCGCATCGCGGCGGAGCGCGTCGCGTTCGGGACCTCGGGACACCGTGGATCCTCGTTGAACAACGCGTTCAACGAAGCGCACATTCTGGCCGTCACGCAAGCGATTGTGCTGTACCGTCGCCAAGCAGGGATCGGCGGGCCGCTGTTCTTGGGCAAGGACCCACATGCCTTGTCGGAGCCGGCGCTGTCGACGGCGCTGGAAGTCTTGGCCGCCAACGATGTGGAAACCAGAATCGACGCCAGCGGCAAGGGCGGCGAGCCCGGGTACACACCCACGCCCGCGATCTCGCACGCCATCTTGAGGCACAACGGCGCGCTCGCGCGCGGCGATGACAAACGGGCAGATGGTCAGGCCAATTTACGGGCGGACGGAGACACGAACGGTCGGACGAGTGGTCAGGCGGACGGAATCGTCATCACCCCGTCGCACAATCCGCCCGCGGACGGTGGTTTCAAATACAACCCACCGAACGGCGGTCCCGCCGATACCGACGTGACGGCCTGGATTGAACGGACAGCCAACGAATTGATGCTCGGACAAAACCGCGACGTGCGTCGCATTCCCTTGGCGCGCGCGCGGATGGCCGGGTGCGTTCGCAAGCACGACTTCATCACGCCGTATGTCGACGACCTGGGCGCCGCTATCGACATGGACGCCATCCGGGGCGCCGGCTTGCGGATTGGCGTCGATCCGCTGGGGGGAGCTGGCGTCGGGTACTGGGCTCCCATCGCCGAGCGATACCGATTGGACTTGCAGGTCGTGAACGACGTCGTCGATCCGACGTTCGGCTTCATGTGCGTGGATAGGGACGGCAAGATTCGCATGGACTGTTCGTCGCCGTACGCGATGGCTGGCCTTATCCATCTCAAGGACCGGTTCTCGATCGCATTTGCCAACGACGCCGATGCCGATCGGCACGGCATCGTGACGCCATCGACGGGCCTTCTGAATCCGAACCACTATCTTTGTGTCGCGATCGACTATCTGTTTTGTCACCGCCCCGGCTGGCCGGCGAGCGCGGCCGTCGGAAAGACGATGGTGTCGAGCAGCCTCATCGATCGCGTGACGGCGCGCCTCGGACGCCGGTTGGCCGAGGTGCCGGTCGGATTCAAGCACTTCGTCGGCGGCTTGCTCGACGGTGGTTATGGATTTGGCGGCGAGGAAAGCGCCGGCGGTTCGTTCCTTCGCCTGAACGGCGGCGTGTGGACCACGGACAAGGATGGGCTGCTTTTGAACCTGCTGGCCGCGGAGATCACGGCCCGCCTCGGCAAGGATCCCGGCGCCGCGTACCACGACATCACGGCCGCGCTTGGCGAGCCGGTTTACGAGCGCATCGACGCGCCCGCCACGCCCTTGCAGAAGAGGGCATTGAAGAAGCTATCGCCCACCGACGTGACAGCGTCCGAACTCGGGGGCGAGCCCATTCGAGCAAAGCTCACGGCCTCGCCCGAAGGCAACGCACCGCTCGGCGGGCTGAAGGTAGTGACCGAGAATGGATGGTTCGCGGCGCGCCCGTCGGGCACTGAGGATACGTACAAAATCTACGCGGAAAGTTTTCGCGGGCCGGAGCATCTCAAGCGAATCCTGGCCGAGGCGCAGGACATTGTTACGTCGGCGCTGGGCAGCGTCCGTTAGTAGGGGTGGCTCGTGACCGCGAAGGCCGCAGCGATACTGGCCGGGGGCCAAGGGCGGCGCCTCGGCGGTGTCAGCAAACCGTTCCTGGTGGTCGAGGGACGTCGCATCGTTGACCGACAGCTTGCGGTGCTGCGTCCGCTTTTCGACGCCGTGGTCATCGTCGCGGCAGCGGAGAATCGCGGACTATTCGACGAAGAGGACTTCGGCGTGGAGGTGATCGCCGATCGCGTGGGGCCGGGCCTGGGCCCACTCGCGGGCCTCGACGCGGCACTCGGCTGGTTGCCCGTGCGGTTCGATTCCGTCGTGTGCGTGGCGGGCGATATGCCTTTCTTGGCAGCGCCGGTTCTGGAACACCTGCGCGACGCTCTTCCGGACGATGCCTGCGCCGTGGTTCCGCGGATCGGTGACCAGCCACAGTTCCTATGTGCCCGCTATCACCGAACTCTCGCGCCGCTCGTCGCTGCGGAAATCGCGGCGGGAACGAGGGCGATGCACGCATTCCTGAAACGGGTGGGGGAGGAACGGTGGCCCGCGGGCGTGGTCTGGCTCGACGAGCCGGCGCTGCGCCGTCTCGACGCCTCGCTCGCGACCTTCGCGAACATCAACGAGCCGGCAGATCTTTTCGGTTCCTGAGCGCGGTCCGGACGTGGCATCGCCGCGGCGTCGTCAGCGCGCGCCAGCGACATGCACTGCCCGAGCAGCCAGGGCCGCGAGCAACACGGTTAAGGCACCGAAGATCAGCGAAGGCAGGCGCCATCAGGCCGCGTTGTCACCCCAGACCTGGATGGCCGCCGCGATGATCAGCTTCCCAAGCGGAGGGTGATCGTTGGTGTCGGCGTGATGCTGAAGATAGTTCCTGGCGTTTTCGACGAAATGGGCTCATCAAATTGCAGCGTGCTGGGAAAACCAAAGGCGTGCAGCCGGAGCCAGGCGCCCAGAGCGACGAGACCCACGAGTACGACGGCGACAGGGGTCGGACGTGGCCAGGAACGCCTCCGCTGAGGGACGACCGCCGCCTCGAGACCGCCGACGTGGTCGATGGCCGGTGTCGGGGACACGGTCGTCTCGGCGGGATCGCTATCGTCCAGTTTTGATTGCATGGCGCTCGTCGTTGCACAGCATAGGCCGGGCAAGGCCGTATTGGCCACGGGGCGAACGCCCGATCAAGCGAGCCCGGGTCAACGGTCGAGCGAGCACCCACACGAGCCAAAGGACAGACGGATAGGCGCTTTTGCCGTTGCGATCGAAGGGCCGGCGTCGATATGGTTGGCACCAACAGATGGGCGACCACGCGATGACCCAGGATCTACCGGGAAAGCCCGTCGATTGGATCGCCGTCGCGATCACCGCGGCGTTGTCTCTCGCGTTCTTCTGGGAGGTCCACCTGTCGGTTCCGGTGACCGTCGACGACGCCTATATCACGTATTCGTTTTCCAGGAACGTCGCCTCCGGCCATGGCCCCGTCTACGGACACGATGTCGTGGTCGAAGGATATTCGAACTTCCTGTGGATGTTGCTCATCGCGCTTGGGTTGGTGGTGAGGCGGGGCGCTGGCGATCCCGTCGAGATCGCCCGTTTCGCCGCGTTGCCGTTCATGTTTCTCCTCGCGTTCTCGACGTTTCGCTTGTGCCGGCACAGAGCCCGCAACGCCTGGTGCGTGGTGGTGGTGGCGCTGCTGGCAATCAACGGCGACGTCATCACCGCGTATCAAATTGGACTCGAGACCCTGCCGTACACCGCCCTTCTGACGCTGTCGTTCATGCTCTACGTCCAGTCGCGTCGCGACCCGCGGTTCGGACCATTCGTGGTGCCCGCATTCGTGACGGTTGCGTTGATGCGCATCGACGGCTTCTTGCCGCTGGGATTCATCTTGGTTTTCGAAGCCGCGCGCAGGCTTTGGAGGCGCCAGGGCACGGTGCGTGATTACGTCGCGTGGGCCTCGCCGGCGGTCGCCGTGTACCTAGTCTGGTTCCTTTGGCGGTGGCACAAGTACGGGCTCTTCCTTCCCACGACGTATTACGCGAAGGCGCTCATTCCAAAGCTCATGCCCCACCGAGGCTGGGAGTACTTACGCAACGAATGCCTCGCCAACGGATCTTTCCTGGCGTTGCCTTTCGCGGCGATTCTGTTGTTGCGCCGGAACGCTCGGGCGCTACCGATCGTCCTTTATGCCTTGGGACACATTCTCTACGTCATCCGGGTGGGAGGCGATTGGATGCCTTACGGCCGTTTTCTGTTGCCGATATTGCCGCTGGTCTTGGTCATCATCGTTTGGGGGGGCCTCGATCTGTCGGAATGGATCGCGACAAGATGGAGGACAGCATCCCGCGCGCTGCTTGTCGTTCCGGCCGCCGTCCTACTGTTCATGGGCGCCAAGACGGAGCCGCGTGCCCTCAGCAGCGATGTACAAAGAGGGAAGATTGCGTTTTCCATCGAGCAGGTCGACCACATCGACATGCTGAAAACGACGGCCAGGCTCTTGAATGAAGCGTTGCCTCAAGGCGCCCGATTGGTCACGGATTATGGTGGCGTGCTCGCCTACTACACCGACGCGGCCCCCATCGAAATGTGGGGGCTCTGCAACGCGATGATTGCGACAAAAGGCAGTTCCGAGGGGGTCCAGCCGATCTACGGAAAAACTTGTCCAGAGTGTTATCGGGAATTGAAGCCCGAGTTCTTTCATGTGATGGCGCCGATCCCGCGCAAAATCGGTGCCTTCAAGAGCCACCAAGAGGTCGTCGAGAACGTTTGGCAGACCGACACGATCGGCCGCTATCTCAACTTCCAAACCGATTTCGTTGCTGGGCGGGTCATGCGCCCGGCGCAGGACCAGGCGGTCTATTTTCTCGAGCTGCGGCGTCCGAACGTGAAATATGAGCCGCGCTCGGTCGGCACGGACGTGCGGGTCGACTATCCGTTCGAGCCGGGCGGAAGGTCCGCCGGACTATGAACCTGGCGGTGGGCGCCGCCTGACCGTTGCCCGATGCTCAGCCCGATCTCGGAGAACCGGCGAGGTTGTGCGACCGCGAATCATGCTCGGTTCGGGCGGGGCCGCGCTGTTGGGTGCCCCGGTCCTAACCCAAGACATCGACATCCTGGTTCGCGACACACCCCGCAACCGACGGAAGCTCGGCGCTATCTGCCAGGCGCTCGGTGCTTCTCTTGTTGAAATCTCGCCCTGGGACGCGACGCGGCACTTTTGGAATATTTCAGCCGTGGCCACTGGCAAGAGGAATTTCCGTGCGACGCGGCCCGCCGATGGTACAGTTGGGAACTCCACGCGGCACCAGGTCCGCGAGCCCAATCGACCTCCCGAAGGAGAAGCCAACATGAAGTGGGAACGACCAGATTTCGTCGAGATCGGAATGAACGCGGAGATCGGCGGCTATCAGTCGGATTTCGGCGATGGCGAGCCGGCAGGTCCGCGGGGCCCCGTCGCTGAAACCGGGTCGGATCGTACCAGCCCGACCCGCGCCGAGCAGCTCCCCTGATTCCCGGCGACTAGCCGTTGCGCATTCGAGTTCTCGGGTCCGCCGCGGGCGGCGGTTTTCCGCAGTGGAACTGTGGTTGCCCCAACTGCCAGGGTTTGCGTTCCGGAACCCTGCGAGCTGTGGCGCGCCGCCAGGAATCGGTCGCGGTTAGCGCGGATGGTGACGACTGGTTTCTGCTGAACGCATCGCCCGAGATCCGCGAACAAATCGAGAGCTTCCCGCCGCTGTGGCCGCGGCATCCCCGCCATTCGCCGATCGCCGGCATCGTGTTGACGAACGGCGATTTGGACCACGGACTTGGCCTGCTGTCGCTGCGCGAGTCGCATCCGATCACCGTCTACGCGACCGATGCGGTCCGCTCCGGGTTCACCGAGGGCAACGTGCTCTACCGAACGCTGGAGCGTTTCGATGGGCAGGTCACGTGGCGAACACTGTCACTTGGTCTCACGCAGTCGCTTGGCCTGCCCCGCATTTCGGGCGAGAAGGACAGCCGCCTGTCAATCACGCCGTTCGCCGTTCCCGGTAAGCGGCCCGTACACCTGGAAGGGCGCGGGCCGGCCACGGATGAAGACAACATCGGCCTGCTCATTCGAGACTCTGCTCGGGACCGCACCCTTGCCTACGTCCCGGCGGCGGCGGCGTGGACCGCGACGTTGGATGGGATGCTCGCGGCGGTCGACGTCGTGTTCTTCGATGGCACGTTCTGGTCCAGCGCCGAGCTGGTGACGACGGGGGTCGGCACTAAGCGCGCCGAGGACATGGCCCACCTGCCCGTCGGTGGCCCGGAAGGCGGCCTATCGCATCTCACCAGGTTGACCGCTGGGCGCCGGATATTGATTCACATCAACAACACGAACCCGTTGCTGCGAGATGATGCGCCCGAGCGCGCGGAGGCGGCGGTGGCGGGCATCGAGATCGCCTTTGACGGCATGGAGATCGCGCTGTGACCACCGCCCTTTCCTGGCCAAGCGCGGGCGGTGATCCTGGCGAGCCGCTCCCCGCCGCCGCGTTTGTCGAACGGTTGCGCGCCGAGGGAGCCGCTCGCTATCACGACCACCATCCTTTTCACATGGCGATGCACGAGGGGCGGCTCTCCCGCGACGATCTTGGCCGTTGGGTTCTGAACCGCTACTACTACCAGACGCGTATTCCCATCAAGGATGCACTCATCGTCTCCAAGAGCGAGGATCCCGAGTTTCGGCGGTCGTGGGTGCGCCGGATCCACGATCACGACGGAAGCGCTCCCGGCGATGGCGGTTTGGCCGAGTGGCTCCGGTTGGCCGAGGCGGTGGGCCTCGATGCGGCGGAGGTCGCGAACTGCGGTCAGGTGTTGCCGGGGGTGCGATTTGCCTGCGACGCGTACGTGTCGTTGGTTCGCGACAGCAGCCTCGTCGTGGCCGTGGCCTCGTCGCTGACCGAATTTTTCGCGCCGGATCTCATGTCCAAACGAATCGCCGCGTGGGAGCAGCACTATCCCTTCGTCGACGCCGCGGGCCTCGCCTATTTTCGCGGTCGGGTGCCGCGCGCGCGCCGCGATTCCGAGGAAGCGGTGGCGTTCGTCCTCGCCCACGCGCGCACGCGCGCCGAACAGGAAGCGTGTGTGTCGGCGCTGATTCGCAAAACGGAAATCCTGTGGCACCTGCTCGACTGCGTCAGCGCGGCGTCCGCTCCATTCCCGGCGGGCAGGGAACCCGGAACGTGATCGAGATCGACGCCAGATCGAGGCCCCGTCTGGCCCGCGGTGTGCGACTGCGGCTGGATCGCATCACCGGAAAGAAGCTGTTGCTCCGTCCCGAGCAGGGCTTCGAACTGCAAGGCTCGGCCGATGCCATCGTCAAGCTCTGCACGTCCGATCGAAGTGTCGCCCAGATCATCGACCAACTCGCCGAGCTGCAGCGAGATGTCACGCGCGATCAAATCGCGGAGGATGTGACGCGGGTGCTTGCGGATCTGGCTCGCCGCGGACTGATTGTCGTCGGGGACGAGCCACTGACGGGGAATCTGGCGGTCCCTTCCACGGACTCCGCGGACTCTGCCAGTTCCACCGATACCGCCGACTCCGCCAATTCCACCGACTCCACCTCCGGAACGCCGCGCCCGTACACGCTGGTGGCGGAGTTGACCTATCGCTGCCCGCTTCGCTGTGCCTACTGCTCGAATCCGGTTCACCTCGACGCGATGGGCGCTGAAATCGACGCGGCCACCTGGGCGCGAGTGTTCAAGGAAGCGGAAGCCCTGGGCGTAATGCAAGTGACCCTGACCGGGGGCGAGCCGCTGCTGCGTCCCGATCTCGAACAACTCGTTCGGGCGGCGCGCGCCAGCGACCTCTATACAACGCTGATCACGAGCGGGATCCCCACCGACAGGGATGGCCTGGCGCGCCTGCGCGACGCGGGCTTGGACGGTGTTCAGCTCTCTTTTCAAGATGTGGACACCGACGCCGCCGCGCGGGTGGCCGGCGTGGACGCGCTGACCGAAAAGGAGCAAGTCGCAGGCTTCATACGGGACCTTGGCCTGCCGTTGACGCTGAATATCGTTCTTCACCGCGAGAACCTGCCCCGCCTGCCGGCGTTGATCGCGATGGCCGAAAGTCTGGGGGCCAACCGTCTGGAGCTGGCCCACGTGCAGTATCTGGGATGGGCGCTCGCGAATCGGTCGCTCCTACTGCCGAGCGCGACGATGATCGCCGAGGCGCGGGCCACCGTGGCCGCGGCGCGTGCGCGGCTGTCCGGGCGGATGGAGATCCTGGCCGTGCTGCCCGATTATTTTTCCGATCGGCCGCGCGCATGCATGGATGGTTGGGGACGAAGGTACATGGTGGTAGCGCCCGACGGACGCGTGTTGCCTTGCCACGCGGCACACACGCTACCGAGCCTGACCTTCGACAACGTCGCGGCGCGGTCGCTCGGTGACATCTGGAAGGACTCGACGGCCTTTGCCCGCTTTCGCGGCGAGAACTGGATGCCGGAGCCCTGTCGGGGCTGCGACCAGCGCGGCATCGACTTCGGGGGCTGCCGCTGCCAGTCATATCACCTGACCGGCGATATGACGTTGACCGATCCGACCTGCTCGCTTTCCCCCCGACACGACGCCGTCCGCGTCGCGCGCGCGCAGGCGGAAGGCTCGACGCCCCCATCCGAATCGCGATTGCTCCGACTGCGCCGGCCCCCGTCCGGCCCCTGACCGCGTGAGCCGCAAGCCAGATTCGGACCTGCGCGGTCGTCACCCATATCCACAGCTAGATGTGGAACTACCGATCTCTCACGGAACCGCTCATGGGTCGGGTCTCCCGAGGAAAGGTCCGCCTACTCGGTCACGGGGACACGAAAACGGCGGTCACGAATAACCGAATGTCGCAGGTCCAACTGGTGACCAACCCGTTGGTCGTGAACGTCGACACGTTTTCAACGGCTTGGAAAGTGGACGGTCGGCCGTTCGTTGATCCGAACCCGCCCTCCGCCGCCGCGTACGCGATCGTCCCCGTGGAACCGTCGGTCCGGGTCCCACAACGGAAACTTCCGTCCCGGTTCACGCCGCCGTTGCATGGCGGGGCGTCGATACTCAACAGCCCGTCCTGCTCCACGACCGTGAACGTTCCACCGCCGCCCGGCTGAAGCGCGGCGCAGTCGACGGCCGCGCGACAGCGACAAGCGGCCAAGTGGCTCGTGATCAACGAGTACATGCCGGAATAAGTCGTCCCCAACGCATTCCCTGCGGGAATACCGGTGACGTCCTTATCCGTCAGCGTTGGCAAACCACCATCCGCGCAGCCCAAGGCAAAACCGAGAAGCGCCAAGAAAAGCAGGCCTCCCCGAATCGTCACGGCTCCATCCCCCTCACGCGTCTCTCAATGACGCGCCTTCATGCGACGCGGAGACCGCCGCGACGATCTCGGCGACCAGCCGCTTCATCACGTGCGCCTTCTGGGGAACGATGGTCGGCTCGACTCCGCGACGGCGCAGAGCATCGGCCGCAATCGGCCCGATGGCCGCCACACGCACGTGTGAAAGGCCCTTAAGCAGCGGTGCTTCGAGTTGGTGCTGGCGCGCGACGTCGAACAATCGGTCGACCTGTGCCGCGCTCGTGAACGCGATGACGTCTACGCGCGCAGCGCCGAGCTCGGCGATCAGTTCAACCACCTTGGTCCCGTCGCTGGCGGCCGCGTATACGTAGGGCGCGACGGGAAATACGATCGCGCCCGCATCCTCGACAAACGCGCAGAGAGCTCGATTGGGGTCCTCGCCATACAGCTGCACGCCCACGCGCCGGCCCCGCAGATCTAGCTTCCGCAGCTCGTCCATCACCCCAGCCGACGTTGGCACGGCGGCCGGAAGATCCGTCGGCAATCCCAGTTCCTTGAGCGCCCGCGCCGGCTTTGGCCCCCGCGTAATCTTACGAACCCGCCCGAGCGCGGCGACCACGTCGGCGGCGATGCCTTGCCGCCGGGCCGTGGTCATCAGCCGCCGCAGTCCCTCGCCCGTCAGCAGGATGATGTCGTCCATGCCGCCGTTCACCAGCACGCGCAACCAGGCCTCGGCCGGCGCGGGGTCGGGGGCGTCCAGGATCGCAACCATCGGGCAACGCCAGACGCGTGCGCCCTCACCTTCCAACAATTCCGCGAGCCGGTCGAGCTCCCGCGTCTCCGGCAACGCGACCACCCGCCCGTCAAGCGGCTTCTCGACTCCGAGGGTCGTCAATCCAATTCACTCCAAACTAAGATTTCAAGATGGGCTCCGGCGGGACCTTCGGTGGAAGCCTGGCGGTTTCATCGACCACTGTCAAAGCCGGTGAACCTCTTAACCTCTTACGGCCACCGGACGAAATCGCTGACGGACCGGGTCCCGCTTGCCGCGACCCACTCCTGCCAGTATCGTGGGCCCAACGGAAACGGGGGTTTCGTGGTCACGCAAACGACGATGATGGAGACGGATGAGCCGGCACCCCGGGGCGGCGCAAGCGTTCTGCACGTGCTGGTGATGTCGCCGGATTCCTTTTCCAGCCTGCCGTTACCGGCTTCGGGCAGTATCGCGGTGGGCCGATCGTCGAAGTGCCCCATTCGGCTCGACGATCCCCTGGCTTCGCGCGAGCACGCCCGATTGCACGTCGCCGCCTCCGACGGCGGATGCGTGCTGCGGATCGAGGACCTGCAGAGCGCGAACGGGACGAGGATCAGGGACCGCCTGATATGCGCGGGCGAGTTCGCGTCGATCTTGCCGGGTGAGGCCATCACGATCGGCAGCACCGTGTTGATGGTGCAGCACAATCGACCGGCGGTGGGCCTGCGCCGCCTGTGGTCGCACGGGTACTTTGAAAGCCGACTGGAAGACGAGTGCGCCAGAGCGTCGGCCACCGGTTCCGAGTTCGCGCTGGCGCGGGTTCGCCTTACGGGGCTGGCGCCGTGGACCAACGTCGTACCCGCGCTGGTCAGGGCGATTCCATCCCCGCACCTGTTCGCGGCATACGGGCCGCACGACTACGAAATTCTGTTCGTCGAAATCCCACCCGACGATGTCTTGAGAATGACGCAGGGCCTGGCGACCGAGTTGCGGGCTTCGCGCATCGATACACGCCACGGGATCGCCTGGTACCCGCGCGATGGAAGGTCCGCCGACGCCTTGCTGGCCCGGGCGAATGCCATGGTCAAGCATCCGTCGGGCGCGGCCAAATCCGAGGCAGCCGCGAGCGAACCAGAGGCCGGCTCGGAGTCCTTGAGCGGCGCCGGCATGGAACGAATCCGGGCGCTCGCCAAGCGTACCGCGGGGGCCAACATCAACGTCCTTGTCTTAGGTGAAACGGGCGTCGGAAAGGACGTTCTGGCCCGCGCCATTCATCGGTTGTCGGCCCGGAAGGGTGATTTCGTCGCTCTGAATTGCGCCGGTTTGCCCGCGAGCTTGATTGAGAGCGAGTTGTTCGGCCACGAGAAGGGGGCATTCAGCGGCGCGGCCGGTGCCAGGATTGGCCTTCTGGAGGCAGCCAACGGCGGCACGGTGTTCTTGGACGAAATTGGCGACATGCCACTGGCCCTCCAGGTCAAGTTGTTGCGCACCATCGAGGCGCGCGAGGTTCTGCCGGTGGGCGCGGTGAAACCGCGCGCGATCGACGTCAGGTTCATCGCCGCGACCAACCGGGACCTCGAATCGGACGTGCTCGGTGGATCGTTCCGACAGGATCTGTTCTTCCGCTTGAACGGGATCAGTTTGGCGGTTCCGCCCCTGCGCGAGCGTACGAATGAAATTCCAGTTCTGGTCGACACGTTCATCAGGGAAGCCTGCGGCGATTCTGGGCGAGAGTTCCTGCCCGTGGTGACGCGTGAAGCGATGGATCACCTGCTTGGATATGCATGGCCTGGCAATATTCGAGAGCTGAAGAACGTCATTGAGCGAGCGTTGGTGCTTTGCGACGGAGCCGAAATCACCTCCGAACACTTGCCACTCGACAAGATGCGCACACTGGCGACCGCGTATGGCGCCGCCGCCCCACGGCCGGCGAGTACGGAGACGCGAGGCGCTCGACCCCGTGTCCGGACGTCGCCCGACGGATTCGATGTGCTCGACTTGCCGCATTTGGACGATCCCGCGAAGGCCGCTGAACGGCAGCGTATCGTGGAGGCGCTCAATTCTCACGCGTGGAACCAGACACGCGCCGCCCAGGCGCTGGGGATGCCGCGGCGAACATTCGTCTCCAAGCTGGAGCAGTACAGCATCCCCCGCCCGCAAAAGCAGGGCGGCACGCCAGAACCGCCTTAGTCCGCGTCTTGCGATCAAGTTACGCTCATTTGACCGCACCTTGACCGACCGGAAACAAAAGCGACGCTACGTTGAACAACGTAGATGTCGCGAGAACGAAAGACCCGCCTGGTTGTCGTCGGAAACGGCATGGTCGGTCATCGCTTCCTGGATCTGCTGTCCGAAGGTGATCGCGCGAACCACTTCGAGGTCACCGTATTCGGCGAGGAGCCACGCGGCGCGTATGATCGAGTCAACCTATCGTCATTTTTCGACGGACGCAGCGCGGACGACCTGTCGCTCGCCCGACCGGGTCAATACGAGGCCGCCGGATTTCGCTTGCTTCTCGACGAGCGCGTCGTCGCCATCGACCGCCCGACCAGGACCGTATCGACGTCGTCTGGCCTCAAGGTCACCTACGACACGCTGATCCTGGCGACGGGGTCTTATCCCTTCGTTCCCCCGATCGCGGGATCCGATACACCCGGGTGCTTCGTCTACCGAACAATCGACGATCTGGAGGCGATCGCGAATTGGTCTGGCGATCGGGCGCGCACGGGCGTGGTCATTGGGGGTGGCTTGTTGGGCTTGGAAGCGGCAAACGCGCTTCGCAATCTGGGACTTGGCGTTCACGTCGTCGAATACGCGTCGCGGTTGATGGCGTTGCAGGTCGACGACGCCGGCGGCGCCATCCTCCGGCGACGCATCGAGGGCCTCGGGGTCTCGGTGCACACCGGAAAACAGACGACCGAAATCGCTGCGCGAATCGATCTCTCCGGACGGCCGGCGGTGGCCCGCCTGGCATTCGCGGACGGCAGCACGTTGCCGACGGACGTCGTGGTGTTTTCGGCGGGCATCCGCGCCCGGGACGAGCTCGGCCGAACCGCCGGGCTCGCGATCGCGCCGCGCGGAGGCGTCGTAGTCGACGAACGCTGTCGCACGTCGGACCCCGACATTTTCGCCATTGGTGAATGCGCCAGCTACGATGGGCACACCTTCGGGCTGGTCGCGCCCGGTTACCACATGGCGAAGGTGGCTCTGGCGGCGCTCACCCGTGGAGATGAGGTCTTCACGGGCTTCGACATGAGCACGAAGCTCAAATTGCTGGGGGTGGACGTCGCCAGCTTCGGTGACGCCTTCGCGACGGCGCCGGGCGCGCATGTGGTGAGCACATTCGACACCGTGACGGCCGTTTACAAGAAGCTGGTTTTGAGCGCGGATCGCAAGCACCTGCTCGGCGGGATCCTGGTGGGGGACGCGGCCCAATATGGGCAACTGTTGCAGCTGGTGCAAAATCAGCTGCCGCTGCCCCCCCGACCGGAGGATTTGATCTTCCCGCAGGTGAGCGGCGACAAACCGGCTGGGCTGGGGGTCGACGCGTTGCCGGGAAGCGCGGTGATCTGTTCGTGCAACAACGTGAACAAGACGGCCATCGTGGCCGCGATCGCCGGCGGCGTGAATGCCGTGCCCGCGCTCAAGGCCTGCACCAAGGCCGGCACCGGGTGCGGCTCCTGCGTGACGCTGCTCGGGGACATCCTGAAAGTCGAGCTGAGGAAGGCGGGCGTCGCGGTCACGAACCATCTGTGTGAGCACTTCCCGCACACGCGCCAGGATCTGGCGCAGTTGGTGCGATTGCACAGCGTCAAATCCTTCGACGACTTGCTCGGTCGCCACGGGCGGGGCCTTGGCTGCGAGATCTGCAAGCCGGCGGTAGCGTCGATTCTCGCGTCCGCATGGAACGAACACATCCTCTCCCGCAAGCATCTTCCCCTTCAGGACACCAATGATCGTTTTCTGGCCAACATTCAACGCGACGGAACCTACTCCGTCGTCCCTCGCGTGCCGGCGGGCGAAATAACGCCTGACCAACTGATCGCCATTGGCCAGATCGCGAAGCGCTACGGGCTGTACAGCAAGATAACCGGGGGCCAGCGCATCGACCTTTTCGGCGCGCGCGTTGAACAACTCCCGCGGATTTGGAGCGAGCTGATTGCCGCCGGGTTTGAGTCCGGTCATGCCTACGGCAAGGCCCTGCGCACCGTTAAATCCTGCGTCGGGGACACGTGGTGCCGCTACGGCGTGCAGGATTCGGTGGGATTGGCCACTCGGATCGAGCACCGATACAAAGGCTTGCGCAGCCCACACAAGCTGAAGTCCGCGGTATCGGGCTGCGCGCGCGAATGCGCCGAGGCGCAGGGCAAGGACTTCGGCATCATCGCCACCGAAAAGGGCTGGAACCTATATCTGTGCGGCAACGGCGGCATGAAGCCACAACACGCGCAGCTCTTCGCCACGGATCTCGACGAGCCCACGTTGATTCGTTATTTGGACCGGTTCCTGATGTTCTACGTCAGAACGGCGGATCGGCTGCAGCGGACGGCCACCTGGCTCAACAATCTGGAAGGCGGGATCGAATATCTGCGCCAGGTCATCATCGAAGACACGCTTGGCATTGGCGCCGAGTTGGAAGCCCAGATGGCGCACGTCGTCGGGACCTACGAGTGTGAATGGAAGGCCACGCTGGCGGATCCGCAGAAGTTGGCCCAGTTCCGCCCGTTCGTGAACAGTACGGCGCCCGACCCCAGCATCGTCTTCGTACCCGAGCGTGCGCAGCTTCGGCCGGCGTACCCGCATGAAAAGCGCGCGTTGCTCGATTCCTTGATCGCGGTCGAAAGACAAGCGGGACCCGCATGAGCGTCGCGGTCGATTTCATGCGTGAGCCGGAGGCCCCGATATCCGATGACGCCGATTTGCAACGGGTGCAATGGGTGGATGTGTGTGCGGTCGACGATGTCCTCCCCAACTGTGGTGCCCCGGCCTTGATCGCCGGCCGTCAGATCGCGATCGTGCGCCTGGGCGAGGGGCGCATCTACGCGCTGTCGAACTACGACCCTTTCAGCGAAGCATTCGTGATTGCGCGGGGCATCGTGGGCGATCGTGCCGGCTGCCCCAAAATCGCATCGCCCATCTACAAGCAGAGTTTCGACCTGCGGACGGGCGTTTGCCTGGATGACCCATCGGTCACGTTGCCGACCTACCCCGTCCGCGTGCGCCAAGGCCGCATCGAAGTCGGTGTCGAAATCCTCGTCGAATCCGGCATCGCCCGATGAGCACGGCAATTCGGAGCCCGCTCCTCACGCTGGCGCCCGCCCCGCGATCGGAGTCGGAGCCCCCCAAGCCGGCCGCGTTCTCGGCGCTGACCACGTTGGCGGCGTTGGATTGGGTACTGGCTGATCAGCAGACGCTGACGGCGGTCGACCGTTTCTCTCGCAAGCACGATCGCGGCATTCTCTCGGAATCCGAATCGAGTGCCCGGTCCGGGGAAGGCGCCAGGACCTATAGGGATCTCATCCCCGGCGGAGCCCCAGGCGCGGGCCAACAGTATGCGTTCGAGGTGGACTTGGATCTGTGCACCGGCTGCAAAGCCTGCGTGACCGGATGCCACAACCTGAACGGCCTGGATGACGGCGAGGTTTGGCGAACCGTCGGCTCGTTGCATGGCGGGACGGCTCGGGCTCCCGCGCAACAAACAGTCACGACGGCATGTCACCATTGCTTGGAACCCGCTTGTCTGTCGGGTTGCCCGGTCAAGGCGTACGAGAAGGACCCGGTGACGGGAATCGTCAAGCACCTCGATGATCAATGCATCGGTTGCCAATACTGCACCTTGATGTGCCCGTACGACGCGCCCAAGTACAGCAAGGCCCGCGGCATCGTCCGCAAGTGCGACATGTGCAGCGATCGCCTTTCGCACGGCGAGGCACCGGCCTGTGTTCAATCCTGTCCCAACGAAGCCATCCGAATCGCCGTCGTCGATCGCGCGGACGTCGTCCAGGCGAAAGAGGCCAACCTATTCTTGCCGGGAGCGCCCAGCCCCAGGGATACGCTGCCAACGACCGTCTACAAGACCGAGCGCGCCCTTCCGCGCAATATGTTGCCCGCCGATTTTTACAGCGTCAGTCCCGAACACGGCCACCCGCCGTTGGTCGTCATGTTGGGCCTGACGCAGCTATCCGTGGGGGCCTTCGTGATGAACCTGGTTGCTCATCGCATCATCGGGCCCTTCGGAGGCCGAACGCTCGAGGTTCCGAACGCGGTCTTCGCGCTCGTCCTCGGGTTGGCGGCGCTGGGCGCGAGCACGCTCCACCTTGGCCGGCCCTGGTATGCCTTCCGGGCATTTCTGGGTCTGCGAACCTCATGGCTCAGCCGCGAGGCCATCGCGTTTGGTTTGTTCGCGGGGCTGGCCGGGTCGTTCGCGGGCTCGTTCTTCGTCCCACCCGTGTCCGCCGGGGTCAGATCCGCCCTCGGGGCAGCCACCGCCGTCGCCGGTATGTTGGGCGTTTTGTGCTCCGTCATGGTCTACGCGGCGACGCGGCGGGCGCACTGGCGCGGTCCGGTCACCGGCTTCAAATTCGCGTTTTCCACGTTGATCCTGGGCACGTCGACGGTTGTGATGGTCTCGACGTTTGCGAGCGCGGGCGCTGCCAAGTGGCGGGGATCCTCGCCCCCGTTCGTAACCTCTGGTGCATACGAGCTGCTCACGGGCCTCCTATTGGTGGGCGCGGCCGTGAAGCTCGGCTATGAGGTCTCGGTGTTTCGCCACCTCGGCGATTCGCGCCATTCGATATCGAAACGCACGGCGCTTTTGCTGACCGGTGCTCTGGGATCTCTGGCCCGGGCGCGGTTCTGCTGTGGGGTTCTGGGAGGTCTGGCACTGCCGGCGTTCGGTCTGTTGCTCGCCCGGCAGCGACCGCCCTCCGGCGCGTCGTTCCCTTTTTCGTGGCTCGCGCTCGTCTCGGGCTTGGCCTTCGGCCTGTCCCTTTGTGGCGAGCTCTTGGAGCGATATTTTTTCTTCGCGGCCGCGCCCGCGTCCAAGATGCCGGGGAGCATCACTTCTTGAACCTGGGCGCCAAACTCGGCAAGTTCGGCAAACTTGGCAAACTTGGCAAAGTTGGACTGAAGGAAACCGCCGCCGCCCTGCTGCGCGCCCACGACGGTCCGCTGACACGCGACCTTCTGCAGAAGCCGGGCGCCTTCGGTCTCGGCCGTGTCCCCGAACGCCTGCTGCCCGATCAGACCACGACGATGGTCTGCGGTTTCTGCTCGACGGGTTGTGGCCTCGAAATTCACCTACGCCAGGGCGAGGCAATCAATCTGACGCCCGCGCGCGATTATCCCGTGAATCTGGGAATGGCTTGCCCGAAGGGCTGGGAGGCGCTCACCCCCCTTTCCGCCCCGGATCGCGCGACGAACCCCCTGCTTCGCGACGCGCGGGGCAAGCTGCAACCGGTCGCCTGGCCGGTGGCGCTCGGCGCGTTCACGACACGGTTCAAAGAGATTCAGGCCAAGCACGGCCCGGCGGCGGTCGCATGGCTCGGCAGCGGGCAAATCGTGACGGAAGAGCTGGCGCTCCTGGGGGCCGTCGGCAAGTTCGGCATGGGCATTGTTCACGGCGACGGCAACACCCGCCAGTGCATGGCCACGGCCGCCGTCGCATACAAACAGTCGTTCGGATTCGACGCACCCCCGTTCACATATCAGGATTTCGAGGAGTCCGACGTCATCGTGCTGGTCGGATCGAACCTGTGCATCGCGCATCCAATCATGTGGGAGCGCATCTGCCGCAATCGGCACAACCCCGCGATCGTCGTAGTTGATCCGCGCAAGACCGAGACAGCGACAGCCGCGACCCGACATTTTGCTCCCCGTCCCAAGTCGGACCTGACCCTGTTTTATGGTCTGGCGTACCTGCTGATTCGGAATAACTGGATAGACCGCGGGTTCATCGACGCGCACACCGCGGGCTTTGACGCGCTGGCGGCGCACGTGTCCGCATACCCACCGGAACGCGTCGCCGTCGAAACGGGCGTGGACGAAACCGCCCTGCAAGCGTTCGCGGAGACCATCCATCGCGGCCAGCGGGTTTCGTTCTGGTGGACGATGGGCGTGAATCAAAGTCACGAAGGCGTCCGCGTCGCGCAGGCCATCATCAACCTTGCACTGCTGACCGGCAACATCGGACGGCCGGGCACGGGCGCCAATTCGATCACCGGCCAGTGCAACGCGATGGGCTCGCGGCTTTTCAGCAACACCACGAACCTGCTTGGAGGCCGAGAATTCACCGCGGCTGCCGACCGACGCGAGGTGGCCGACATTCTGAACATCCCGGAGGACCGGATCCCGCGTCAAGACAGTCTCGCCTACGACCAAATCATCGAAGGCGTCGCCGCCGGCCGGATTCGAGGGCTCTGGATAATCGGCACCAACCCCGCGCATTCCTGGATAAACCAAGGACACCTTCTCGAAGTCCTTGGCCGGCTGGATTTCTTGGTGGTCCAGGACATGTACACCAGCACCGAGACCGCCGAACGCGCGGATCTGGTGCTTCCGGCCGCGGGATGGGGCGAGAAGGAAGGAACGTTCATCAATTCGGAACGGCGCGTGGGGCTCGCGAAGAAGGTCGCCCGTGCGCCCGGCCAAGCGTTGGCTGATTTTCACATCTTTCGCCTCGTCGCCGACGCATGGGGCTGCGGCGATTTGTTCGCCGAATGGAAGACCCCCGAAGCGGTTTTCCAGATCTTGAAGCGCCTTTCGAAGGGTCGTGCCTGCGACATCTCGGGCATCGCCGACTACGCCATGTTGGACCAAGCAGGAGGCGTTCAGTGGCCGTTCGCCGAGGGCGCGTCCCTGCCCACCGAGCAGCGCTTTTCGCAGCGAAGACTGTTTGAAGACGGGCGTTTTTTCACCGCCGACGGCCGCGCGAGGCTGTTGTTCGAAGCCAACCAGGCCCTACCCGAGCCAACCTCGCCTGAGTTCCCGTTGACGCTCATGACCGGTCGGGGCAACTCCAGTCAGTGGCACACCGGCACCCGCACCGACAAATCGGCCGTGCTGCGGCGCCTGGCCCCACGGGGCGACTACGTCGAAATCAGCCCCGCGGACGCGCAAGCGCGCGGCATCGCCACCAACGACATGGTCAGCGTGGCCTCCCGACGGGCCGCACTCTTGGTTCGCGCCTTCGTGACCCACGCGGTTCAGCCGGGCGCCCTGTTCATTCCCATGCACGGCCCCAAGGTCAACAAACTGACCTTCGCCGCGTTTGATCCCTATTCACGCCAGCCGGCATACAAAGCGTGCGCCGTGGCTTTGACGCGGCTGCAAGCCCCATGAGTGGCCAGCATCGGGTATCCACGGCGGGCGAGACGACATTGTCAACGTCACGTGTCCAGACGGTCGCCACATGATGACAAGAAGATTTACGACGATGCGTATGGCTCGAAAAGCCCCCGAAACGTCTGCCACGCAACAATGCTTCACATGACGCGTACGCCACCCATTTCGGTTTCAACCTTAGCCCCGCTCACGTCCGAGCCGCTGGGCAGCACCTCGGTGGCGGCGTCCATCTCGCGCCGCCGCTTCGTGGGCGGAGCCGCCGCTCTCCTCGGGGGCGCGGGCCTCATCGGCAGCCGCGCCAGTTGGGCGGCCGGTGAGGGGCCCGAAACGCCGGATCTCAAATTCGGAATCATCGCCCTGACCGACAACTCGCCCATCGTGATCGCGCACGAAAAGGGCCTGTTCAAGAAGTACGGAATCAACTCGGTCGTATCCAAGGGCGCCAGTTGGGCCGCGATTCGCGATTCGCTATCGAACGGCGACATCCAGGCGACCCACATGCTGCTCGGTATGCCCATCGCGTCGACGATGGGGCTGCTCGGCGCTCCGAAGAAGCCGATGATAATTCCCTGGCTTTTGAACCGAAACGGCCAATCGATCACGCTGGCCAATAGTTTCAAAGGTAAGGTGCAGGCGGACCCCAAGGCTCTGAAGCCGCTGGTTATGGACGCCAAGGCCAAGGGGCAGCCGATGACCTTTGCGATGACGTTCCCGCCGGGAACGCACGCGATGTGGCTCCGTTACTGGCTGGCGGCCGGGGGCATCAACCCGGACAAGGACATTTCGCTGATCGTGATCCCGCCGCCGCAAATGGTGGCGAATATGAAGATCGGCAAGATGGACGGGTTCTGCGTCGGCGAACCATGGAACGCGCGCTCGATCGCCGACGGTATCGGGTTCACCGCCATCAACACCCAGGACATCTGGAAGGATCATCCCGAAAAGGTCTGCGCGTTCACGGCGGAGTTCGCGGAGAAGAACCCAAGGACGGTGAAGGCGGTTCTGAAGGCGCTGCACGAGGCCAGCGTGTGGCTGGACGAAATGAAGAATCGCCCTGAACAAGCGGAGCTGGTTTCCAAGGCGACGTACATCAACTGTCCCAAGGAATTGATTCTCGGACGTATGCAGGGCCACTACGACTTTGGCGACGGGCGCAAGAAGGAAGACCCGAACTACATGATCTTCAGCTCGCGCAACTGCAACTTCCCGCAGCCCAAGTACGCCACCTGGTGGCTGACGCAATTCCGACGTTGGGGAATGCTGCCGGCGGCCCCTGACTACAAGGCAGTCGCCAAGCAAGTCATGCGTCACGATATCTACGAAGAGGCAATGAAGGAGATCGGCGTCAAGCACGGAGGCCTCGAAAACAAGCCCGAGACATTCTTCGACGGTGTGACGTTCGATCCCGCGAAGCCAGAGGAATACGCGAAGTCATTTTCCGTCCACAGCCTGAAGGCATGAAGAGTCACGAAGAGACACGAAAAGAGATGAACAGCGCGAAGACACCGCTGGATTTGGTTTCCTGAAAGGACAACGACGCTGATGAAAGAGAGAACCCGAGTCGACGCATCGACATTCGTACTGCCTCTGATCGGTGTGTTGTTGATTCTCGCATTGTGGTCCGTGAGTTCCGCCACCTGGTCCAAGAACCTGCCCTCCCCGCTCAAGACCTGGCAGGTGTCGAAACCTTTCGTCCTTGCGCCGTTCGAAAAGCGCGGGGAGCTGGACCAGGGCATTGGGCGTTTTGCCTGGTACTCGCTGTGGCTGGTCGCCCAGGGTTACGCCATGGCGCTGCTGGTCGGTACGCCGCTTGGATTCCTGCTCGGTCGATCCAAACTGTTCTCGAAGGGGCTTGACCCGATCATTCAGGTGTTGCGACCGGTTTCGCCGCTGGCTTGGTTGCCGCTTGGCCTCGTATTGTTCGAAAAATCACGCCCCGCGGCCCTGTTCACGATCGCGATTTGTTCGATGTGGCCGACCGTCTTGAACACGGCAATGGGTGTGCGGTCGATCCCGCAGGACTACTTGAACGTCGCCCGGGTCTTGCAACTATCGCCGGCGAAGACCTTCTTCAAGGTCCTGTTGCCCGCTACGTTGCCTTACATGTTCACGGGGTTCCGTCTAAGCCTGGGCATCGCCTGGCTGGTGATCGTAGCCGTGGAGATGCTGACTGGTAGCCCCGGCGTGGGCGGCTTCCTGTGGCAGGAATACAACAGCCTCATCTACGAACACATCATCTTGTGCATCCTGACCATCGGCATCGTCGGTTTCATTTTGGACCGTCTGATGAACATGGTCGAACAGAGGTTGAAGGCAACCTGATGGCGTTTCTGGAACTGAGTCACGTCAGCAAGGGATTCGGTCGCGCCCGCGAGGCGACGCCCGTTCTATCCGACATCAACTTGACCGTCGAGCGAGGAGAGTTCGTCGCGATCGTCGGGTACTCGGGGTCGGGGAAGACGACGCTCATCAACCTGATCGCGGGCCTGACGACGCCGGATTCGGGCAGCGTCCTGCTCGACGGCAAACCGATCACGGGCCCGGGCGCCGATCGCGGCGTCGTGTTCCAGAATTACTCGCTCCTGCCCTGGATGACGGCATTCCAGAACGTGTATCTGGCGGTCGACCAGACGTTCCAGGACTGGAGTCCCGAACGAAAGCGCGCCCACGCCGAAAGGTACCTGGCGATGGTCAACCTGGCCGCCGCGCGCGACAAACGACCTTCCGAATTGTCGGGCGGGATGCGCCAGCGCGTGTCCGTGGCGCGGGCCCTGGCCATGGATCCCCAGGTGTTGCTGCTGGACGAACCTTTGGGCGCCCTCGATGCGTTGACGCGAGCGACCCTCCAAGACGAGATCAGCCGCATTTGGGAACAGAATCACAAGACTGTTGTGCTGATCACCAACGACGTGGACGAGGGCATTCTGCTGGCGGACAGGATCATTCCGCTCAGCATGGGCCCGGCGGCGACACTCGGCCCCGCGATCGATGTCACGGTTCGACGCCCGCGTAACCGCAAGGCCATGAACCATGACGCCGGATTCAAGGCGGTCCGTAACACCGTCATCGAGTATCTGCTCGGGCCGGGGCGCCGCAAACCCGAGCCGCAAGTTCGGCCGGACTGGACCTCGGCTACGCAGACGGTGGCCGCTTGAATTCCGCCATTCAAAGGGCCGCGGAACGTTACCTGGAATTCTCGCACCTCACGAAGACGTACGAAACGTCGGGGGAGCCGGCGGTGATCGTGCGCGATTTCGATTTTTCGGTGCACAAAGGCGAGTTCGTTTGTCTGATCGGACATTCAGGCTGCGGCAAGTCGACCGTGCTGTCCATCGCAGCGGGGTTGTTGGGCCCGACCGAGGGGGGCGTGTTGGTGGATGGGCGAGAGATCCCGGGACCGGGAACCGACCGGGGCGTGGTGTTCCAGTCGCCGTGCCTGCTGCCGTGGATGACCGCCTTCGACAACGTCATGCTTGCCGTGGAACAAGCGAAGCCGGACGCAACCAGAAAAGTCCGTGAGGAGATCGTTGTCCGAAACCTCGACGCGGTCGGTCTCGGCGATTCGCTGTACAAAAAGCCGGCGGAGTTGTCGTCGGGGATGCGCCAGCGTGTGGGGATCGCGCGGGCCTTCGCGCTCGATCCCAAGGTGCTGTTGCTGGACGAGCCGTTCGGGATGCTCGATTCCTTGACGCGCTTCGAGCTGCAGCAGGTTCTGGTCGACACCTGGTCACAGAACCGTAAGACGGCGCTGATGGTAACCCACGACGTCGACGAAGCGCTGTTTCTGTCCGATCGGATCGCGATGATGACCAATGGCCCGGCCGCCCGTCTGGGAGACGTGATGCAAGTGCCGTTCGCGCGACCGCGCGATCGCGCGGCGGTTTTGGAACACCCGGACTACTATGCCTATCGCGAACGGCTGATCAGTTTCCTTGAGGATCAGACGCACGCGCGCGCCGCGGCGTGAACGCCAGCCGCCGGTTCTGATTGCGGCGCTTTCACCCCTTCAGCGTCGCCCTGCGTGAAGCCGGTGAGGCCGTTCCGTTCTAGCCGCGACACGAAGGTACGCGTACACTGTCGGCCCTAACAGCTGCAGGCGGAGATCAGTAGCCCGGACACCTCCCGCGATAGCCCGTGCCCCGATTTGAACCGCTTCCGCTACTGTTCAAGATCAAGGAGCACGCATGTCGCGTTCAAACCCGACCATGTTTTGCAGTGGCCTCGGAACCCTTGGGGTTCTGGCGTTGCTCGGCTCGCATGTGGCTTGGGGCCATTCGCTGCTGGTCGTGCCCCAGCCTCGCGATCAGCAGGACGGATACAAAGATCCACCGCGCGCTCCGCCCGGCACGGGGGCACCTTGCGGCGTCATGCGCATGGCGCCGCCCACTCAACCCCAGACGACGTTTGCCGCCGGACAGAAATTGAACGTCCAGTGGAAGGAGACGATCAATCACCCCGGCTGCTTCGTCGTCGATTTCGCGAACGCCAGCGACACGGGCTTCACGATCCTGGGCGTCAAATCGCACGCCGGCGCGGTTGGAGCCATGCCTCGGAGCTGGAACGTCGACGTGGTGCTCCCGAGTGCCCCGTGTCCGGCCTGCACATTGCGGCTCAGGCAGCTCATGTTGACGGCGGACGTCCCGGATGCGATGTGTCCGCCGGCGACGATCCCCGCCGGTGATACCTACTACAGTTGCTCCAACGTCATCCTGACTGGCGCCGACGCCGGAACGGCCGATGTCGGCGGCGGCGCGGTCGACGGGGCAACTGCCTCCGGAGGCGCGATGGGCAGGGGGGGCGCCATGGGCAGCGGGGGATCAACCGGTAGTGGGGGATCGGGCTCCGGCATGATGTCGTCGACGGGTGGTGTCAAGGGTTCTGGCGGGACGCTCGGAACCGGGGGCTCCGGTGCCGTCGTCACGGCATCTGGCGGCACGACCGCTTCCGCGACCGGCGGGTCGACCGGGCCCGGCCAGGAAAGCGCGACGGGTGGGCACCTGGGCACCGCCTCGGGGGGAACTCCGGCCGGCTCGACAGGCGGCGGCAGCTCCGGCGGATGCGCGGTGTCGGGCGACGTCCGAGATGCGAAGAGTTACGGCGGATGCACAGGTCTGTTGGTCTGCGCGGTCGCCTCTGCGATACGACGCCGCAGAAGTGGCGTTCGCGCGACGTGAACGCACATCGTTACCTAACGCGCGGGGATCAGGGTCTCGCGGACGGCGGACTCAACGTCACCGAGCATGTCCATCTTCCGGCTGATGTTGACGAACCAATCCGTTGGGTCGATGTTGAACCCTCCCTCTCGTCTCGTCAGAGCCACCCTTTCCATCTCGGTGACCGCGTTCGTGACATCCGAGTCGAGCTGGATGCGCAAGAGATCGCTGGCTCGCCGGGGCGCCGCCGCCACGAACACGTGTAGGTAACTCTCGGACGAGGCGATCAGCGCGGACACGGTCGCGTGCTGTCCCTCGGAGTAGCGATCCCATGCGAAGGCGGACGCCAACTGCGCGCGCTCGATGCCGGTCTTCTCCTTCGCGTGCAAGAGAGCCATCCATGCCAGCGCCGTCGGACGCAGTGCCGTGTCCACGCCCCTTCGCGCCAGCTCGTCGATGACCGACAGGAGATCGGCGTTGGCCTTCGAATAGCGATCTATCGCCTCGGCCGGCAACTGGTCGAGCGCCGCTATGGCCGCACGTCCCGTGCACAGGTCACCAAGTAGGTCCTCCGACCTGTCGAGTCTACTGGTCACAGTGGCGGGCAAAGCGGCGGCATGCTGCCGGCGGAACGACGACAAGGCCGCGCGCCGCGCATCCGTTTTTCGCCACTGTTCGCGCATCTGATCGGCGAACAGCCGCCCCCCCGACGACAGATACAACGATGCGGTCCCGCGTTCGCGTTGCGTTTCGTGCACGAGCGCGCTGATCGCCGAGGTCATCTCGGGGAACAACGCATCCAGGGCCAGATTCTGCGTCACGGAGCCGACGGACAAATGTGCCGCCGATTCCTCAGGCGCGGCCATCCCGCGTGTCGCCAGGGACCGGGCCAGAAACGCGATCTGCTTTTCCAAGCAACCCGATTTCAATGCGCCAGCGGCGGCGGCCTGGCGCAGGACCGCCTCGAAGGTGTCGCCGTCGAAGCGCAGCGCTTCGGTTCCTATGACCGCGGAACGGGAGATCTTGAGCACGCACATATCATCTTCGTGAAGTGCCGAGCCCCACCCGACCCCCGCCAGGCAGAAACGCACGATTCTCGTGGCATCTTCGCGTCCAATGGGCATCGTGTTGTCGTGGAACCTCTGTTTCAAGTATGGCGTGCGTTGAATTTCGGCGGGGTTTCCAACCTTTCCGCTCTGCGTAACTTGGTTCTGCGTAACTTGGTCTTCTTTGCGTGACGTGGTCTACGCAACCTGGCAGCCGTAACTGGCCCACCCGCGTAACCGCCGTAAGGACCGATCGCGCCCGGACGAATTATCTGGCATCCGGACCTTTCTCGGGCGAGCATTCGTGCCTATGCGGGCCTCCCGAAGCACCACCGTGGCTATAGCGCTCGTCCTGACCGTGTTCGCTTGGTCAAGGCCCGATGCCAACGCACAGGGTCCCTCGACATCGCACGCGCGCCCCGCTCGTACCGCGCGGCCACGCCTCACGGGCGCCGGGGCCAAAGTGGCGGTTCAACCTTTCGAGGGAGCAAACACCGAACCCCTGCGGGGCCTGGTCGCTCGCATTGTGCGCGATCGAGGGTACGAGCCGATGACCGGCCTGCCTCGCTACGAAGGCACGGGGCAGTATCCACTGTTGGCGCGTGATAACCAGCTCGCGGCATTGGTGACCGCCGACACGGCGGAGCGTGGGCGATGGCAGAGCATCACCTTTCTCGTCTGGAATGGCGCGAGCGGTTCGGTCGTGGGGCGATGGACTGCTTCGGCTCCGACGCAGGTCCTCGCGCGTACGGTAGGCCGCGGTTTCTGGTCTCATCTTGGACCAGCCATCCGAAGGGCCGCGAGACCGCGAATGTCTCCGTTCATGGCGCCCGCACCGACCATGCACATCGACGCCTCGAATCCAGACGACCACGCGCGCTACGCCACACGCTAGCAAAGCTGCGCGCCGATCAACGCGAGCGGCGCACCGGGCCGCTGGCCGTTATAGTGAGGGGCGATGGAATTCGAGTTTCAGGAGATGTTGCCGCTCGGCGCGGACGACACGAGCTATCGGTTGCTTTCGCGTGAAGGCGTTTCCACGTTCGAGGCGCAGGGGCGGACGTTCCTGTCGGTCGAGCCCGCGGCACTGACCTTTTTGACACGCGAGGCGATGCGAGACATCGCGCACCTGCTCCGGCCGGGGCACCTGAAGCAGCTCGCGCACATCTTGGATGACCCCGAGGCATCGCCGAACGATCGCTTCGTCGCCCTTGAGCTTCTGAAGAACGCGAACATCGCGGCGGGTGGAATCTTGCCGTCGTGTCAGGACACGGGCACCGCGATCGTCATGGGAAAAAAGGGCCAGCTCGTGTTCACCGGTGGCGGCGACGAGGCCGCCATCGCGCGCGGCGTGTTCGACACCTACGCCACATCCAACCTACGTTACTCTCAGCTCGCGCCGCTTGATACCTATCGCGAGGTCAACACGGGAACCAATTTACCGGCGCAAATCGAGATCTTCGCCACCGACGGAGACGCGTACAAGTTCCTGTTCATGGCCAAGGGTGGCGGCTCGGCGAACAAGAGTTATCTGTTCCAGGAAACGAAGGCGCTGCTCAATCCCGACAGCCTGATGGCGTTCCTCGACGCCAAGCTTCGGTCGCTCGGAACGGCGGCGTGTCCGCCGTATCACCTGGCGGTCGTCATCGGTGGAACGTCGGCGGAACACACCTTGAAGGTGGCGAAGCTGGCCTCGGCGCGCTACCTCGACACGCTTCCCACGGAAGGAAACAAGTTGGGCCGCGCCATCCGGGACCCGGATCTTGAAGCTCGGATACTGACCTTGGCGCAAAAGACGGGCATCGGCGCCCAGTTTGGGGGCAAGTACTTCTGTCACGACGTCCGCGTGATTCGCCTGCCGCGACACGGCGCCTCGTGCCCCGTGGGCATCGCTGTTTCATGTTCGGCCGACCGCCAGGCGCTGGGCAAGATCACACGTGACGGGATCTTCTTGGAGGAATTGGAACGCGATCCCGCCAAATATTTGCCCGACGCGACCCACCAGGATCTCGCCGGCGAGGTCGTCGCGATCGATCTGTCGCGCCCCATGGCGGAAATCCGAGCGACGCTGTCGCGGTACCCCATCCGCACGCGCCTGTCGCTGACGGGGCCGCTGGTCGTCGCGCGCGACATCGCCCACGCCAAGATCAAAGAGCGTCTGGACCAGGGCGAGGGCATGCCGCAATACCTGCGCGACTTCATGGTGTACTACGCGGGGCCCGCCAAGACCCCGGCGGGGTACGCGTCTGGATCGTTCGGCCCAACGACGGCCGGCCGCATGGACGCATACGTCGACCTGTTTCAGTCGCATGGGGGCAGCATGGTCATGTTGGCCAAGGGGAACCGTTCCGCCGCCGTGACCGCAGCTTGCAAGAAACACGGTGGCTTCTACCTGGGCTCGATCGGTGGCCCGGCCGCCCGACTGGCCAAGGACTGCATCAAGAAGGTAGACGTTCTCGAGTATCAGGAACTGGGCATGGAGGCGGTCTGGAAGATCGACGTGGTCGATTTTCCCGCGTTCATCGTCGTCGACGACAAGGGCAACGATTTCTTCGCCGGCATGACCGGCGGTGGTGTTGTTGGCGGCGGCGACGCCAAACCGCGGCTGCCTTTGGCGGGCTGAGCCAGCTCATGGCACAACCGAGCATCACCGTTTGGCACTATCCGAAGTGCAGCACCTGCCGCAAGGCATTGAAGTGGTTGGGCGCGCGTGGCGTGGAGATAAACGCGCGGGATATTGTCGCGACGCCCCCGTCTGCTGCGACGCTCCGCGATCTGCTGAAGCGATCCGGACTGCCCGTGGCGCGCTTTTTCAACACGTCGGGCGAAAGTTATCGTGCCGGTGCTTTCAAGGACCGGCTCGGCGCGATGTCCGAGGCGCAAGCGTTGGCCGCGCTGGCCGCGGATGGGAAGCTCATCAAGCGTCCCTTGGTCGACACCGGCGACGCGGTCCTGCTGGGCTTCGACGAGACAGCATACGCCGCGAAGATTCCCTTCCCGGGGGGTGGGCAATCGAGCCGGCGGCGCTGAGCGGCGGGCGATTGGAGCTGATACGCGGCCGCGACGTGATATCTCCGCGGGGCGGCATGGTCCGGGCCACGCGCCGTCCGGCGGGCTGGACGGCGCCGGGACCCGCGCCCCGACCACCCGAAGATCGCACGCCGTTGTGGCCGGATGTCGACGAAGATCTCTGTTGGCTGTGCGGCGACTGGCGACTGTTGCAGCGAACCGACGGTCATCGGTTTTCGCTGGATGACCTGGCGACCGCCCATTTCGCGGCTGTTTCCATCGCCCTTGATCCAAACCGCGTCGTCCCGAACCGCGTCCTCGACCTGGGATGCGGAATCGGAACCGTCCTGCTGCTGATGGCCTGGCGTTTCCCGAGCGCGAAGGTACGGGGCATCGAGGCGCAGGAGGTAAGCGCCGCGCTGGCCCGACGATCTATCGCCTGGAACGGCGTCGCCGATCGATGCAGCGTGGTGTCGGGCGATCTGCGGGACGCGGACCTTCTGAAGGGGGAGTCGCCGTTCGATCTGATTACGGGCACGCCGCCGTATTTCCCGCGCGGAACAGGCCTCGAGTCCGACCAAATCCAAAAAGGACCATGCCGATTCGAGCACCGGGGAGGCATCGAGGACTACGCCCGCGCGGCGGCCCGCAATCTGGCTCCAGCGGGCATCTTCGTGGCGTGCGCCGCCGCGACACAGTCCGATCGCGTGACGGCGGCCGCCGCCGGGGCGGGATTGATGATCGATCGCAAGCGCGACGTGATCCCGCGCGCGGGCAAGGATCCGCTGGTGATGCTTTTCTGCATGCGACGTCGCGTCGACGACGCGACCACGATCGTCGATACCCCCTTGGTGGTACGCGATCACAATGGACAACGCACGGACGAGTTCGTCTCCCTGCGCGCCGATATGGGCATGCCGCCCTGAGGACGAAGACGGCGGACAAACAACTCAACGTCCGGGCTTCTTGCCCCAGATCAAGGCCGCCGACGCCGCGGTCAGGCCACCCGCGAGTGCGAAGACAGCCGCATAGCCGAGCGGCTTGACCAGCATGCCCGCGGGAAAAACCGCGGAGATCCCCAAACTCATCGCTCCGTTGGCGACTCCCAACACGCGGGGTCGGTGCGCCGGTGGCGTGCCCGACACCAGCAACGCCATCAACGCGGGAAAAGCGGCGCCGTGGGCCAGCCCGAACCCGATGCCGAGCACGATCAGGTGGTGCGGCCCCACGAACCCGGCCGACGCGATTACAAAGCCGTAAAGCAGCACCGCCCGCGCTGCGATCGCGCTATGTCCCAAGCGATCGGCCATCCGTCCCCCGAGCAATCGCACCATCAAGGCTGCGCAGGTATACGAGATGAAGAATGCCCTGATCGCGTGAACGCCCTGAGCGAGCGCGAACGGAGCCAGAAAGGTGAACATTACGCTGAAGGCCAGACCCGCCAGCGCGAACACCAAATAAACTCGCAACCAGCGAGTTGTCACAACCGTTGGTGCGGCGGCCGAAGAGGCACCGACGGCGTCCATGCTGGGGGGTGCATCGTTCACGCGCAACCGACGGGCCAACAGCGCGGCCACGAGCGCGGCCATCGCGGCCAACAAAAACACCGGCCGGTAGCCGACGTGATCCGCCAGTGGCTCGCCGATCGCCGGGGCGACTGCGTTCATGATCAAGCTGGCGCCGCCCGCCAATCCGATGGCCTGCGCCAGGCGGTGCGGCGGCGAGATCTCAGCCGTGAGCGCGATGGCCGTGCTGAACATGATGGTCCACGTCACCCCCTCCGCCGCGCGCAACACGTTGGCCATTGGGCCGGGACGGACCAAAAGGGCAAACGCGCCCCCGGCCGCCGCGAGTAGCAGTGTCGCCGCCATCAAGGCGCCTCTGCGACCGAGCAGGGCGATGATCCCGGACAGAAACGGGATGGTCAGGATACAGGCCACGCCGAACCCGCCCATCACCAAACCGATGTGTGACGGCGTCTCGCCGATCGTAGCCAGGTACTTCGGCAGCAGGAAGAACATCGAAAACGAAAATCCGTACGCCGCTTGCATGCCCAGCAATCCGACGAACGGACGTGTGAACAGCCTGTCGTCGTCCTCGACGCGCGCAAGTGGATGGTCCACGAGCACCGCCGCGGATTTGTCGCGCGCCAGCGCTGCGGTTTGGTCGGGTTCTTCGGACGTTTGTGCGGTTGACATGTTCGCTCCGGTGCTGCCTGCCGGGAGCGAGTGGGACCGCCCACCCTCCCCGACGCGGCGGGAGAGGGTGACGTTTCAACCGATGCTCAGCGGTCGCGCGTGCCCACTCCCTTGCCGCGAATCGCGACAAGGACGCCCTTCCAA
>JADGRC010000320.1 GCA_017881245.1 Pseudomonadota bacterium
CGCCGACGCTCGACGGGCCCTGCCACGGTTTGCGGGCCACGCCGGTCAGCCTCCACCGTGGAGAACGAGACGGCGGTTTTGTGTCATTAACTCATGTGTGAGTGAGATTCGCAGAAATAGAATCTATGTGAGCCGTGTGCCTGTTGACCACCATGGCGGTGGTCAGCAGGTTGAGGTTTTGGCTGATGATCCTCACTTTCTCATTAATGGAGCACACGACCGTGTCCAAGATTCTCTTAGGGTAATGTCGAATTACAATTCAAGCGTGCCGAGAGTTCGGTTTCGATAGCTTTCCGACGGACCAAGAATCGACGTGCTGGGTGGGAACGCCATGGCTTCCGGACCGCTAGCGGGGATCAAGGTCGTCGAGTTCGCGGGCATTGGACCAGGTCCGTTTTGTGCGATGTTGCTCTCGGACATGGGGGCCGACGTCGTGCGCGTCGACCGGGAGTCCGGCGTACGGGGCGGCTCGCCGAGGGGGGCAACCGTCTATCAGGTTTCTTCGCGCGGCCGACGCTCCGTGGTGTTGGACTTGAAGAACTCGGAAGACGTCGAGACGGCACTGCGGCTGGTGGAAAAGGCCGATGCGCTCGTCGAGGGTTTCCGCCCCGGCGTGATGGAACGGCTGGGACTGGGGCCCGATGTGGCACTAGCGCGCAATCCGAAGCTGGTCTACGGGCGAATGACAGGCTGGGGCCAGACGGGTACTCTGTCGCACGCGGCCGGGCACGACTTGAATTACATCGCGCTCACCGGTGCTTTGCATGCCATCGGGCGCAAGCACGATTCACCTCCGCCGCCGTTGAATCTCGTGGGCGACTTTGGCGGCGGCGCGCTCTATCTGGCGATGGGAATTTGCGCCGCGCTGGTCGAGGCCGCTCGCTCGGGCAAGGGCCAAGTGATCGATTGTGCAATGACCGACGGTGCGGCGTCGCTTGCGGCAGTGTTCTTCGGCATGCGCGCGGCGGGTCTCTGGACAGACGAGCGCGACGCCAACCTACTCGATGGTGGAGCGCACTTCTACGACACGTACGAATGCAAAGACGGCGGTTGGGTCTCGATCGCCGCCATCGAGCCGCAATTCTATGCACTGCTCTTGGAGAAGACAGGACTGGCGGGCGATCCGGAGTTCCAGGCGCACATGGATCGCGCGGCGTGGCCCAAGCTGTCGGACAAACTGGCCGCCGTCATCAAGACCAAGACCCGCGTGGAGTGGTGCGCGATCATGGAGGGGAGCGATGTCTGCTTTGCGCCGGTCCTCTCCTGGCAAGAAGCAGTTGAGCATCCGCACAACCAGTCCCGGCAGACGTTCGTGACCGTTGCAGGGGTAGTTCAGCCGAACGCTGCCCCGCGCTTCTCTCGCACTCCGAGCGCCGTGCAGGGGCCCGCGCCGACCGTAGGGGCGCACAACGACGACGTCTTTGCCGACTGGAATGTGCGTCCCGCGCGACCCGGGGACGTGGCATAGTGGTCCGTCGACAAACCTCACTGCAGCCGCGAAACCGATCGTCGGAGGAGGTCTGGAACGATTCACGCCCGTGTTGATGACCAGCCGTCAAGTGCCGTTCTGGCCAGTCTGGGATTGCTTAGATGGAGTCTGTTCTACTTGTGCCGCCTGAAGTAACCCACGGGGCAGTACATCCCCACGTCGGCTTGAGGAACTTCACCGGACGCGCTAGAGCGCGTCGAACGGTAGTCTAGCGCTGTCGCCGGGTTCTGGCTAAACTAGCGAACTGACCCTTTGAGCAAGGAGGTTTGCTATGGTGCCGTATTCGAAAGAAATGCGTCGCGAGGTGTTGGCGGCCTGTGATCGTGGAGAAGGGATTCGGGCGGTTGCACTGCGTTTTCGATGTAGTGAGTCTTGGGTGCGACGTGTCAAGCAGGAGCGTCGTGAGTTGAGCAAGACGGCCCCTTTGCTGTTGCGTCGCCGGACACCCAAGTGGGAAGCGTACCGCGAGCAAATCGTCGAGTTGATCGCCCAGCGTCCCGATCTGACGCTTCAAGAAATCAAGGACAAGCTGGCGACTTCGCTGTGTCGACAGACGCCTTGCACCGCGCTTGCGAAGCTGAAGCTCTCGCTTAAAAAGTCTTAAGGGCAGCCGAGCAGGATTGTCCGGACGTCGCCCAACGCGCTGACTGGCGCGTGCTACAATCCGGGCTCGCTCCAGTCTCTACCCTCAAACCCACGATGGCCGAAGGCTTCCACTGAAAGCAGACTGCCGACGGACAGATTCTTTGAGGCAATCGTTGCGGCTGCTATGCTAACAGCCGTATTCCCGGCGGCTCCTCGAAGACCTGGAAGATCATCCCGCGATGCAATGCATTCCCCTTCCGTCTGGTGCCGCTCCCATAAATCGACGGCTGTTCCTGCGCGTCGGGGGCGGGCTGGCGATCGCCGGCAGCGTCATGCCGCAGTTGGCAAGCGGGGCCACTCGGGCGGCGCATCGCGGAAAAGCAGGGTCGTGCATTCTTGTTTACCTGCTGGGCGGTCCCCCGCATCTCGATATGTGGGATCTCAAACCGGAGGCTGCCGCCGAGATTCGCGGACCGTTTAAGCCGATCGCCACGGCCACTCCGGGCGTGACCATCTGCGAACATCTGCCGGGGCTTGCTCGGTTGTCGAACCGCTATGCGCTTGTGCGATCGGTCAGCCATAACAACCACAATCACACCCCGATGATCTATTACACATTGACCGGGCGCCAGGTCGACCGTCCGGAAATGGACAACGACGTGCGCCCGCCTCAATCGAGCGATGCTCCGCACCATGGGGCGATCCTCGCGGCTCTGCTGCCGCCATCTCGCACCTCGCTGCCGGGTTACGTCGCAATCCCTCAACTCGCCGTACGCAGCAGTCTCGAGGGGGAATTCAAACGGGCTCGAACGCCGCTACGCGGCGGCGGGGCCGGGTTCTTGGGTTCCATCTTCGATCCGTTGTGCGTCGACGGTGATCCGGGTAGAGCCGACTCGGTCCCTGCGTTGAGTCGCCCGGCGGACATCGCGGCCGAACGCCACGAACGTCGTGCAACGTTGCTCTCGCTTCTCGAATCTCAGCGTCCGGCGATTGCTGACAGTGACGCCTATGGCAAATTACGTGGTCAGGCCGTCACTCTGACCGGCGCGCCAAAAGGGTCCGCGGAAGAATTCTCGCTCGACGGCGAACCACAGGCAATCAAGGAACGGTACGGCTTGAATCGCTTCGGTCGGGCCATGCTGTTAGCACGGCGTCTGGCTCAGGCGGGAGTTGTAATGACGACGATTCACTTTAATGAAATGACCGTCTGCGACGGCTGGGATACGCACTCGAAGAACTTCGTGGCGCTCGAAAGTGAATTGTTGCCGATGCTCGATCAAGGCCTATCGGCATTAATCGAGGACCTTGGGAACCGTGGGGTATTGTCAGAGACGCTGATCGTCGTCATGGGCGAGTTCGGCCGCACGCCCAAGATCAATGCTCAGGCTGGGCGCGATCATTGGGGATCCTGCCAATCGGTGCTGCTGGCCGGCGGCGGCATCCAAGGCGGTGTCGTCCTGGGTGCGTCCGACAAGATCGGGGCGTACCCGTCGGACAATCCCATCGATCCGGTGGACATTCACGCCACGATGTACCACTGCATGGGTCTCGATCCCGCGGCCTTGATCCACGACCGCTTGGGCAGGCCCCATCCCTTGAGCGTCGGAAAGCCCGTGTTGGCACTCATGTAGTCGCAATCGGCGATTGCCGGGGCACCAATCCCGTAAACCACGCCGCGTGACAATTGAGATATTTTGCCAGCCCCTTTCGTTCGACGCACCCAGCCTCGGCCTTGCGGGCCATGCCCGTCAGCGCGGCTGGCGAAGTGAAACTTTCGCGGCAACGTGTTGTGCCCAGCAGTTCGCCTCGAATTTGCCGACGGATTCGGCGAGTCATGACTCCGCCGCCTAGCGTGCGGCACTCGAATCTGGCGCCGGCAGTTCCTCGGGCTTTTGCGGTGGAGATGTTTCTAATTGCCCGAGATACTGTGCCAAGCGTTGGCGGGCGGCTTTGAATTCCGGCAGGTCCGAAATGACGTGGTAGTCGGGATTTTTGCCGACCGAGTCGAAGCGAGCGAGCACTTCCTCATAGTCGGCCACAGAATGTAAGCTGTCGGAAGGATGGGCATCATCTGCCGACATCGACATACCGGTGGACAGCATCAAGTAGTTCTGCCACCCAGCTCCGGTGGCGAAACGCTC
>JADGRC010000035.1 GCA_017881245.1 Pseudomonadota bacterium
CGTGTCCACAGGCCGAGGCCGCTGGTGTCCCGGACACTGATCGCCACCATCCCCGCCATGAGGTGAGCTCCCGCGATGTCGGTCACGCCCGCCGGTCCGCCGAGGAGAATCTCCTCCGAGCCGTCGCAGCGCACGGCGCGCAGGCCCGGGGTATCACCTCCGCACGACGGGCATTGGAACAGCACCCAGTCCTCCGGCGGGAAATCGGCTGGCGCCGGTTTCGCCACCCGCGCCGTAACGGACCCGTCGGGGACCCAAGCCCCGTCGGACCCGGCGCCGCTGGCGTTACGCGGCGCGGGTGATTTCGCGCAAGCCCCCGTCAGCAGAAAGAGGAGCGGCAACCGAATCCTTCGGCACATGACGGCTTGAATACCACGAGGCGATGTTCGCCGAGTGCTCATGTGTCCAACGCTCCCCGCGTGAGCGTCCGGCCGATTGCAACGCTGGCCGTGAAAGCTTGTCCCTGAGGGCCCGGGTGTTCACGGTCTTGACGCTCAAAGTTATCTACTTCCGTGCGGGGGGGCGGCGTGGGGGGTCCGGCGCCGGTCAAATCTAGCGACGAATCGTCGTTTCATGCGGCATAGAGCACGAGCCCAGAAACAAAGACTTGATCGCCAGACCCGCGGACAGTCAGTTCGTGCCAGCCAGGCGTGAGAGGTGTCGCCGCATCGACGATGAATTCGTCCGTCCAGACTTCGAATCCCGATAGTTTGGAGAGAACAATTTTGATCCGCCGGCTCAAAGCACCCCCGATTTCGACCTCCATCATCCCATCGCCCCCTCGGACGCGCGCGCGTCCGACGAGTCTCTCGGTCGGCCGCGTCAGAAGCACTTGGACGCGGGACAAACGAATGACCTCCGGCATCTCGTCTCCCTCCCGAAGGTCACCCGCTTTCGCCAGCTCCATGTCCGTTGATGCGTGCGTGGACAGGCACGAGAACACCAATTGCTTCGGCGGACCGACCGACTCGGCGGCCAGAATGTTCTCAATCTCCCGTTCCAAGGCTGCCCCGTCCGCGATGGAACACTTGTCTTCCCGATCGACGATGCACTTTTCCAGCAGCGCCAGCGTCGCGGCTATCCCGCGGACGCCCGAAAATCTATCCCGAACCACCTCGGCCGCGCGAGATAACTGCGACGCCATTACGTTCTCGCCGGTGAGCAGATAATAAATGACCTTTGCCACCGCGAAGACATCGACGGTGGTCGAATATTTCCGCTCCTCGCCGAACTGCACCCAGTCTGGGACCCAGTCACGACTGTGCGCGGGCTCGACCATCGTCAGGTGGACCGCGTCCGGCGTGGGAGCGACGATGCCGAAATCGCCAAGAATCAAGTTTCCGCTGTCGGTGACAAAGATGTTCTTGGGCTTGACGTCGCGATGTACCGCGCCGCCCCGATGGACCAGGCCCAAGGCTTCCGCGAGAGGGCAGATATCGGCAAGGATCGCCAGCGGCTCCCCCAAGTACTTGTCCCGGTTCGCCGGCTCCGCCAGCGTGCCGCGGGGGTAATACTCCATGGCGAACCACTGGGGAGCCGCGCCGCGATCTCGGTCTATGAAGCGGATGAGCGCCGGGTGTACGTACTGTTCCGTCGCCTCTACTTCGCGCCGGAATCGCTCCTGGTCTTCCGGACGACCGACATCAAGGTGCGGGAGTTTGACCGCCGCGATTCCGTCGTTGTCACGCGCGGCTCCGAGAATGCGTTCAAGGGAACTGCCGCCTCCGCCGGGCGGACTTATCTCGGTCGACGAGTAAGAGTCGATAGCGGTCTTCACGCGCTGATTGGCACAAAGTAGAACCAGTCCCCCGCCGCCACTGCCGAGCTCGCGGATCGGAATCCATCCCGAACCATCAAGCCTGGCGTACGAGGATCTTGTGGAATCGTCGGCCACGTCGAACAGTATGCCGCATATCGGCGGCAGCGTTGGGCGTCAATCGTCGTGCCTTATCAGGATTACTTGCCGAAGGCCTTGGAGTCCTCAGCGAAGGCCTTCATACCTTCATCGCTCAGGGGATGATCGGCCACGGTGGCGAGGACCGCCGCCGGTACGGTGAGAATATCGGCGCCAGCGAGCAGGCATTCCGTGAGCTGAACCTGGTTGCGGAAACTGGCCGCGAGGATCTCGGTCGTGATTTGGTAGTTCGCGAATACCGTGGAGATTTCGAAAATGAGGCGCGCGCCGGCGTCTTTCAGCGCCCCACCCGATGCGACATATTCGCTGTTGTGCATGACCTGATCGCCCTTGGCGTTCTTGTGATCCTCCACCCAGTACAATGAATTGCCGGGCTTGCGCTCCGGCTTGTCCTGCTTGTACCCGTAGTCGGCGAGGCGGCCCAGAAACGGACTCACGTAGGTGGCGCCGGCGTTGGCGGCCCACAGGGCCTGGGTGGTGTTGAAAATCAGCGTGGTGTTGACCTTGATGCCACGCTCCCACAAGCGACGGATGACCTTAAGACCGGTAAACGGGTCGGCGCCGGCGTTGACGGCGCGATATCCACCAATCGGTACTTTGATCACGGAATTGTCGCCCAGTTCGGAAAGCTCGGACGCTTGGCGGACCATGTCGTCTTCCACGAGTTCGGTGAGCTCCAGCGAGACGGGATGGGGCCGCAACAGCGTGCAGAGGTCCTTCATGATCCCCTTGGCCTGGTCCCAGGATTTGGCTCCCGCTTTCTTGAGCAGGGATGGATTGGTGGTGATCCCGTTGATGATGCCGGCCCGAAACAACGGCTCGATCTCGGCACGGGTGGCCGAGTCAGCGAAGATGCGGGGGGCCTTCGCGGCGGGATGCCTGATGGGGTTGCCCTTGTTGTCGGCCCCATCGGCGTTGATGACCGGCATCAACCCCTTGCGGTGAAACATGGCGGCGCTGGAAAAATGCGGTGTGAACATGACGTAAGGGTTCCACAGTTTTTGATCCCCGTTGCGACAATAGACAATCCTGGGACGAATATGCATGGCGGACGAAGTCCGAGAAGCGCATGCTACCGTCGGGTTTCACCTGGAAACGAACGCCGAGGAGGCTGCTCAATGTCGAAATATATTCTTCCCGAACTCGCCTACGGATACTCCGCGCTCGAGCCGCATATTTCGGGAAAGGTCATGGAACTGCACCACGGAAAGCACCACGCCGCTTACGTGAAGAACGCGAACGCCGCGATCGAGCGGCTGGACGAGGCACGAGCGGGAAGCGACTTCACTCGACTGGCGGCTTTGGAGAAGGCTCTTGCCTTCAATTTATCCGGTCATGTGCTTCATTCGCTTTTCTGGCGGAACCTCGGTCCTCGAGCCGGGGGGCGACCTGACGGTAAACTCGCGCAGGCCATCGACCACGATTTTGGCGCATTCGACAAGTTCCGCGCGCAATTCACCGAGGTCGCCGCGACGATCATGGGTTCGGGATGGGCGGCTCTCGTCTGGGAGCCGCTGGGGCAGCGTTTGTTGGTCACGCAGATCTACGATCACCAGTCAAACCTGAGCCAGAGCGGTGTGCCCCTTCTGGTCCTCGACGCGTGGGAGCACGCCTACTACTCCCAATACGAGAATCGCAAGAATGAATTCTTCGAAGCGGTATGGAACCTGTGGAACTGGGGTGACATCGCGGCCCGGTTCGACACCGCGCGGAAGTTGGACATGCAGCTTCCCGGAACCTCCACCTGAAGGGATCTCCTTTCGCTAGTCCCCCTTTTCGCCCGTCATGGATCCTGCGACTGCGTCGGCGTCTTTGCGTCCTTGATGGAATGCTTCCGCGGGTGGACCGCCGTGATTTCCTCGAATGTGCCGTGTTGGAGGCTCATCGCCTTCTCGTTGGATGAGAACGCGAACAGGTTGTGGGTCTCGAAATCGAGGATGACGGTCAAGGTGTAGCCGCTGGACAGGTAAGAGAGTGCGCAAACAGTGGCGCTCACCTGCGCCAACTCGTACTTCCCTATCTCGGTCGGCTTGCCTTTGGTGTCTCCGTCGATCGATCGGAACGTCACTGACCCTTTGTGCTCGAACGAATGCTCGAAGGTCCTCTTGGCCATGGGACCGTCGGTGAACGTCCAGCGAAATGTCTTTCCACGGATGGCGTCGGTTTTCATACCGCAAGCACCTGCAAGGGATACGCCACCCTCGGTGTGCCCTTCATCGGGTGGCTCGCGCGTGCCTCGAGAGCGCCGCCGATGACACGATACGGTGCCCCTCTCCCTTCAGCTTCAACTTCATGGCACGCGAACGCCGGGGATTGGGGGGTGTCTCGGGGTGTGAGTCACCGATAGGAAACGCCCGGAGGGGGCGTGGCACGCCTCGCCCTCGATGAGTCCCCAGCCTTGGTAACGCTCCTCGTCATCGCACCGACGCTCTCTCGCCTCGCTCAAGGTGTCGCTAGGCACGACGATGTATGCACCGAGAGCCCGAATTTTGAATTGGACAAAGACAAAGGCGCTGGTCTTCCATGATTCTTCGAAAAGAGGATTCGTGGCCATGGCGGCCATGGCCATCGCGGGTTGGTTTTGCGTCGCGGGCGCATGCGGTGCGAGTGGAAATTATTCTCGCGGGGATTTGATCACCGACGGCAGCAATCAGAGCGGTGGCCGTGCAGGCGATTCCGTTCTGGGAAGTGGTGGCGATCAAGGCGAGGCTGGAACCGGTGGTTTCATCATCGCCAACGGCAGCGGCGGCGCCGGCAGTCCGCGAACAGGCGGGGCCAGCGTAACCACCGGCGGTTTGCCAGGGACAGGCGGTGCGACAGGCGGAAATGCAGTCGGGGGAGTCGGGGCGGGCGCTGGCGCGGCCACGGGCGGCATCGGCGCGGTGATCGGCACCGGCGGCGTCGCCACAGGTGGAATCGTCAGCACCGGCGGAAGGGCCAGCACGGGTGGCGTCGTTGGCAGCGGCGGTGTTGGAACCGGAGGCGCTGTTGGCAGCGGCGGCGCCGGAACAGGAGGCATCCTTGGCAGCGGTGGCGGTGTTGGCAGTGGGACGGGGGGTGCAACGTCGCAACAGATCCTCAGCATCGACTTCGTCGGCGCCATCGTAACCGGCACGGGTGGCAGCAGAGTCGCGACCCCCGCGCCGATGGCGCTGACAGAAGTTGCGGGACTCTATCCCGCCGCGAACTGGAACAGCGCGGGTGGGCCGGCCGGGACCCTGACTCCTCTCTTGAGAGCGGACGGGACCTCGACCTCGGCCAGCGTCACGTGGAGCGCCCCATACCTTTCGACCAGCTTTGGCGTTTACTTCGTCGGCATGACCGACGCCCCCGGAAACACCAGAATGATGAACGGGTACCTCGATCCGTCCAACGGAACGACGCCGGCGTCCACTATCACCGTCAGTGGCTTGCCCTGGACTGGGGGCTGCGACGTCTACGTGTACTTCCTAGGCGGCCTGGGGAACCTGCCAGCTGGGGAAACGCGAAGTCATAAGCTGGCGATTGGATCCGCCAGTTTCACGGTCTCGCAGGCCGCTCCCTCGCCGACCATTTTCCCAGGGTTTACACTGGCCACCGCGACCGCGGGTGACTACGTGGTTTTCAAGAACGTGACGGGCACGTCCTTCACGCTGACCTCGACTGCCGTGAGCGGCACGACCAAGCGAGCGCCAGTGAACGGGCTCCAGATTGTGTGGCCGACGGGATCGTGATCAATC
>JADGRC010000321.1 GCA_017881245.1 Pseudomonadota bacterium
GAACAGTGCGACCAGGAAAGGCTGGTCCGAAAGGAGTGAGAGATGCGATGAACTCATGAAATTCGGTTTGTCGTCCAGCGGGTGCGAAACCCGTCCGGAAAAGGGGAGAGCCGCCCCAACCGGTAGCGAACCTTGCGACGGGCGCGGCGACGCGACCGGCGATGCGTAGGTACGCGAGCGTGTGGGCCGTGGGAATGCGGCCACGAAAACTGTATTCGTCTCGGATGCCCAAGGCTTTGTTCTGCCTGAAGGCGACGGCGGCCTTCGCGATAAGGAAGTAGGCGAGGGAAGGTCGCATCCGGCGGGGTGTACGACCACGGCACGCAGGAAGAGGACGACCCAGGAACCTGGGAGGCCCACGTTTCTCCTCGGTAAAAGCGGCACCACGGAGAGCCGGACAAGAATCTCCGACGCGCGGCTCGTTTGCGGACGCAGGAGCTGCCGGCCATCACCAACAGGGCAAAGAACAAGCGTCCGCACCGAGGTACGCGCCCGACGAGGGAAGACCGGAGTCGGGTGCCGATGGAAACGCGGGAGTCGGAGGGCCGCATACGAGCTGAGACGTCGGGGAACGGTTTGCACCCGGACCCGGCCGAGCGAAGGCGGCCCGTGCTGATGTGAACTTCAGGAGGGAACCATGGCCGATGCATCGACATCGGGAAACATGTCACCGGAACTGTTGAAGGTAGTGGAACGAGCGCAACGGGAACCCGAAGGACGGTTTCACTCGCTGGCGCATTTCATTGATGTGCCAGCGCTGGGGCGGGCCTTCCGCCGCATTCGGAAGGATGCGTCGGCGGGGGTGGATGGGGTCACGAAGGATGAGTACGGGCAGAATCTGGAGGGAAACCTTCAGGGCCTGCACGAACGGCTGAAAACGAAGCAGTATCGACACCAGCCCATCCGACGTGTCCACATTCCGAAGGACAAGGGCAAGACGCGGCCGATTGGGATATCGACGTTCGAGGACCGGGTGGTCCAAGACGCCGTGCGCGCGGTGCTGGAGGCGATTTACGAGCAAGATTTTCTAAATTGCTCGCATGGTTTTCGGCCCGGCGCAGTACCCACGACGCGATTCGTGCACTTGACCAGGTGGTGCATCGCGGGGAAGTGAACTGGATCTTGGAGGCGGACATCGTCTCCTACTTCGACAGCTTGGATCGCACCGAGTTGATGAAGATGATCGAAATTCGGGTCGCCGACGGGTCGCTACTGCGGCTCATCGGCAAATGCTTGCACGTGGGTGTGCTCGACGGCGCGGACTACACCGAGCCGGAAATGGGCACGATTCAAGGGTCGGGGCTCTCACCGCTGCTTGGGAACATCTATCTGCACTACGTGCTCGACCAATGGTTTGAACGAGAGGTCAAGCCGCGACTTGATGGCAAAGCAACGCTCATCAGGTACGCGGACGATCTGGTCATTACGTTCGAACGAAAGGACGACGCGGATCGCGTGATGGAGGTCCTGGGCAAGCGGATGGGACGTTTCGGACTGACCCTTCACCCGGACAAGACGCGTCTCTTGCCGTTTCGGCGACCGCCGGCGCGGCAGGAAGGCGGGAAAGGTCCGGCCACCTTCGACTTTCTTGGATTCACGCTGTATTGGGCGCGGGCCAAGACGGGTCGATGGGGAATGTGGTGCAAGACCCGAAGTGCACGCCTGCGACGGGCGGTCACGTCCATCGCCGACTGGTGTCGCCGCAATCGACACCAGCCGCTCAAGGCACAGCACACCGCGCTCAGCAGACGCATCCAGGGGCACTACAACTACTTCGGCGTCAGCGGGAACTTTCGAAGTCTCCAGCTGCTGCAGCAGAAAGTGCAGCGCGCCTGGTACAAATGGCTCCGTCGCCGGAGTCAGAGAACGCGTCTCGATTGGGAGGGATTTCGCGCGCTACTTAAACGCTTTCCCCTCCCACACCCCCGAATCCGAGTCCGAATCTGGGGCGCGTACCACGAGCCGCATCAGCGGAAGAGCCGTATGGTGGAAATCTCCTAGTACGGATCCGGAGAGGGCCCGGGGCGGGCAACTGCCTCGGGCTACTCGACAGCGCGGTTTTGTCCCTTTCGGATGTGGGTTGGAAACGTCGATAGGACAACTTCAGTCAACTTTCGCGGTCCGGTCGCCGCCGACTCCCCGCTACCGCGGCATCGCCACCGCCCCGAGGCCACACGGGCAGTAGTTGAGCAAGAGGCGAGTCGTGAGCGCCAGATGATCCTTCGTGAAACCCTTGTCGCGACACGATGACTGTCTTGGCCTAAAGACCTACGCAGAGATGCCGATGCCTGACTGCGATGTCCGTGTCACCTTCCCTGCCCAAGGTATTCGACGCGTTCGGAGCCGAGATGGCAACCGTCCGCGGTACAGTTCTTCTGGTCGACGATGACTTGGCGGTAGCCGCCGCCTACGAACGCCTGCTGAGAAAGGCCGGCTATTCCGTGGAGGCATTGCATGACGGACAGAAGGCGGTCGCGCGGTGCCAGCAGCGGGGTTTCGACGTCATCGTCAGCGACGTGAGGATGCCGGGGATGAGCGGCCTGGAGCTGTTGCGTGCGATTCGCGAGCGCGATTTGGATGTGCCGGTCATCATCATGACGGGCAGCCCCGAAGTGCAAAGCGCCACGGAAGCGATCGAGCACGGAGCTTTTCGCTACCTGACCAAGCCGATTGAGTTCGCGGAGTTCTTGAGTGTGGTGGCTCGCGCCCTCCGGCTACATCAAATGGCCCGGGTTCGTCGCGAGGCCTTGGAAGAGTACGGAAGCGAGGGGCGCTATCTGAGCGACAGAGCGGGGCTGGAAGCGCGTTTTACCAGCGCCTTGTCCAAACTGTGGATCGCGTATCAACCCATCGTGTCGTGGTCACGCCGATCCCTGTTCGCTTATGAGGCTCTGGTCCGCACCGATGAACCGATGCTGTACGGTCCTGCCACCCTGTTCGACATCGCCGAACGCCTGAAGCGGGTGCTCGATCTGGGGCGGATCATCCGTCGCAAAGTCGCGGAAACGATGGCCCAGATCCCGCCAGGCACCCCGGTGTTCGTCAACGTGCACGCGGCCGATCTGGAAGATGAAACCCTCTTCGCGCCCGAATCGCCCCTGTCTGCGTTCGCGTCTCAGGTCGTTTTGGAGATCACCGAACGCGCGGCGCTGGACGGAATCAACGATCTCATGCCGCGGATGGCGCAGCTTCGGGGGTTGGGCTATCGCATCGCGCTCGACGATCTTGGCGCAGGGTACGCGGGTTTGGCCAGCTTCGCGCAACTCGAACCCCAAATCGTAAAGGTCGACATGTCGATCATCCGCAGTGTCGACGCGTCGGCGACCAAGCAAAAGCTGTTTGGCTCGATCGTCAGCCTGTGCAGCGATCTGGAAGTCCAGCTGGTGGCCGAGGGTATCGAGACCGCGGCAGAGCGCGACACCGTCGCGCGACTGGGAGGCGACCTGTGCCAAGGGTATTTGTTCGCTCGCCCCGGGAAACCCTTCCCGGTGCCCAGCTTCGATTGCAGAGATAGACAGGCCTGACAGGCCCCTGTGCCTCGCCAAGAGGTCATCCGCTCTGTGTGTTTCGGGACGGTGGCGATGACGGGCGGCCAGCCAAGCCACGATGGCCCGCGATCGTGCATGATCGCTTGATGTTCGCCCTGTTCGTGAGCCTCCTTGGAGCGCTGGGTTCCGCCCTCCGTACCCGCGTGGACCTTGCACTCGAGAACCTTGCCCTTCGGCAGCAGTTGGCCAACCACCACGACAGGCACGAGGTCAGGTTCAGATCACACGTCAAGGCACCGCTGAGACGCGGGAGGCGAAAGCCATCCGTGCTGGCACGTCGGGCGATCACACCGACAGACTGCAGGTCAATGTGAGCAGGCCTGATGATGGGGTGGTGTCCGAGTCGGCGCTCGCGAAGGCGACTACGGTCCACCTGAGTCGGCCCCAGTCGGGATGGCGGCACGACAATCTCAACGGGAACGTGCAACGCCGGAAACTGCGCGTCGAACGCGGGTGCGGCTTGTCCGAACGGCTGATACCGGCGCCCCTTCGGGCAATCGACAGCCGAATGCCGACTTTAAAGGTCTCGATATTGGACGAGACCACGCATATCATCGACGTTGGGGGGCTGCACGTCGCGCATATGTCATCGGGTTGGAAGAGGGTCGAGACGATCAAGAGAGGTGCTGGGGCATGGGAGTGAAAATGCAAATTCTTCCGCGAAAGGGTCAGCGGTACGTGTTGGCCGTCTGTCCGCGTGAATGGTACGCGGGGAAGGTCGGCGTTGCGGCGGTGGTCGACGACGTGTCGGACAGTGCCGTTTATGTGCTTTTCGAGGGTGGCCTGCGCGAATCGTATCCCCCGGCTCGATTCGCCGAGTACTTCAGGCCAAAGGACGATCCCGCGGTGCCGGTGCCTCACAACAACGGCGCCGCTGGCGCGCGGACCGCGTCCGGCAACGTCCTGCAACCCTGATTGTCGCCGATTGCGGAAGACCTGATCGACGTCGACCGTTCGCGCGAAATTCGGCGGGTGCGGCCAGTCGTCGCACGGATGATGGCTCCTTGCTTGAAGAGTTGGAGACGTCGATCGGGTTCCGCCGGAACTTGCCTGCGGGATGCGCAGGCACCAATCAGCCGAGGGCCGGCCGATCCTGCGGCTCTCGGTCGACAGATCCCGCGCTGCCGACGGCCGAGAGGAAGGGTTTCTGCGCTGTCGCCTCCGGCGCCGAAGCGTTGCGCGCGGGCCGTGATCCGCGCGGCTGAGGGGGCCATGAACCGGTGCGATGCACGTAATCGCGCAGGCGGTGATCATAGGTGGAGCGAGGACAGGCGGTTGTCCCTCGCCAACCGGTCATCCGGAGCGGATGCGGAGGCTGGATGGCAGGCAGGCTCGACGTGGTGCTCACGTGTTGGCCCACGCGGCCGTCGAAGCGTGCCGTCGTTGACCGGAAATTCGCAGACCGGCCAGACGTCGGCCATCAATCTCCGCCGGGAAGATGTCGGGGAGACGGCGGGGACTCGCGCCGGTCAGGCGGCGAGGCGCTCGTACCGGTGGTGCAGGCCGCCGACCTCGGGTCGCGCCACGATCTCGC
>JADGRC010000322.1 GCA_017881245.1 Pseudomonadota bacterium
CAGAAGAATGGAACGACGCTCTTCGAGGAAACGGACGAATCATTCACGCTGCAGTAGAGCGCCGACGCGGCGTTGGCCGCTAACGTTCTTCATCGAAGCGTCACAGACCCGACGGGAAGATGGCGCCGATCGGGCCGATGCCGGTCAACATGCAGCGGTTCGGGGGAGCGACCCAGGTGAAGACCTGCAGCCACAACTGCGGGATCTGCGGCATGGCCGACCACTCCGAGTCGAACTCGATCCATTCATCGCCCCACAGGAAGCCGCGTCCCTTGTCCATCTGAACCGCGTACCCGACGGCGAGGTTGTCGGGGTTGTTGGGCAGAAAAGCGATGGGCGTGCGCGCGCTGGAGCTTCCGCCGATGTCCGAGATGGCGTAGCCGCCCGTGAAGGTCACGGAGGTGAGCCCGGTCGTGATCGGGTGAGCGGCAAACTGCGTCACGGGCCCCCACACGCGCGGCATCGCGTAGGCCAGACCCAGGGGCGCCACCAAAGAGTTCGCGCGCCAATCCTGAGTCGGGTCGTCGTGGTAGCCGGACATGGCGGCGAACCCGCCGCCGGCCGAAACCCACGCGACAAAGATTGCCGCCTCGTCCGCGGTGTAATCGCGCGGTGGAAGGTCCACGACGATGACGTCAAATGGTTGCAACGCGTCCGCGGTCAGGGGCACACCGTCCGCGGTCTGGAAGCGTTGCACCGAGGTCCCTCTCGCCTCGAGCCACGCCTGGAAGTTCGATGAGGCATTCGAGCCCGGGTTGCCCAGGATGCCGATGTTCAGCTGCGAGCACGCGGCGTCCAGGCTTCCGCTGCCTGCATCCGCACGGAGGCTCGAACCGCCGGCACCGGTCGGGGACGAGGCGCCGCCCGTGCCAAGATGTCCGCCGGTCGCGGTGCTTCCGCCGCCGGAGGTCCCGCCTCCCGAACCGAAGCTCCCGCCGGAGGCGGTGCTCGCATGCCCGCCTCCGCCGACGCCCGCGCAACCAAGGATCGCCAGCGACCAGGCGGTGATTGGGACGATGAGCCGTCGAGAACTCATGGTTCCAAACACCGCGAAATCCGCCTGCCGTCAAGGCGAAAAGCGCCACCGCCGCTTCGCGGCAGGTGCCATCGGTCTCGATGTCGGTCTCGACCGTGAGCTCCCGAATCTTTCGTGACAACTCGCGGTCGAATTCGACAGTTAATGGCCAGAAACTGCGTCCTCGCCCCGTTGGACGTCGGACCTTTTCGCCGGTACCCGAAAGGCTACGCCATGAACCGAAGACCCTCGAAGCCCTTTTACCTTGTCGGTTTTTTGATCCTGGCGCTCTCGCCACTCGGGCGCTTCCTAGTTCCGGACGACGCCCTGGCGGCGGCCTCGGTCGAGAAGCTGCAGGAGTTCAGCCTGGATCAGGTCCAGATTACGGACAGTTACCAGACGAACCTTTTCAGCAAGGACGTCACCTACCTCATCACGACGTTGGACTCGGACCGCCTGCTCGCCGGCTTCAAAGGGGTCTCGACGGGAACGACCCCGACCAACCTCTACGGAGGATGGGAGAACTCGAACATTCGCGGACATACGATGGGCCACTGGCTCTCCGCGGTGGCGCACGCCTACCAGCAGGCCCTCGGAAGCGACCCAACCTTGGCCGGTCAGATCAAGACCAAGCTCGACGACGTGATCGCGAAGCTCAAGTCCTATCAGCTCTCGAGTGGGTTCCTGTTCGCAACGCCCATGTCCCAGTTCGACGACTTTGACGCCGGGACCGGGAGCACCTGGGTGCCCTACTACACGATGCACAAGATCCTCGCGGGGCTGATCGACGTCTACAAATTCGAGCAAAACGCGGACGCCTTGGCGGTCGCCAGCAAGTTGGGCGACTGGCTCTACACCCGAGCATCAGGCTGGAGCGCCAGCGCGAAATCGAGGGTCCTCGGCCAGGAGTACGGAGGCATGAACGACGCCCTGTACGAGCTGTACAAGTATACGAACGTCGCCAACCACCTGACGGTCGCTCACATTTTCGATGACACGGGCCTGTTCACGACGATTGCTTCGGGCAGCGATCCCTTGAACGGCGTGCACGCCAACATGACGATCCCCAAGTTCATCGGCGCCCTGAATCGCTATCGGACGGTGGGATCGAGCGAGCAATCCTACTTCACCGCGGCCGATCAGTTCCTGTCGACCGTCCTCAAGAATCACACCTACGTAACGGGCGGGAACAGCGAGGACGAGCACTTCCGTGCCGCGGGGCAACTCGACTCCACGAGGGACGCCGTCAACAACGAGACCTGCAACGCCTACAACATGTCGAAGCTCACCCGGGACCTGTTCAAGGTCACCGGTGACGGCAAGTACGCGAACTACTACGAGAAGGTCCACACCAACGAGATCTTGGCATCGATGAATCCCGACACCGGGATGACGACATATTTCAAGGCCATGGGGACGGGATATTTCAAGGTTTTCGGCACCCCCACGGACCGCTTCTGGTGCTGCACCGGCACGGGCATGGAGAACTTCACCAAGCTCGGCGACAGCGTCTACTTCCACAGCGACAAGGATCTCTGGGTCACGTACTACGTGAGCTCGACCCTGAACTGGAAGGATCGCGGTCTGTCGCTGACGCAGACGACGGATCTTCCTCTCACGAGCAAGGCGACCTTCACCATCACCGCCGCGCCGACCGACGCCGTCAACGTGCAGTTCAGGAAGCCGGACTGGGCGTTGACGTGTCAGGTGGGGGTCACCGTCAACGGCCAGCCGGTCACGCCGGTGGACTCCATGGGGTTTCTCGGGGTGAGCCGGGTGTGGAAGGCGAACGACAAGGTCGAGCTCACGTTCCCGCTGTTCGTGCAGGTGTCGAGACTGCAGGACAATCAAAACGCGGTGGCGTTCACCTACGGACCGCTCGTCCTCAGCGCAGGCCTCGGAACGGACAGCATGACCACGGTCGCGCACGGCGTGCAGGTGCTCGCGGCGACGGAGCCGGCGGGCTTGCAAACCACCATCGCCGTCAATAGCGGTACGACGATCAGCGCCTGGCTCTCCAGCATTCAAACGAACCTGGTTCAAACCCCAGGAAAGCTCGAATTCAATCTCAAGAACACGAACTCGGATGGCAAGTTGCTCTTCATTCCGCACTATTCCCGCTACAAGGACCGGTACGGTATCTATTGGATACTGTCGGGTACGGCGGGCGGGACCGTGAGCTCCAACGTCATCTGCCCGGCAGTAGGCGCGGGGGGGGCCGGTGGCGGCAGCGGGGGGAGCGGCACCGCCGGCGCGAGCGGGAGAGGCGGTGCCAGCGGAGGCACCACTGGCGGCGGAGGCACGACGGGCAGCGGAGGCGCAACGGCGACCGGCGGCACGTCCGGAGGAACTGGCGGGTCGATCGTGACCGGCAGCGGCGGCACCAACGCCGGCAGCGGCGGTGTCCAGGGGAGCGGCGGCAGGGTCGGCAGCGGCGGCGCCGCGGGCGGATCGCCAGGCAGCGGCGGTATCGCGAGCAGCTCCGGCGGTACCAACGGCAGCGCCGGAACCGGCGGAAGCTCGGGTGCGGCGGCGGAACAGGGCGCGGGCTGCTCGTGCAGTCTCGACAGCACGACCCAGTCCACGGGCGTCGTGCCAGGCCTGCTGCTCGCGTTGGGGCTGATCATCGGTCGGCGCAGGCAACGGCGCTGAGGCGTGGCGGCACCTTTGGCGGATCGATCGGCGCCGACTGGGAATCAATGGGACAGGTGGCGATCTCCGTCGGAGTGCTGAACTGCCCCAAAATTTTGAGCACAGTCGGGTTGTCGCCCGCAGTAAGAGGCATGCGTTCAATTGGATCCGTACTGACGCTGTGCGCCTGCATCGTCACCACGACCGCTCTCGACGGTTGCGCGCCCGGCACGACCGGGACTTCAACGGGGAGCGGCGGCAGCACGTCGGCATCGGGGGGCAGCACTCAGACCGGAGGCACGGTC
>JADGRC010000036.1 GCA_017881245.1 Pseudomonadota bacterium
ATCGATGAGGGGCAACGCCTCGCTCGGTTGCACGAAGCCGTTGTCGTCCAACCATTGCAGAAGCTGCCCGCTGTCGTGGGATTCGAGCGTGACGGTCATGTACGGCCCGACGTCGCGTGAATCGAGGACCATGACGCCCTTATCCGCCGTGGTGCCGGTGGCCATGCCGCTGGCCACCCCGGGAACTGCGTAGTTGCCGCAGTAGCCGCCGTCGCCAGACCAGTCGGTGCGGAACTGCGGTTGCGTCAGCCCGCCCACGGTCTGAAAGACGGTCTGCGAGCCGAGCGTGATGTCGGGCTTGGCGGCCACGGGTACCACCCAGGCAAAATCCTTGGCCGCGCCCGTGTAGCTAATCTGAATGTAAGCGGTGACGTGGTTGGGCGTGACCGAAAAAATGATCTGCTCGCCCGATTGGTCGATGGGCACCTGGCTGCAGAAAAAGCCGCCGCAGGCCTGGGCGGGACGTCCGGCCGCGATCGCGACGCCAAGCGAAATTCCGACCACCATCCACGAACCGTTCAAGCGCATATTTTGGTCTCCTCTGCTAGGTATCGGACTTCGGACTGTAGGTTGATAGGCAGCATTTTCGGTGCCAAGAATTGCGCACCTCAAAGCGATGGGTACCTGCGGGATCCTGCTGAATTCGCCGCGGATGCGTCGGCGCTCGGTCTCAGAAAACTGAGACTGGAGTCAGCCAAGCCAACATCATACGATGCCGTCGGAGTCCATTCCACGAAGACCCTTGAGCGACGCCACAGACAAACCGCGGGGTCGATACGCGCCCAGCCCCACCGGATCCCTGCACGCCGGTAACGCCCGTACGGCCCTGCTGGCCTGGCTCGTCGCGCGCGCAGGTGGCGGGTCGTTCGTCGTGCGCGTCGAGGATCTCGATCGCGCACGGTTGGTTCCGGGAGCAGAGGCCGCGATGTTGGACGATCTGAGCTGGCTGGGGATCGATTGGGATGAAGGACCCGACCGGGGGGGAGCGTTCGGTCCGTACCGGCAAAGCGAGCGCACGGCCCGCTACGACGCGGCTATTCACTACCTGCTGAAGATCGGCCGTGCGTTCCGGTGTGCCTGTTCGCGAACCGAGATCGCGCGCGCCGCGAGCGCGCCCCACGCCGAGGACGATGAAGGACCGCGCTATCCGGGAACCTGCCGTGGCCTCGGGCGAAGCGAGGTAGAGGAGCGCGCGCGAGCGCTTGGCCGGGTACCTGCAATCCGGTTCGATGGGCGTGGCGAGCGTGTCCGGTTCACGGATGACGTTCGTGGAACCATCGAGCCACTCGGCCCGGCGGGCATCGACGATTTCGTTCTGCGCCGCGCCGACGGTGTCGCCGCCTACCAGCTGGCGGTCGTGGTCGACGACGCCGCGATGAAGATCGATGAGGTCGTCAGGGGCGACGACCTTGTAAACTCGACGCCACGCCAGATCGCCCTGTACGGCGCGCTTGGATTGACGCCGCCGCGATTCGCGCACGTACCACTTTTAGTAACGGGGCAGGGAGATCGCATCGCCAAGCGAGCTCGCCCGTCGTCCATCGCGGATGCGCGCGCTCGCGGCATGGATCCGGGCGAGGTCGTCGGCAGATTGGCATCGTCGGCAGGATTGTGCGAAGTGGGAACTCGGTTGTCGCCGGTCGCGCTGTTGGCCCGGATTCCGAGTCAGTGTGAGCTCTGGTCGCGTTTGAACCGAAAGCCGGCGATCTGGGATTGAAGAACACCATTGGTCAAGTGGATACCTCGACCATCAAACGGCCTTGACCAGCCGTCCCCCGCGCGCGAAGACCAGAAACGTCACGGGTCCGTCGTTGACCAGTTCGATTTGCATGTCCGCGCCGAATCGTCCGGTCCGCACGGGCAGACCGGCCTGCTCCAGCTGACCGGCGACGCGCAGATACAGCGCCTCCGCGCGTTCGGGTTCCTCGGCGGGCTCGAAGCTCGGACGGTTCCCCTTGTCGAGCGAGGCCGCCAACGTGAACTGGCTGACGACCAGACAAGCCCCGGATGCTTCGGCGACGGATTGGTCCATCGGTGTTCGTCCCGGGAAGACGCGCAAAGTGGCGATTTTGCGCGCGGTCGTGTCGGCGTCGTCCTCGGTATCGCCCCGCTCGATCCCGACGAACAGCAAAAGGCCCCGACCCACCTCCGCGATCACTTCTCCGTCGACACGCACCGCCGCGCGCGCCACACGCTGGACGACCGTTTTCATCGTTGCGCCGCAACCACTCTGCTGATGGACGGCCAAAGAACGGACCGGTCCCTCTCGAGCTCGGCGAGCCACCGCTCCGGATGGCGCAACACGGCCTCCGTCGCCTCCGCGATTCGCCCCCGCAGGGCGGAATCCGCGTCGGCAGGAACCTCGTCCTCGTCCAGGATAGCGGGGGGATGACCGGGAACGATGAGAATGTCGACGATCAGATCCAGCCATTCCAAGAGGCCCTCCGACAGGCGCGTGTCCGCCGACAGATTCACGTAGTGGTCCATGGTCGCGCCGCTTTCCGGATTCAGCCAGTGATAGACATTGTAAGGTCGATCGGTCCAGAAGTGGCCGAATGTGACGGTGCCGGCGGGCAAGTCGATTCCGTGAACGTGCATCGCCTCGGTGGCCACGAAGAGAACGACGATGTGGCTGCCATTGTGGCGGAGCACGGCGCAGTCGAAACGCTTTTCGCGCCCCAAAAGGGTTCGCTTGAGCTCGGTGATCCGGCGCAGGGCGCCGTTCTCGTAGTTGTACACGCGCCGAGTTTACTCGGGTCATGTAAATAGACACCGGACGATGAAAGCCATGCCCACCCGCGGTGTCCGAGAGCCGGCCGTCCGCGGCGCGCGCAAGGCCCTGGTTTCGCGGGCGCTCACAGGGGCTTTCGTCATGGTGGTCTTGCCGGCGTCCTGTCACCGCGGCGGCCCGGCTTGGGAAACGGGCGGCCACAGAGTTGTGGCCTCGGCCGTGCCGCGGGTCGCGGGGGGCTCGGACGCGCTCGCCCGACTGGCGGAGGAGTACTGGCAAGCCCACCTGACGGCTGATCCCATCGAGGCCACCCTGCTTGGCGTGCCTGGCTTCGACGACCGGATGCCTGACGAGTCACCGGAGGCCCGCGCGGCTGAACGGGCAAGCTTGCAACAATTGCGGGCACGCCTTGACGCCGAGGTTCCGGAGACACCGACGATCGACGCCGATCGCATCACACGCGCGTTGCTGGCGGAACAGCTCGGCAGCGATCTGGCGGTCATCGATTGCCAGATGGAAGAATGGTCCGTCGATCCGCGCGACGGTCCCCAGATCGCCTACCTGGACTTGGCGGGGCTTCAGTCCGTGAGGACGCCCGCCGCGGGGCGCGCCCTCGTCGCGCGTTGGCGAGCGATGCCACACGCGCTGGATCAGAGGACGGCGAATCTATACCGGGGCCTTGCTGCGGGCAGGGTGTCGGCCCGCAGCGAGGTCGAACGCGTGGCACGCCAGCTCGACGAGCTTCTGGCCAAGCCTGATGCCCAATGGCCACTGGCCGAGCCGCCAAGTCGCGTCGCCCCGGAAACTTGGTCCGCGCCCGAGCTCGACCAGTTTCGCGTGGATTTGTTGCGCACGATCGCCGACGGCATCCGACCCGCGTTTGGCCGCTATCGCACCGTCATCCGCGACCGTATTTTGCCCCGCGCTCGGGGCGACGCCGCCGTCGGGATTGGTAACGTCCCGGGTGGCGCGGCGTGCTACCAGGCGTTGGCCCGGGTTCACACGTCCTTAGTCATTGACCCCGCCGTCGTGCACCAACTCGGGCTCGATGAGCTTCGTCGCATACGTGGCGAAATGCAGGCCCTGGGTCCCGCCGCGGTCGGCAGGTCCGACTTCGCGGAGATTCAAAGGCGCTTGCGCGGAGAGCCGAGAGATGAAGCGATGTTTTTCGCCACGCGCGAGGAGATCGAGGCCACCGCCCGCGGTGCTCTGGGACGCGCGACAACGGCCATGCCCCAGTTTTTGGAGCGCATCCCGCGTACCCCTTGCGTCGTGAAGCGCATCGAGAGTCACGAAGAGAAAGATGCCCCCATCGCGTACTACCGCCAGCCGGCCATCGACGGCTCCCGCCCGGGAACCTACTACGTCAACACCCACGATCCCGGATCGCGCCCACGCTTCGAATCCGAGTCGCTGGCCTTTCACGAAGCCGTGCCCGGGCACCACGTTCAGATCGCGTTGGCGCAGGAAATGACGGGAGTACCCGAGTTTCGGAAGCACCTCGGTGTCACAGCCTTCGTCGAAGGATGGGCGCTTTACGCCGAACGCCTGGCCGACGAGCTGGGGTTGTACAGCTCGCCGCTGACGCGCATGGGCCGCCTAAACCTCGAGGCCTGGCGCGCCGCGCGGTTGGTCGTCGACACCGGAATTCACGCACTCGGTTGGAGTCGGTCCCAGGTGGTCCGCTTCCTGACCGAAAATACCGCCATCGCCGCCAACAACATCGAGAACGAGGTCGACCGCTATATCGGGTGGCCGGGGCAAGCGCTGGCATACAAACTCGGCGAGATCGAAATTCTGAAATTGCGCAGCGAAGCGCGCCGGCGCATGGGCGCGGCCTTCGATCTCGGTCGTTTCCACGATGTGGTTCTGCGAAACGGCGCGGTGAGTCTCGCTGTCCTGCGCGCGGAGGTCACCCGATGGGCCGAGACGATGGTCAGCCCTCGCTGATCAAGCCGGCACTGATTCAGCCGCCGCGGGTCGATCCGATCACGGGCCTCACCACGAGCCTTCTCACTAGCCCTCTTGGGGCGCGGTGATCCGTGGAACATGATCGGGGCCGATGATCAAGGCCGCCCCGGCCGCGATGGGGCGCCAGCCCGCGCGTCCCTGGGTCTCGGAATTGGCTTCGATGATGACCGCGCGGAGTCCCTCGTGTGCGATTCGACGTCCGTCTCCGTTTGGATTCGCGCGACCGTGGCAGACTGGACAATCCGCGATCCCGTCGACGATCAAGAACTGCATGGCGTGCGAGCAAGTCGTGGCGACCAGCGAACGACCGTTGGTCGCCACCAGGGCCAGCTCCATGCCTTGTCCCTCGCCCGACCCCTCGCCTTGCCCAGGCCGAGCGGCCGCCCGAAGTAGGCGGTTGACGAACGAGAGCGTGCTGCGAAGCGCGGCGTCGACCTGAGCGGGCACCGGTGACGGCAGATCCAGGATCCCCGCGTCGTGCAAGTAGGCCAGGAACAGATGAAATAGGTGCTCGCTCGGCGACCGCCCGCGAACGTTGCGGCGCAGATAGTCGGGAATGGCGTCCAACACCTTCTCGCGGATCATATCGAAGGCGGGAACGGTGCCGACCGATCCGAACAGCCACGAGCGATATCGAAAAGGGTCAGCGTTCTCAGCGGACTTGTTTCCGTCGAGCCCCAGACCGACACGGCCGATCAGCGCATCGGCCTTGAGATCGCGCGCCAGGGCGTACAGATCGATCTCGCCGCCTTCGGCACGCGGTCGCTTCTGCAACAGAACATCGCCGCCCTGGATGAATCCCAACGACCAGCCTTCGCTGTCCTTGCCGCCACTTCGCGAATGAAGCGCGCTGCGCGCCGAAAACAGAGCACAGCTCATGTTCTCGGGCTCGTTTCCGAAATAGGCAACCAGATGACTCATTCGTGCTTCAAGTATACGGAGCCGGAAGGCGTGCGACCACCCAGGATGCAAAGTCTTCGACGATCGATTCGAAATTCGGCTCCATGAACAATTCGTGAAAGGCGTGCTCGAACACCTTCACCTGTACGACCGCGGGACAGGTACGGGCGAATGACAGGGCCGCTTCGGTTGAGACCAGTCGATCGTCCCCCGAAACCCCCATGAAGGTGGGCACCTGCAGCGTGGACGGGTGTCCGAGGATGTAGGCCTGAGCGGTTCTAACTTCGTTGAACCAGCGTGGCGTGGCGACGTGATGCGCCAGCGGATCGTTGACCCACCGGGCACGCACCGCCGGAGAGCGGATGGTGATCTCGCCGCTCAGCTCGTTGCCCATGGTTAGCGTGGGCCAAACTCTTCCCGCGACCCCCGACAACGCCAGCTTCCAGACGGGAACCTTCAACTTCAGAGCCAGCCAGGGCGAGGCGAGCATCAATGCGGACAAGCGGGACGGGTTCCGCAAGGCGTAGTCGAGCGCGATGGTTCCCCCTTGGCTATGACCCATGACGGCGACCGGCAACTCCCCGTCCGTCTCGCGGGCCGATTCAATCACGGCATCTAGATCATCGAGATAGTCCGCGAATCGACGCACATATCCGCGGCGACCCGTGGACAGTCCGTGGCCGCGGCAGTCGAACGCGGTCACGGAAAGGCCGGCCCGCGCAAACACCGCCGCCGCCTCTCTGTGGCGACCAGAGTGAATCGCGAAGCCGTGCAGCATGACCAGACCCCCGCGAGGGGGGCCAACGGGTGCGTGATGCGACAGGTGCAAGACCGTGCCGTCTGCCACGCTCAGTTCTCGTTCCGTGTATACCGTGCATCTAGTGTATGCAGACACGGCCGTTTCATCCATATGTAACCGACCAATCCAATTGGGCATTTGACCCATGATGAGGTACTAACTCAGCGATCGGACTCGGGCGGCGTGGGTCCGGATTCAGCTTGGGTATCTCGACGCTACCGCCGGTGGATCATGCGCATCACGGAAATCTATCGCAGCATTCAGGGGGAGACCCAGTACGCCGGGCTGCCCTGCACCCTCGTTCGCACGACCGGCTGCGACCTGCGCTGCGGCTACTGTGACAGTGCGTTTGCCTTCTACGGCGGCAAGGAGATGTCGATTGCGGACATCGTCGCCGCCGTTCGGGAGCTGGGCACGCATCTCGTGCTGCTGACCGGCGGCGAGCCCATGTTGCAGCGCGAGATCGGCGATCTGGCGGCGCACTTAGTGGCTTCGGGACACCAAGTTATGATCGAAACCTCGGGTGCCCACGCGCTCGACCGCCTTCCTGCCGAGGTTGTCCGCATTGTCGACGTCAAGACCCCCGGCTCAGGCGAAAGCGCGCGCATGCGCGTCGATGTGCTCGATGGCCTCGGCGCCCGTGACGCGGTCAAGTTCGTGATTTGTCATGAAGCCGACTATCGTTGGGCCGCCGACTTGATTCGCAGTCGCGGGCTCGCCGAGCGCACGGAAGTTTTGTTGTCACCCGCCCACGGGCAGGTCGATCCACGAGACCTGATTTCCTGGATGCTGCGCGATGGGCTGCCCGCCAGGCTCAATCTTCAGTTGCACAAATACGTCTGGTCGGCCGACGCCCGCGCTGTCTAGCGACCCAAAAGCACTCGGCCCGGATGAGCGCGCCGGGGCGCCGGGATGACGAGGACGAGATGCGGTGCATCACGAACGGCGGCTTGGTGAAGGCCTGCCGTTCGAGCGCGAATCCACGCCGCGATAGCCTTGCGGATTGATTGACACCGATCGCCCTGCGCTGGTAACATTTCAACCTTCAAATGGTCGCAAGTCTCTAAGAATGTTGGCCAAACTGTGACTGTCGAGGCGTGAGAAGACTCGTGGCCACCGTCGGAGTCACCGCCACGATCCTCGCCTGGCCCGGATGTGCCACCCGAGGCAACAAGGACACCGAACAGTCTCAAATCCGCTACCAACTGGCGGTTGATTATTTTCGCGCGCAGCGGAGCGAGGCGGCCCTGGACGAGATCCACAAGGCGCTGGAAATCGATCCGGAGAACGCCGACGCATATGATCTGCTGGGTCTGATCGCACTGTCTCAAGGAGCGGAGTATCTGCGGCAGGCCGAGACGTCCAGTTGTTTGAAAGGCACCGACGCCGAAGCGGTGCGCCGCGACGCCGCCGCGAAGTTCAAGGAGGCGGAACAGCATCTGCGTAGGGCCACATCCATGCGCCCCGCGTTTGCCGAGGCATGGAACAACCTGGCCGTCGCGGCTCTGAACCTTGAGAACTACGACGAGGCCGCCGCGGCGGCGGCCAACGCCCTGAAGGACGTCGCCTATCCTTCGCCGGAGGTGGCGCGCGCCAATCTAGGTTGGGCGGAATTTCACAAGAAGAATCTGAACGCCGCGTGGAAAGCGCTACACGAAGCGGTCGCGCGAACGCCCGGATTCTGCGTCGGCCGATATCGCTTGGCCAAGGTTTACGTCGAGCGCGGCCAATATGACGAAGCGGCCGACGAGGTTGACGCGGTCGTGTCGAATCCCGCTTGTCCGATTCAGGAGGCGTATCTGCTGGCTGGGATGGTTCATCAGCGTCGCAAGGATCTGCCTGGGGCGCGCGGCCTGTTCAGCCGATGCGTGGTGATAGCCCCCCGCGCTTGTCTGGCGATCGAGTGCAAGCGCTACGCGGAGATGCTTCAATGACTCGCGTTTCACCACGTGTAAAACAAAAACGGAAGGGCGTTCACGGCGTGGTTGACGACGGCGGCCTGTCGGCGGTAGACACGGCTGCGATCAAGGCGCCGGCTCGGCTCTCGGTGGGTTCCGAGGCTGGCACCTCCCCTTCATCCGCCATGGAAACAGAGCACTTCGGCAACTGCTTGCGACGCGCACGCGAGCGCCGCGACTTCTCTTTGGCCGATGTCGCCCAAAAAACCAAGGTCTCGCGATCGATTCTGGAGTTGCTCGAAAAAGGCGATCTCGATCTGCTGCCGGTGGGCGTTTACTCACGTGGATTCATTCGGACCTTCGCACGCGCCGTCGGTGCTGACGAAACCGAGCCCCTATTGATGTACGAGCGAGCCATCGAGGCGCGCAGCGCCGCCGAGAAGGCACGGTTCGCGACGCCGGTCCCCGATGGGCCGGAATTGATGATCCACCAAACCGAGGATGAAACGTCAACGCGGCGACGCGGACTGGGATTGGCGGTGTTCGTCATTATCCTGTTGCTCATAGCGACCATTACGTTGTCGTTGCTGCTGAGGCGGCCTCCACCCTCCGGTGAGGGGCTGAGTCTTGGCCCCGTCGATCGTGCGCTTGTTGCCTCCGATTCGTTTCCTTCCGTTTGACGGATTGGGCGGGAAGGAATGGCTCCCCGACCGGCTCGTCGCCTTGGGCCAAGACCTTGCCTGCGTGGCCCGCGCGCGGCTCTCGATCGCGCCGGTCGTTGTTCCGGCTCGCGGCGCGCTAAGCTGAGCACGTGGGCTCCTTGACCACCTCCGCGATTGTCCTGCGCTCGATCGACTACGGCGAATCGGATCGGGTTGTCACGCTTCTCGGCCGCGGCACGGGATGCCTTGGGGCCATCGCGCGCGGGGCGCGCAAGAGTCAGCGCAGATTTGGGGGAGGCCTGGGGTTGTGCAGCGTGGGTGAGGCGGTTCTGCGCGAAAGAGGAGGATCCGAGCTGCTGATGTTGGAACGCTTCGATGTGGCGACCTCGTTCTCATCACTCGGAACGGACGCCGCGCGAATGGGCCACGCGGCATACGTCGCCGAAGTGCTGGCCAAGCTCTGCGCGCCGGGACAGGCGGAGCCCGCGATATTCGACCTGGCGGTTTCGCTGTTGACCAGCCTCGATGCGGAAGGCGTCTCGCCGACGCGCCTGCGGATCTTCGAACTGGCCTTGCTCGCCCATCTGGGCTTCGCGCCGTCGCTCGACGATTGCGCGGTCTGTGGTCGCTCCGATCTATCCATCGGGGAAACGATCGATGTCCGGTTCATTCCGGATCGAGGCGGGGTTGTCTGTCGGGCTTGCGCGAGCCGGGGCAGACCGATGCGGCCCGTCGTCCGCGTGGCGCTGTCGAATCTCTCGCGGACACCTCTGACCGACGCGGTGAATGTGAAGCTGCCGCCTGACGTGGAACGCGGCTGTCGGGACGCGTTGCGGGAACTGATCGCGGTCCACTTGTCCGCACCGCTGCGATCCTTGGAGTTTCTATCCAAGCTGGAGAATCCAGCCCCCTCGGAGAGTCGCCAGCAGGGAGCAGCCGGCGGGGCGTCCGGCCCGGTGAGATCCCTCCCCGCGCGAGGGCCGACGTGACGACGGCACGACCAAAGGGACGGCCGCCGCTTTGGGGCGTGAGACACGTCGCCCTCTTCGTCGCTGATCTAGAGGGCGCGGAATCTTTCTGGTGCCAGGTGATGGGATACGAGGTGGAATGGCGACCGGATCCCGACAACGTCTATCTCTGCTCGGGGACGGACAATCTGGCCCTTCATCGAGCGCCGCCGAACCAGTCTTTCGCCGAGGCGCCGCAACGTTTGGACCACGTCGGATTGGCGGTCCCCGCGCCGGGCGACGTGGACACGTGGGCCGACCACTTGGCCGCGCACGGGGTTACGGTCAAGAGCCCGCCACGGTCCCACCGCGACGGTTCCCGATCGCTATACTTCCATGCCCCGGACGGCACCTTGGTTCAGATCATTTACCACCGGCCGCTTTCGCAGTAAGTCTACGCGGCCATGCCAGCCTCCAGTCTCGAATCCATCGTTAGCCTTTGCAAGCGTCGCGGGATCGTCTTTCCGTCCTCGGCCGTTTACGGGGGACTCGCCAGCACGTGGGACTACGGTCCCTTGGGGGTCGAGTTGAAGAACAATGTCAAGCGGGCCTGGTGGCGGTCGGTGGTCCATGAGCGGGACGACATGGAGGGCCTGGACGCGGCTATTTTGATGAACCGCCTGGTCTGGAAGTACTCGGGGCACGAAGCGACGTTTTCCGATCCGATGACCGACTGCCGCGCGTGCAAGTCGCGTCCCCGGGCCGATCATGTATTCGTTGCTCAAATGGGCAGGGATCCGAAAGGCCTCCCGGAGATCAACTCGGCGATCGCCGCCAAGGAGCTCAAGTGCCCCAAGTGCGGGTCGACCGATCTCACCGAGGCCCGGCCGTTCAACTTGATGTTCAGGACGACCGTGGGCGCCGTGGACACCGGCGACGATTCGGGATTGGCGTATCTGCGACCCGAGACCGCGCAGGGCATATTCGTCAATTTTGGCAATGTGCTCGACACCATGCGCCGCAAGCTGCCTTTCGGGATCGCGCAGATCGGCAAGGCCTTTCGTAACGAGATCACGCCCGGGAACTTCACGTTCCGGACGCGCGAGTTCGAGCAAATGGAGATCGAGTATTTCGTGAGGCCGGGGGATGATGAGGTCGCGCATCAAGCGTGGATCGACGCGCGCACGCGCTGGTACACGGACTTGGGCCTGCGTCCCGAAAATCTGCGTCAGCGCGAGCAGGAGAAGCACGAGCTCGCCCACTACGCTAAGCGTTGCGTGGATTTGGAATACAAGTTTCCGATGGGTTGGAGCGAGTTGGAAGGGATCGCCAACCGCACGGATTTCGATCTCTTGGCACACAGCCGCGGCCCAAACAACCCAGATTCCATCGCGGAGCTGCGCTATTTCGATCAGGAACAGAAGAAACACGTGGTTCCGTACGTGATCGAGCCGTCGGCGGGAGCCGATCGGGCCACTTTGGCCTTCTTGTGCGATGCCTATGAGGATTCGCTCGTCAAGGAACCGCCCGCCGACGAGACCGAGAAATTGCGCGATCTGGTGCAGAGTTTCGCCAAGTCGGTGGACAAGCGCGACAACCTCGATGCCGCTACCAAGACACGCCTCGGCGAGGCAGCCACTCAGATAGCGTCTGGCCTTCCGGGGTCGCTTCCCCGGCTGCTGTCCCTGGCGGACGACGCGGACGCCAATCGCATCGAGGTGTTCAAGAAGGTTCGCGGCGTTTCCGAGAAAATGGGCGACGAGTTCACGCGGACGGTCCTGCGCTTGCATCCCAGGCTTTCGCCGATCACGGTGGCGGTCTTCCCCCTGAAGAAGAACGAACCGCGCCTGGTCGAGCTGGCCCGGGGCATCAAGCGAGAACTGCAATCCGAAGGACTGCGGACGGTCTACGATGACACGGGCGCAATCGGCAAGCTGTACAGGCGTCAGGACGAGATTGGCACGCCGTTCTGCCTGACGGTGGACTTTCAGAGCCTGGAGGACGGCACGGTGACCGTCCGCGACCGGGACTCGATGTCACAGGACCGCGTGGGTCGCGCCGAACTGGCATCGGCGCTGAAGCAACGGACCCGGTAGCGTTTTTTTCGTGGGGCGGCCGGCGACTTTGGGCCGTCCGCGGTTTGATCGGGCCTATTTCCCTCTTTCCGTGGAGGTGGGCAGGATGTAAAAAGCCGCCATGCCACAGGTCCAAAAGAGAACCACAGCCACCAAGTCCAAACCGAAGAAGCCCGTCGCCGAAGTCGCTAAAGTCGCCAAAAACGGTAAAAACGGCAACAAGAAGAACGGCAAGACCGTCAGGAACGGCGTAGCCCGGACCCTGGGCAAGGCTATCAGGAAGGAAGGCGCGAAGGTCAAGGCGGCGCTAGCGAACCTCGCCGGCGGCAAGGCCAAAGGCACCAAGCGCATCTTCTTCTTCGGCGACGGCAAAGCCGAGGGAAACAAGGATATGAAGAACCTCCTTGGCGGAAAGGGCGCAAACCTCGCCGAGATGACCAACATCGGCGTGCCTGTGCCCCCGGGATTCACCATCACGACCGAGGTTTGCACGGAGTTCTACCAGGCCGGCCGACGTCTGCCGAAGGGACTGGAGGACGAAATGCGCGCATCCATTGCGCGGATGGAGAAGCTCGTCGGCGCGAAGTTCGGCGATCCGAAGAATCCACTGTTGGTGTCGGTTCGGTCGGGCGCGCGCGCGTCGATGCCGGGCATGATGGACACGATTTTGAACCTGGGTCTGAATGATGAAACCGCCGCCGGCCTGGCCGTCGTGTCGGGCAACGAGCGGTTCGCCTACGACAGCTATCGTCGTTTCGTTGCGATGTACGGCGACGTCGTGCTTGGGATGAAGCCCGAGCGCAAGGAAGATCACGATCCGTTCGAGGTCTTGCTGACCAAGAAGAAAGGAACGTTCGGCGTAAAGAACGATTCCGATCTGCCGGCTTCGGCCCTGAAGGAGCTGGTGCAGGAGTTCAAAGCGGAGATCAAGAAGCGGATTGGCGCTGATTTCCCGACCAACCCTTATGAGCAGTTGAAGGGCGCCGTGATGGCGGTGTTCAATTCCTGGGAGAACGATCGAGCGAACGCTTACCGCAAACTGAACGGCATTCCCGTGGAGTGGGGCACGGCGGTCAATGTTCAGGCGATGGTCTTCGGAAACAAGGGCGACGATTCCGCTACCGGAGTCTGCTTCACGCGCGATCCGGCCAGCGGCGAGAATTTCTTCTATGGCGAGTTCCTGATCAACGCGCAAGGCGAGGATGTGGTCGCCGGCATCCGAACGCCGCAGAAGATCGTCGAGCTGGAGAAGACCTTCCCGAAGGCCTACAAGGAGTTGTATGCCATTCGCCGGAAGTTGGAGAAGCACTATCGCGACATGCAGGACGTCGAGTTCACCATAGAGGGCGCGAAACTCTACATGTTGCAGTGCCGAAGCGGCAAGCGAACCGGGTTCGCGAGCGTGCGCATCGCCGTCGAGATGGTCGACGAGAAGCTGATCACGAAGGAGGAGGCCCTCCGGCGTGTCGAGCCCGAGGCATTGAACCAGTTGCTGCGGCCGGTTTTCAACCCGCCATCCAAGGTACAGGCCGACCGGGAGAAGCGCATTTTGGCCAAAGGCTTGCCCGCCGGACCGGGGGCAGCCACCGGGAAGGTCGTCTTCTTCGCTGAGGACGCGGAATCCTGGGCCGCACGGGGCGAGACGGTGATCTTGTGCCGCCACGAGACCTCCCCAGAGGACATTCGCGGCATGGACGCGTCCGTGGGTTTCTTGACGGCGTTCGGAGGTATGACGTCGCACGCGGCGCTGGTCGCGCGCCAGATGGGCAAGGTGGCCATCGTCGGTTGCGACTCCGTCAGCTTCGACTATCACGCGCGCAAGATGACAGTCCAATCTGCCGGCGGGTCGGTGGTTTTCAAGGAGGGTGACTGGATCTCGCTCGACGGCTTCACGGGCGAGGTCATCCAGGGTCGTGTCGAGACCACGCCGTCGGAGATCATCCGTGTGCTGATAGAGAAGAACCTGGCCCCGGCCGAGGCGCCCGTCTATCAGCGGTACGCTCGGCTGCTGGAATGGGCCGACAAGGTCCGCCACCTGCGGGTGCGCGCCAACGCGGACCAGCCGGACCAGGCCGTGGCGTCCGTCGCGTTCGGTGCCGAGGGCATTGGGCTTTGCCGTACCGAGCACATGTTCTTCGGTGAAGGAAAGATCGGCCCCATGCGCGAGATGATCGTCGCCGAGAACGAGCAGGATCGCCGGCGCGCACTGGCCAAGCTCCTGCCGCTGCAGCGCGAGGACTTCGCGGGAATCTTCCGCGCGATGAAGGGCCGCCCCGTCACCATCCGGACGCTGGATCCCCCGTTGCATGAGTTCCTGCCACACGACGAAGCCGGCGTTCGCGATCTGGCGGCCGCTACCGGTAGGAACATCTCCCAGGTTCACGACCGTATCAAGGAACTGAAGGAATCGAACCCGATGCTCGGGCACCGCGGTTGTCGGTTGGGTATCTCGTATCCCGAGATCACCGAGATGCAAGCGCGGGCTGTCTTCGAGGCGGCCTGCGATCTGGCCGACAACAAGGAGGCCGTGTTTCCCGAGATCATGATTCCGCTCGTCGGAACCAAGCGGGAGCTCGACCTTCAAACCGCTCTTGTCCGCAAGGTGGCGGACGAGGTGTTCGCCGAGCGCAAGCGCAAGGTGGGCTATCTGGTGGGGACGATGATCGAGATTCCTCGGGCGGCAATAACGGCGGCGAAAATCGCGGAGACGGCGGAGTTCTTCTCGTTTGGGACGAACGATCTCACTCAAATGACGTTCGGCCTCTCGCGCGACGATGTACCCCGGGTTCTGGCTGACTACATCCGCCAGGACATCTATGATGTGGATCCCTTCGTCAGCGTCGATCGCGAAGGCGTTGGTGCCCTGATGAAGATGGCGGCGACGGGTGGCCGATCCACCAAGCCGAAGCTGAAGTTGGGGATCTGCGGCGAGCACGGGGGCGATCCCGCCTCCGTGATGTTCTGTCACGAAATCGGCCTCGACTACGTGTCGTGTTCGCCTTACCGCTTGCCCATCGCGCGATTGGCGGCGGCTCAGGCCGCGCTGAAGGCATCCTGAACCAGGCGGCGAGAGTCCCAATCTCCATGAGGTCTTCGTGGTGAGTGGCCGCCTGCTGCGTCTGCAGGGGCGGGGTCGTGGTGCGCTCGCCGTCCTGGTGTCCCTCGCTCTGCTCGGTGGGGCGGGGGCGTTTTCCGGTTGCAGTTTGCACCAGGAGGGCGTTCACCCGCCCGACAACCGCATCTTCTTCCCTGGCGGCGGCGTGATCGAAAGCGCCGGTCCGGGATTGGGCCGGTGGTTGTATGTCGTGAATTCGAACTCGGACTTGCGCTACAACGCCGGAACCGTCGTCGCCGTGGATCTCCAGGCGGTTCGGCTCGATTACCAGGATCCCGATGGAAAACCAGCCGTCGCCCCTGACGGCATGCCCTGGCGTCAATGTCTCGACGCCGACAGCAGTTTTGCCGACACCCGCTTTGTTCCCGGCGCCAACGTGCTCCCCAATCACCAATGCTGCTGGGACTACCTCGACCCCAAAATTCTCAACTGCGATGAACAGAAATACATCCTTCGCGACAGGACCATCCGGACCGGCAACTTCGGCGGTCGTCCCGTGCTGCAACAGTTGCACGATCAATCAATACCGGGCCGACACCGGATGTTCCTTCCAGTCCGGGGCGATGTCGCCATCGGGATGATCGAGATCGCCCCGCAGAACGCCGACGACGTACAGTTCCTGTGTACGGGACCGCGATCGATGCCGACGAATCCGCAGACCAAGTTCGCGAGCTGCGATCCGAACTGGCGCATCACGCGCACCGACGATCCGCTCAACAATCCCGGCGCGATCGATCTGCCCGCCGACGAGATCGAACAATTGCCCGACGAACCTTATGCTTTGGCCGTCGATGACGATCTGGAGGTTTTGTACGTCGGACACCTCCGGGGCGGGGGCGTCTCGATGATCGATCTTGGAAGCGGCCAGAGCGAGCTCACGCCTCGGTTGCTGCAGGTCTATGGGGGTCTCCTGCCCCCCGATGCGAACGGTTCGCAAGGTGTTACCAGCCTGACGATCAAGAACCGAAGCACGTGTCGCGGGCCCGTTTACGTGACGTCACGGTACAATCCGCTGGTCGGTTCCTTCGTCGTGTATGGCCTCGACAACTGTGACCCCGCGGCGCGAACGGATGCCCAGGGTGCTCGCGGCATCACGATCGTGGGAACCGGACAGGTTCTCTCGACGGGCCTGATGGGAGCCGAGACGCGGGGGATCGAATTCGTTGGCACGGGAACGGATAGCGCTGGCATCGCCCACGATCCCGATCGCGCCTTCATATTGCAACGAACGCCGCCGGCGCTGGTGGCAGTCGACACGGTGGCTCAGGTTCCTTTCGCGACCATCGAGGTTTGTCAGAGTCCGACCAACCTCGTTCAACAGAAGGACGACAACGGGCGGGCTGTCGCGCTGTTCGTGACCTGCTTCGATGCCGGCGAGGTTTACGTGATCGATCCGTGGACACCACGCGTGCGAGCCGTGATTCCGATCGGCCGCGGTCCGATCACCACGATTCTGCCTCCTGAGGGGGCGCAGGCAGCCGACACCAACCGGGCGTACGTCATCGGTTTCGGCGCGAACAACGTGGCGGTCATCGACCTCGATCCCTTGAGCCCCACCCAGTACCGCGTCATTCAGCGCATCGGTTTCGCCAGTCCAACCCCGCGCGAGGTCGGTCCCCAGTGATTTTAGCCAGGAATGCGTTTGATCTTCGATCCGCGCGCTTGGCCTTGCCGTTCCTCGGGGCCATCGTCGTGGCGACCATCGTGGCCTGCAGTCAGACTCCGATCGTTCTGCCGTCGCGCGATCTCGATCGCCCCACGGACATGGCCTTCGCCTGCATCGGGAAGCTCACGACCGACGGGAAGGTCACCGCCATCACGGGCGAACCGATGGGTAAGTGCCATCCGTCGTTGGCTGTAGATCCCAGACCGGGAACGGTCGACGAACATGGGTGGGAATATCGAACGTATTCGTTCGTGACGAACTCCGATCGCGGCGATCTGTCGGTCATCGACATGAGCTATTGCCGTCCGGACGACACGGCTTGTCATCCGCCGGGCGCTATTTTGGTCGATCTCGATCCTACGTCGGTCGGCTTTCGTGCCGCGCCACTCGGGGTATTGCCCGAAGTCGTCGCCGCCAGCCAAGATGGTTGTCGCCTGCTCACCGCGAATCGCGGGTCGTGTGACCTGACCCTGGTCGATCCCACGGCGCTTTTAACGAGGCACTTGGATCCCGGCAACGATTTGCCGAGCCAACCGGACATCAAGGAGTCCGTGACGATCGTCCCACTCATGGTGGGCGGCGGACATGTGGCGCCCGGCGAAATCGCGTTCGTTCCACAACAAACGGCGCTGTTGGGGGACACGATCAATGTCTGCGACCCCACCATGCTGGGGACGCTGGCCGCACCTGTCGGCGATCCCGCGCCGGTCGCCGGCGAACGGGTCCCCTGGCGTGCCGTGGTCACGTTCCCTTCGTGCGATCTGGTGGCGCTGATTGAGATTCCGAGCGGCCTGATCCTGGATTCGTATCAGGTGCGCACCCCGGCGCAGGGCGATCGTTCTGTCCCCTTGTTGGTCAAGACGGGTACGAATCCCGTCTGTCCTTCGATGGATTGTCCTTTCGAACCAGCCGCCGCGCCGGCGGACGGGAGCACGGACAACATGGGGCCGAGGCAGGGTCCCGGGGACGATTCGGGCGCGGGACTAGACGGCGGCGCAGACGCGGGTGAAATGCTTCCCGCGTTCGACCCGGCCTCGGGGAGGCTGGGCATCTCGGCGCTGGCGATGCGTCCCGAAGGGAAACGGATCTACTTTGGCGGCAGCAATACGCCGTCGATATTTTCCCTGGATATCGACGGCAAGACTTTTGTCGCCCCGTCCTATTCGACGCCCAAGATCCCCAGCCTCGCGGGGGGGCAGGGGGTGCTGCGCATGCGCCTGTCGGTCGACCCATACGCGTACTCGAAGGGACATGACGCCGCGGCGTCCGAGTTACCGGAATACGGCCGTTTCGTGGCCGGGCGCCATGACGATCAGCCGAGCGATCCGTTGGAATTTCTCTACGTCATCGCCAGGGATGGCAGCCTGAGGGTGATGGACGTGGGGCGCCCGGATGGCGCTCCCGACGCGCCGCCCGTCGAATGTGATCTGGGGATCGATCCGGGCGACCCGAACGCTCACTCGCCCGACGGGGTCCGGAGGGCTTGCTTTCAATACCCGGCGCCGAATCCAGCGCCCAAGGATTGGCCGCGACGCCTGTTGTCCGCCGGTATTCCTGGGTTGCGATTCCCCGCCCCTCCCCAGGACATCGCGTTCGCAAACTACTTGACCCCGCCCACAAACACCCCCCTGACTCCGACGGTCGACGAGCAGTTGATGAGCGGAGCATTCGCTTTCGTCATGACCAACGCGGGAGCGGTCTACGTGCTGAATATCGATCCGGAACCGCGGTTGACCCACCAAGCCTGGCAGGATGGTCCGACGCCTCATTTCGACCTAACAGACCCCCTGACCAACCTTCCCGAATCGCCCGCTCCGCTGACCCACAGTCAGCGGGATTTTAACGTCCTGACGTACTCGACCTCGCTCGGCGCGCAAGTCGGTCCGCCGCGAATCGATACGGCTCCGAGCGCGCCCGTGGAGGGTCCGTCCCTGAAAGGCTTCAAGACCCGAGAAAGTCGGGTCGACGCGCGCGCTATTACCTTCACGGGGGCGTCGACCGATCCCCTGACCTACGCGTATTTCCCGAATCGAGCGACGGTGCACTCACAAACCTGGCGAATCGAATGGGAGGGGGACATTTCGGGTGTTCGGGTCACCGGAGACATCGATGAAACGGCGGTGGTGCCGTCGCCTACGGTCACCAAGATCTTGGACAACGGCTCTGGTTTTTGCCCACTCGGTGGAAGCGATGGGGACGTCATGACGCTGGTTGGCTGCGACACCGACGCGGGCTGCCCGGTCGGAAATGCCTGCATTCATAGCGCGCAGGTTCCCGCCACAATCGATGGTCGGGCCGTTCAAGGAATGTGCCTGCCCAGAAGCATGACGGAACCGCAACGACAGGCTTGCGAGCCGATGATGCAGACTTTTCGGCGCTACGAGATTCTGACCGCGCTGGATGGAAGCACTATCGTGGTCCCGCGTCGGGCCGAGGTCCCGCGGCCCGCATACACGAACGAGCTCGGTCAACGCGTCACCTGTGACCGGGACAGCGATTGTTCGCAATCGGGTCCAGCCTTCGCGAACTACAAATGCACGAAGCTTTCCGTCCGTCCCGATGGAAGCCCGCTTCGTGACCGCGAGGTCATGCCCGACGGCTCCGTGCGTGAGGCCGATCTGCGGACTCGATGCTTGCAGTCCTGCACGTCGGACGCGGCTTGTCGGGACGGACGCGTCTGCGTGTCGTATCCGGGTGACGATTCAGGCGACGCGAAGGGGAAGTTCTGCGCCGAGGCAGCGCCCATCGTCGAGGCCTGCGGTCTCGACCAACTGTTCTCCTACAAGCTCGGTGCCGGGGGGGCGTTCGTGGTGACCGGAAGTGTCGCGGGACGGACCGAGGCCTTTCACGCCTCCGCGACGCCGAATGGACCGGTCTGCGTCCGTGACCCGTCGGTTCCCGATCTGGTCGCGCGTATTCCCATGAACAGTCCCCTTTGTGGCGACGACAGCACGCCCACAATCGCAGCCGACGGTACATGGAATGCCGATTTCTTGGGCCAGGCCGCGGGACCCAAGTATCCCGTCTTCGACCCTTGCTTTGTTTGCGCACGTAAGGAGACAGCGGGGACCTTCACGCCTATCACCACGGGGCCCTGCAACCCGGTCGATTCGGTGGTCTCCGCGGTGTTTCAGAACACGGAGCTCCGGTTTGTGCTAACCGACGTCCAAAAACAGTTCACCGACCCTTTGTTGATTCAGTTCAACGTGAACGGCGGCTTCGCGGCGCAGTCCGTGTTTACGTCGTCGGACGCCCTGCCGGGATTGCCTGCCCGCATCCTGTTGGGTCCGATTTCGTCGGCCGACCAGACCCTGCCGCTTGCTCCGGCATGTACCCCAGACATGATGGATAACTGCGTGCTCGGTCGTTCATCCGATCTGCCCTACCTTTTCGTTGTGGATCAGCGGGCGTACAGCGGCGGACGCCTCGGACCTCGTGGGCAGATCCTGCGAATTACACCGCGGATATCGGCCACGGCCCCGTATGCGGGATTCGAGGGTTTCGCCGCTAGCGGCCGATATTTCCCTATCCAGTAGCACCGTCCAGTAGCAATCTTGCCCGACCCAATGGGCTCGTCCGTCGACGGGTAACTTGACGGATGGATGGTATGATGCCTAACTACATGTAGGTATTATGCGCACTGGACCTCGCGAGGAAGTTCGTTCCCTGTTGGTCGACGTGGTCACGGCCGCCGTTCGCGCCGGTGAGGTCGGCGCACTCCCTACCGCAATAGCTCTCGAACGCCCCAAGCAGGCCGACCACGGGGACTTCGCGACCAACGTGGCGCTTCTGATCGCCAAGGGTTCGGGGAAATCCCCGCGGGCGGTCGCGGATCTGTTGGTCGGCCGCCTGCCGATCGGCGGAACATCGCCCCTGGCGGCCGTGACGGTGGCTGGACCGGGCTTCATAAACATTCGGCTGGCGGACGCCTACTGGCAGGCAGCCTTGCCCCGGATCCTCACGGCGGCAGAGACCTGGGGGCAATCCCCGGCGCGGCAGCATCCACGCATTTGTCTGGAATACCTGAGCGCCAATCCGACGGGTCCCATGCACTTCGCGCATGGGCGTCACGCCGCCGTCGGGGATTCGCTGGCGCGCCTGCTACGGTTTGCCGGCTATCCGGTCAAAACGGAGTTCTACGTCAACGACGCGGGTAACCAGGTGCATGTGCTGTCGTTGTCGGTCTGGTCCCGATATATGGAGGCGGCCCGCGCCGCCGATCCCTCGGTACCCGCGGTTCCGTTCCCCGAAAACGGATACAAGGGCGCCTACGTTCGCGATTTTGGCAACGAGCTGTTCGCGCGCGACGGCGGACGTCACGTCGGCGATGTCCCACCCGCCGATCTGGAGTCGATAAAATCATTCGCGATTGAACGGTGCCTCGGCATCATTCGGGCGACGCTTGCGCGGTTCGATGTCACGTTCGACTTCTGGCAAAGAGAGCGGGCGTTGCACGAAAGCGGCGATGTGCGGGCGACGCTTGCGGCGCTGGATGCGGCCGGTTTCATCGATCGCCGGGATGACGCGGTTTGGCTCAAGACGACGACGCTGTGGGGGGACGAAAAGGATCGCGTGGTGGTCAAGTCCGACGGGGTGCCGACTTATCTCCTGGCGGACATCGCCTACCACCGCAAGAAGATCGCGTCCGGCGGCGAAGAGCTTTGTGACATTTGGGGATCCGACCACCACGGCCATGTCGCCAAGATGCGCGCCGCTCTGAAGGCTTTTGGCCACGATCCGGACATCCTGCGGGTGGTGCTGATCCAGATGGTCAGCTTGGTACGAGAGGGCAAGCCGATAGCCATGGGGAAGCGGGAAGGCGAGTTCGTGACGCTGGACGAAGTCATCACCGAGGTCGGCCGAGACGCCACGCGGTTCTTCTACTTGATGCGGCGGCACGACACGCCTTTGGAATTCGACCTGGAGCTCGCCAAAAGGCAATCCATGGACAACCCGGTGTACTACGTGCAGTACGCGCACGCGCGTTGCCGGGCCATCTTGCGTCGGGCGAGGGAGCTCGAGGCGCCGCCCGCCGTCCTCGATCCCGAACTGGCCAGCCTGCTGGCGCTGCCCGAGGAAATCGCAATTCTTCGGCGCCTGGTCGACTTCCCGGATTTCGTCGCGGACGCGGCCGCGGCCCACGAGCCTCACCGTTTGACAACCTTCCTGATGGATCTGGCGGGCGAATTCCAAAGCTACTACACGCGCCTGCAGAAAGTTTACGGGGACACGATCCTGCCGCAGGAACGGCATCGGTCGGCGGGGGACGACTGGCGCGAGCGCTGGGACTGGCGAAAGACGGCGGCGCGTCTGCACTGGGTGGAGGCCGTATCCCTCGTGATGCGGAACGGCCTTCGGTTGTTGGGGGTGTCGGCGCCCGAAGCCATGGCCAAATCTGAAAACCTCACGAAAGAGGACGAATCATGAGCCCGCGATACACTACCGAGGCGACTATGGATGAACCCGCGTTGCGCGATGTGGAACACTGGAAAGACAAGATCGAAGTCAGGCTCGACAATCGACAGGTGTTCTTCCTGTTCTTTGGCAGCGCGATGGTTGCCTGCATGCTGTTCGTGTTGGGCGTGATCGTCGGAAAGCGCCTGGAATCTCGGGGTAGGGCGGAGGCTCCCGCGATGGAGGATCCGCTGGCGACCCTGGATCGCTTCGGCGGGGTTGCCGCCCCGGCGCCCGCGCCGACGGTCTTGACGTTTCCGCGTGCCTTGATCGGTGGCGGACCGTCGAAGAACCGGCCATCAAGCGCCGAGCGGACGGAGCGCGCCGAGCGTGGCGAAAGGGCAGACCGGACCGAGCGGCTCGCGCTGGAGCGGGTCGCGGCCAAGCCGATCCTGACAGCGGCGGCGCCGCTGCCCATCGGGCCGCCAACGCCTCCCTCCTCCATGACGATCTCCAAGAAGTTGGCGGCTCTACCGCGACCGGCGGTCGCAGCGCCGTCCCCGCCGTCGAAATCGCCTCCGCTGGCTCAGAACAAGGAGCCGAGCCAGCCGACAAAACTGGCCGCGGCGATGTCCAAGCCTGGCGTCGTTTCGACAACAATCGGGGACAAGGGCAGGGGGCGCTTCCTGCTACAACTCAGCTCGTTTCAGGATCGCGCCGATGCAGATGCGTTCGCGCGGCGGTTCGCGGCACAGAACGCGTACGTGGTATCGACGGAGATCCCGGGCAAGGGGACCTGGTATCGGGTCCGCGTTGGAACCTACGCCAACCTGCAGGAAGCTTCCGTCGCAAAAGCGACGTTCGAGCGCGAGCACAACGTGATCGCCTATGTCGCGGGTGGCGGCTCCGCCAAATAGGCCACGCCGGACAGCCGAGCGACGTCCCCCGATCAAAACAACAGCCCGATATTCACGTGCAGCACGCCGATCCTGGTATCGCCCGGCCCGGGATCGAGCGGCCAGGCCCAGGCGAAGCTCAGGTCACCGATCGGAAGCTTGATGATGAGCGGCGCGATGCCAACGCCGTGCCGGAATTGGGCGGCTCCGAGGCCGTCGAAGGAATCCGCGACGACTCCGTTGTCCATGAATATGGCGCCGTACCAGGGGACGCTGATGGGAAACTGCAGGTCGATGTTCTGCAGGAGGCGAAGGTTGCCTCCAATTGGGCGATACTGGACCTGTTGAACGTCGGTGTTGGTGGGAAACGTCACCACGTCGATGCGCGCGCGATCCAGCTTGAACCCGCGCAGGGTGGTATCGCCGCCCGCGTAAAATCGCTCGACCTTGGGCAGCAGCGATTCGCCACCAAGAGGAAATCCCTGGTCGTAGCGGACGCTATGGCGCAACGACAACCACGACAGCAAAGGGATGACCACGGTGGAGCGGGCTCCCACCTTGATGAAGGACACGTCCGCATATCCGTACGACAGGCTGCGCGGCGCAAGCTCGGTTAGGGCCTCGATCTTGAAACCGCGTTCTGGCACCAGGCGGTTGTCGAGACGCAACCACTGCAAATTCAGCGAAATACTGCCCACCGCCGTGCCCAGGGTAATGGATTGCTGGCGCTCTGTCGCGCCGGACAGCCTCAACAGGGGCTCGGTATGGGTTGTGTTTCGAAGGTTGTAATGGATGCCGGCGTCGACTCCCGGGTACATCTCGCGCGAAAACCCGATGGATCCGCCCCACGACCGGATATCGCCGAGCCGCGCTGTCGCCTGCTGAAAATACTGCCCGAGGATGTCGAAGCGAAACATCGTGCCCAAGAATCGTCGATCGAGAAAGGCGGCGTTCGCGCGAACCAATGACTGTCCCCACGACCCGGTCGACGTGAAATTCCAGCCGTGGCCCCATAAATTGCGATTGTCGTAGCCGATGCGGCCGTAGATCCCGACGGGGAATGACGAATCGGGCGGAGCCTGTTCCGTGGAAGCGCCGAACCCGAGGTGCAGAAGATTGAACTGTTCGTAACGTTCCTCGACCTCCACCACCATGGGCACGACGGTCTGACCTTCGTCCTTGCCGGGAAAGCTGATAGGTGACGCGTTGTAGAATAATTGCAAGAAACCCAAGTTGCGTTGCCCGCGCTCGAACGCCGTCGTCGTCAAGTAGTCGCCCGAACGAATGGGAATCTGTTCGAGGATGGTCCGATCGGTTGTCACAAAGTTGCCGTGTACGAAGATGGGACCCACACGGATTCGAGGACCAAGCTTTACCTTCCAGATGATCCGAACGGTGTTGCCCGCGCGCTCGACTTCTGCCTCGGCGGTGGCGACGGCATGACCTGCATCGCCGAGCAGCCGTTCCAGGTGCCGGCTGTCCGAACGCAACGAAGCGGGTCGCAGGGGATCGCCGGGACGTAGCGACAAACTGTCGCGCAGGAACGTCGGGTCGTAGGGGATGGGGCTCTTGTCGACGCTGCTGAATTCCACGGATCCGACGCGGACGAGCGGCCCCTCGTCGATCGTGAACCTGACGAACAAACCCGTCGCATCGCGCGAAACCGTCGCGGCGCCCGCCGCGGCCGCGCCAATCAGACCGAACGTTGCCCGGGAGGTCGAGATCTCACCCTTGGCCTGCGCGTCGGGGAAACCGCGACCGCGGTAGTAGTCCACCAAGCGCTCCGCATCCAACTCGATTTGCCGGGCCGTGACATATCCTCCGGAACCAAGCCCGATGTAACCGAGCCACGGAAACGGCCGCACGGTCACGATCTCGCCGAGCTCGTCGGACTTCTTGACGCTGTTGCCCACGAATTCGACCGCCCGCACCTTCAGCTCCGGCCCTTCGTCCACCTCGAACACGATCCGCTCTTCGTCCTCCGCGATCCGTTCTCGACGCCACGCCACCCGGGCGAAGAAGTGGCCGCGATCTTGGTAATAGCGTTGGATCGAGTCCGCGCTGTTGCCGACTTCGTAGTCGTCGTATGACCCGCGCTCGTTCAGCGTCAGCTGCTCGCGAAGCGTTGATGACGATTTATGTTGGTTACCCTCGAACGCCACCGAGATGCGCTTGTGCTCGTTGACCTGAATCGCCAGCGCCACGTTCTTGTTTCTTCGATCGAGGCTGCTGTCCGGGTCGAACGCGCCAGTAGCCCTCGCGCCCGGATAGCCGATTTCGTGATAGCGGTCGTTGACCTTGGCCAGATCGTCGCGCATGCGGCGCACCGTGAAGGGGGCGGCGACGATCCAGAGCTTCTTCCAGTCCCATGCGCGGTGTCTGAAAGCCGGCTCGATCTCGGTGGCGGGCAGGGTCTTATTGCCGTTGATCGTGATGGGACCGATCGGATAGCCCGGGCCGCGATCGATGCGCACAGTGAGATCCACGGCGGCTGGCGCGGCTCCATGCGACGCCAGATCGATCCGGACATTGGCGTCGAAATACCCCTGGGAACGCAAAAATTGAACGACCTGCTGTCGTTCGTGCTCCATCGCCTCCTCGCGCTCCGGCCCCGGTAGCGGCAAGGCGCGCCCTGGTCGAATGCTGATCCGTCGTGAAATTTCGTCCTGCTGAATGGTCGAGTTACCGGAGACGTAGATGTATCGAACACGGTCATAGGGACGCACGTGAACAGCAACCACCACGCCTTCCCGGCTTAAGCCTTCCCGGGCGGGGCGGACATCGACGATCGCGTTGTAACCGACGGTGTCCAACGCCTTGCGCACACGTGGAACTGTCCCGATGGGGGTTCCGATGCGATCCGCCGCGCCGGATTCGACAAGCCGGGATCCTTCAGGGAACGTCGCCCGCAATAGGGCGGTAAGCGAGCTCGATTCGTCGCCGGTTGCTCCATCCACTTCGAAGCGGACGATAATCGGAGCGTTCGCCGCGACCGGGTTGGGCGCTTCGGGAAGCGTGCTGGACTCGGGCTTGACGTCTCCGCTAGGGCTGGCGGAGGGCGGAGCGGGAGCCGGGGCAACGCTCGGCGCGGCTGACGGAGCATCGGCCGCGGAGAGCCGACCGGTAGACGAGATCGTGGCTATCAGGACGACGAGCCGGGTCTGAAGGATTCGGTTCAAGGTGGGGGATGTGGAAGATGTAAGTCACCTTCTTATCGCGAAATCCCACCTGAGTTCGAGGCTTGCGTTCAAAGGAGGGTTTTCGTTCAGACCCGGCTGCTGGGGAATCACCAGACGCTGGGCTCCGAGGCTGATCGTGATGTAGTCCCGTAACCATTGATCGAACTGCAGGGTCTGCCGCGCGTTGCCCTGGAATCCCTGCAGGGCCTCGAGCTGAAACTTGGTGTAACGGCTGATTCGCTTCGTCACGCGCCCCTCGAACCCGTCGGGGCCAACCGTCAAGCGGAGCTGCGCGCCCACCACACGTTCAAACGTGTCGCCGATTATGGGCTCCATCAGGTTGGCGATGGTGTCGCGCGTCGCCTGACCCGCGATATCGAGCCCCGTGTTGACGTTGGCACCGATGGTCGGGCTTTGCGTCAGGCGGTCGCTGCCGGTCGAAGTGCGGCCGGTCAGAAGGAGAAACGCGGTCTGGTTACGATCGAGGCCATCCGATGTGGACAGGTCAATTTGCATTTCGCGTAAGGGCCCGTGGATATTCATGTCGACCAGGTGTTCGATGCCGGTCGCGTCCACGACGGGATTTTGCGCCTGAATCTGGATATCGGGCGTGTCGCCGTCAGCGACGGACTTGGTCTCGACGAATGTGATGTGGTTGACGTTCTGAACGAGATCAAAGTCCCCGCGCAACAGCGGGATCCTGAATCGGCCGTCGGTGGGTCGCACGTCTCCCGCCAGCTTGGGTTCCGACAGGGTACCGCCCACGTGCAAGGCAACGTCGATGTGAATCTCCGGCGCGATGTTGTTCTGCACGACGAATGCGTCTCCGACGGTCCGCACGGTGAGATCCAACAGTAGGTTTTCCAGCAGGGGCTTTCCCTCGTAGAACGGTCGAACTGCCGATTCGTTCACCCGCGGGCTGAGGACAAGGTTGGACACCTTGAAATCCTGCACGTAGCGGCCCGCGATGATGCGAACCTCTCCCCCCAGCTCGAACCCGTCATCCAGATCGCCTCCCAGATCCAGGTCAAACCCGAGATCGTTGATCTCGAAGCTTCCCGGACTACGGTAGCTCAGCTGCTCGCCGTGCAACGGAAAATCCAAGCGTCCCAGCGTGAGCGGAACCAGGCTGCGAAGCTCCAGCCGCCCGGGACGCACCCCCGCCGCGCCGATAATCAGCCGACCCTGGTCGTCGATCAGGACGCTGACATCTCGCAACAAGACGCCCTCGTTCGTCACTTCAACGGCGCCGCTTTGTACCTCCACCAGCGTGCCCGTGTCCCTCATCCGAAAGGTGATGGTCCCAAGGCCCAACTGGGCGTTGAAGGTCGGATTGGTCAGTCGACCCTTCACGTCGGCTTTGATGCTGGCCCGACCCCGCGCCTCAGAAATGGATTCTCCGGCCAAGGTTGCCAGCAGCCGGGCGCTCACCTCTCCAGCCACGTGGGCATCCACGGACTCCGGCCGAAAACCCGCACCCAATGTCACGCGTCCGTCAATCTCGGTCGTTTGACCGTCGACGGCGATCGCCAATTTGCGAAGCTCGGCACCGTCCGGATCCAACGAGATGACGCCCCCCGATAAGACAACGTCGGTATCAAAAGTTTTCGGACGCACGTGGATGGGGTCGTGAATCGCCAGGCTGCCGCGGAGGACCGGCTTGTCCAGGGTTCCCGCCACCGTGAGGGCGACGTCGAGATCGCCCGTGGCCTTGTCGACGATGTCGCGGGTGAACAACTGGATCAGCTCCAGATCGACGTGCCCGTCCAGTGCGCCGTCGATGGTTCGACCATCGAGAACGCCGGCAACGTGGAGGGCGCCCCCGTGGGTGGCGAGGTTCAGGTCAGCCAACGTCACGCGGTTCCCGACGACGCGGACGTGCACGGGCTTGGTCGCCCGTAGGTCCAGGCGTTCGACCGTCGATTCACCCGGCACGGTCTCGGTCGTGTGCGCCATGGAAAACCACAGTTCATTCAAAAGGAGATCCGCAAGCAGCGGTTGGCCCGGCTCGACGTCCACTTGGCCCCGTCCCGAGGCGATGCCTTTTCCGTCACCGAGCGCAACCAATTGGGGAAGGAATGCTTCCAGGACCAACTTGCTGAATTCGACGCTGGCGTGTGCCGCGACGCCGGCGGCCTTCTGCGCCAGGCGCGCATCAACGTGGAAGCGATCAAAGAAATCGCCTTGTACGGCGAGCGCCACGGCCCCGGTTGGCGCACCCGTCAGGTCCACCGAGTCGTCGGGGCGAACCTCGATTTGTCCGGTCCCCAGGCGAATTCCAAGCGCGGCCACGCCCGAAAGCAGGATGGTTCCCTTGACCAAAGGCCGCCGGATCGTTCCACCGACGTGCAGCTTTGCCCCTGCTTGTCCTTTGATCCCCAGGCCCGATTGGGCGATCTCGGGAAGCCCATCCAGGGACAGGCCGTCGAGCGTAACGTCCAGCGCCAGGGTCTGGTCCAACCCCGCGGTACCGCTGATATTCAAGACGCCGCCCGCGCTGCGTCCCAGGCGCAATTGGTTTATCGTTGCCGTTCGGCCGTCGAGCGCGACTTCGACGGGACCCAGCGTGAGGGCCTCGCCCGCGACGACGATCGGCTGACGCCCCGGAATCCGAACAGTACCCGACAGGGCGTCGACTGGCCCGTTGACGTGCAGTTCCAGCGCCAGGCGTCCAGACACGACGTCGCCGCCGGATGCGGCGCCGAGATCGATCTGCCGCGCGCTGACATCCATGTCGACGACCGGCACCTTCAGCATGCGGCGTGTGGTCTTCTCGTACAGGTGCACCGTGCCGCGCGCCCGGAACGAGCCGCCAAACAAGTTGTCCGAACCCAAATCAAGACGTGCCAAGCCGGCGTCCAGGCCGAACTTGGCGCGCAGTTCCGGAACCACCCGCTTGCCGATGCCCAAGCCCGTCACCGTCGCCTCCCCGGAAGCCGTCGGCGAGGCGAGCGCACCGTCGATTTGGGCAGTGATGTGCGCTGTCTTGCCAAGGGGCGGCAGCCCCACGGAACCCAGTAAGCGCGCCAAGTCGTATGCCGCGAGATCCAGACCGAGCGCGACCGTTTGTCGCGCCAGCTTGACCTCGCCCGACGCCTGAGCCGTCGCTCCGCCGACCTCCACGAACAGCCCCGTCGTCTTGAAGCGCGATGGGGATGCGGTGGCCTCGCCATGGACGCGGATGGCCCTCGGCAACCCTTTGGCGTTACGCCGTTCGAGGGTCAGGTCTAGCCCGCGCAAAGCAACGGACTGGCCTGTCGGTCCCAGATCAGCGTCCGCGTGTAGCTTGCCCTTCAAGTGACCGCCCGCGATCTCCCTTGCCTCCGCGGGGAGATACGAATCCGTTGTGAAGTCTTCGACCTTGACGTCCGCTACCAGTTTCGCCTTGTTGGCATCGAAGGTCGCACCCAGCACGAGTCGGCCTCCGCCTGGCGCGGACAAGCTGAAATCGCGAGCAACGATCTTCATCGCGTCGCCGTCGAAACTCAGACCGAATCCGACCCCGAGGGCCCGGTAGGCACCGTACGCCACGTCCAGCCCCCCGAATCTTGCCGTCACTTTGAGCTTGGCGAACGTGTCGCGGAGATCCGCGACGGCGGTCGCGTCCTCGCCCGAGAGGGTCAAGCCCTCGATCTTCTTGCCCGCGACGACTTGGTTGAACGCATCGGTCGCATCGTGAAACTCGACGTGCAGATCGGCGCCCGGAATCGACGTGGCGCCATAGATGCCCGTGAAGGCCCCCTTGCCCACCAAAGACGTCTTTCCCGTCCGCGCTTCGCGCAGGTCGAGGAAGATGTCGTCGGGGTGTTCGCGCGTCGTCGCGACGCGGTTGATGACGACCTTGTCGAAAGGAAGCAGGTTGTCGTCCATGATGCGCAGCCATCCGCCGCCCTCCGCGATGATGGGTCCGGCGTCGAATCCGAAAATGGGATGTTTCGGATCAACTCCCGACTGGAGCAACGACGCGGAGACGCGCGCGTGACGAAGCTCCAGTCCCCACGCCCCGGGAAAATCGAAAATCACGTTCAGATCGCCCAGGTCCGCATTCACGATGTGAAAGAAACTGCCCGGGGCCTTTGGCGCACCTTCCGGGACAGTCGACGGCGATGGGCGAGGCGGTTGCTTCGGCTCCAGAGCGGCGATAAAGCCGATTCCGTCCGATTCGTTCATCTTGGCGAAACGCCAGGTGGCCTTTCCGACCTTGAGATCGTGGATCGAGAAGCTGCCCGCTAGCAGTGTCCGCAGTTTGACCCGGGCTTCCAGATGGGGCACGTCCAGGACAACAGTCCCCTCTGGATCGATGATCTTCAGCCCGTCGAGGCCGATGGGACTGGGCGCGTCGGTGATCAAATCGCCGAGCGCCCTCAGGCTCCAAACAACGCCACCGATCAACAGCTTGCCGCGATTCTGGGGCAGAGCGGCTTGGATGATGGCGCCGAGCCGCGGGCCCTGCAACACGACGGATGCCCCCAAAACGGCCGTCGCGACCAGCGCCACGAGGCCGCCGAGCGCGAGAACGACCACCTGACGGATCGCCTTGCTACGGCCTTGGGATCGAGGGCGAGACACGTCTATCTTCAATGTGCCATTCTTCTTGGCTCGTCTCCAGATTGGACGAAGGACTCAATATCGATAATCTGCCCGCCAGCGTGACGGAAACCGTGACCGAGACCTCGCCTACCACCCCCGCGTCGGAGCGGCCGAGTCTGTACGTCGTCGACGCGTTCAACTTCCTGTTCCGGGCGTTTCACGCCATGCCGCCCCTCGTGACCAGCAAGGGTGTACCCACGGGCGCCGTATACGGCCTTTGTCAGATGTTGTTGCGTATCGAGCGCGAGCATCGTCCGACTCATTTATGCACGGTATTCGATTCTCCGGGCGACAACTTCCGCCACCGCCTTTACGCAGGGTACAAGGCCGACCGCCCCCCCATGCCGCCCGAACTGGCGGCCCAGATGGATCTGGTCCATCGGGTCATCGACGCGTTCGGCATTCAGACCTTGGCCGTGCCCGGGTTCGAGGCGGACGACGTGATAGCGACGGTGGCGCGGCTGGGTGCGCGGGCGGGCATGCAAGTGGTGATTTGTTCGTCGGACAAGGATCTGATGCAGCTGTGCGGCGACGAAATTCGGGTCCTCGACACGATGAAGAACAAGATGATAGGCGTGCCGGAGGTGGTGGAAAAATTTGGTGTCCCTCCCGAACGCGTGGGCGATGTCCTGGCCTTGACCGGCGATTCCATCGACAACGTGCCCGGGGTTGAAGGCATCGGCCCCAAGACGGCCGCGGAGCTTATCAACCGCTATGGATCGTTGTCCGCGCTCATCGACCATGCCACCGAGGTCAAGGGCAAGCGGGGCCAGGCGCTTGTGGCCGCCCGCGACACGGTGAGGTTGTCGCGCCAGCTCGTGCAGTTGCGCGAGGACGTGCCCCTGCCAAAAACGCTGCGGGACCTTCATCGAATCGACCCCGACCACGAACGCCTGCGGACCCTGTTTCGGGACCTGGAGTTCTCCCGACTCGAGGTGACGTTGCCCGGACCTGCGCACGATGTCTCCCTGGCGGGCGCGGCCCTGGTCGATCGCGGCGACGCGGGACTGCCAAGCGTGTCGTCGCTGGAACGCCCGGAGCATGCCACCCGCGACGCCGGTCACAGCGGCGCCGCGAACGCGACAGCGGACGCACCCGGCGGCATGCTGGAGAGCCCCGCGTCCGGGGAGGTTCCGCGAGACGCGGAGATCATCCTTGACAGCGTCTCGATGGGAGCCCTCGTGGTCGATCTCGGCAACGCCGGCCTTTTCGGATTGGCGTTGCTCTGGGAGGGTGCGGGTCCCGTCCGCGGTGACATCGTGGGAATCGCCTTCGCGCTTCCCGACGGACGCCGCCTATACGTGCCGCTTGGCCACCGCTACCTTGGTTCTCCAACCTCGTTACGGCCGGGCGAGGCATGGGCAAGTCTGCGATCGGTTCTTGCGGACGGCGCAGTGAAAAAACGCGTTCACGACGACAAAACGGTGGACGTCCTCCTGCGACGACAACACGTTGATCTCCTGGGCGTGGATGGGGACGCGATGCTGGCGGCCTATGTCCTCGACCCATCCCGCAGCAGCTATGACATCAACGTCGTCGCCGCCGCCGCCGGCGTCGTTGACGTTTCCCCGCGCTCCGCCTGGCTCGGCTCCGGCAAGGGAGCAAGCGCGCCGTCAGACGTCCCCGTTCCCGAGGCGGCACGGCGTCTGGCCGCCGAAGCAGCCGCCGCCCTGACGCTCGGTCCCAGCCAGACCGCGCACCTCGCGGAGCGCGGCCTCGAAAACCTGTACCGCGATCTGGAATTGCCGCTTGCCCGCGTCCTGTCGAAGATCGAGTGCCGCGGCATTCTCCTTGACAGCGATTACCTGCGCGGCTTGGGACAAGAGGTGGGCACCGCGCTTGCCCGACTCGAAACCGAGATTCACGGTCTTGTGGGGACGACGTTCAACATCAACTCGAACAAACAACTGGCGGACGTGCTCTTCGGCAAGCTGGGTCTGCCCGTGATTCGCAAGACGAAAACCGGAGCCTCGACGGACGCCGACACCCTGGACGAATTGGCTGCCCTGCATCCCGTCCCGGCGAAGATTGTCGAGTACCGGGGCCTGATGAAGTTGAAGGGCACTTACATCGACGCGCTTCCCGCGTTGGTGAACCCACAAACGGGACGGCTGCACACGTCATTCAATCAGGCGGTGGCCGCCACGGGACGGCTATCCTCGAGCGATCCGAACCTGCAGAATATTCCCATACGCACCGACGTGGGTCGGCGAATTCGCCAGGCCTTCATCGCGAAACCCGGGATGAGTCTGGTCTCGGCGGACTACTCGCAGATCGAGCTGCGCGTCCTGGCCCATTTTTCGAGAGACCCCGCTTTCGTCGAGGCCTTCCGATCGGGTCAGGATATTCACTCGCGAACAGCGTCCGAGGTATTCGACCTTCCACCTGAATCGGTAAGCACCGACCACCGACGAATCGCCAAGGCCATCAACTTCGGGTTGGTCTTCGGCCAAACCGACTTTGGGCTTTCGCAGGCGCTTCGAATCCCACGCGCGCAGGCGCGAACCTACATCGAGAGTTACTTTCGCCGCTACGCGGGCGTTCGCTCCTACATGGAACGTGCGATCCTAGACGCGCGCGCGACGGGTCAAGTCACGACCTTGCTCGGCCGTTGCCGTCCGTTGCCGGAAATTCTGTCGTCGCGGGTTCAAGATAGAAATTACGCCGAACGAATCGCCCGCAACACGCCCATTCAGGGATCGGCAGCTGATCTTCTGAAACTGGCCATGATCCGCGTCGATCAAGGCATAGAGGCGGGCGCCGCCCCGGCCGCGCGCGCGGAGTTGTTGCTGACCGTTCACGACGAGCTGGTGTTCGAGGTCCCGGATGATCAGGTGGGAGTCTTCGGCGCCTGGGTCAAGCACGAAATGGAGTCGGTCTTCGCTCTCGATGTTCCGCTAGTCGTCGAGGTGGCGTCCGGAAAGACATGGGGCGACGCGCACCCGTAGGGGGGCGGTGCGCGTTCTCGCGCCGTCGCCGTATGGCGCGACCATTGGCCCACCCCCGCCCTGGTCGGAATCGATGTCGCCGCCCCCCACTGTCTTGATATATCATTATCACTTGGTCATGAATCGCGCGCGGGTGGCGCTTTGGGTGATTTTGCTCTGGGGGGACGCCGCGTGCGGCTGCCGAGCGCGGACGACCAAGGTCGGCCCCGGTCCCACCTCGGCGACTGCCGCCATTCCGCCCAGCAGCGTGGCCGCGTTGGGGTCGGATGAGCCGGCGGCGCGACCGTTACGGCGATGCTTTCCGGATCAGCCCGCGTGGTCCGACGCGCCGGTTTCCGATCTGTTGGATAGGGCAGGCAATCTCTTCGATCGGGATGACTTCGCCGGCGCCTTGGCATGCGCCGAGGAGGCGGCCCGCACGGCGCCGCGATCGGTCGAGGCCCATCACGATCGCGCGGCGGCCCTGTTGCATCTCGGCCGCCTGGACGAGGCCCGTGACGCGCTCGCTTTGGCAATGGCGCTCGACCCAGAGGACGCCGAGACACTGGAAGCGAGCGCGGATCTCTACATCAACCAGCTTCCTCCCTCCGCTGACCGGTCGGCGATAGGCCTTGAGCAGGCACGCCGCGGATTTCGCCTCGTTTCAGGGCGTGATCGCGCGCGCGCTGCGCGATTGGCGCTCCTCGAAGGCCAGGCCCTCATCGATCTGGGACACTGTGAACAGGCGGTGCGGCGACTGGACGCGACGTTGGCGCTTGCCCCCCGATCGACCGCCGCCCGCTATGAAAAAGGCGTCGCGGAGTTCGAACTCTGCCGATTCAGGGAGGCGCGTCGGACGTTTCGGAGAGTTCTCGAGACGGATCCCGACCACGCCCACGCGCTCTATCACCTCGGGTTGATTGCGGAGCGTGACGGCGAGATCGCCGATGCGGAGAAGCACTTCGCCGAAGCGTCGCGACGGGACCCTACGTCCTTTCCGCCAACGCCCGAGCTTTCGCCCACTGATTTCGCTTCGCGGGTGAAACGGGTTGTCGCCGAATTGCCCGAAGACGTCCGTACGGACTTGAACAAGTCTCTTCTGGAGACCACGGAACTGCCGGCCGCTGAAGATCTCGTGGCGGAAAAGCCACCTTTGTCCCCGACCATTTTGGGACTGTTCCGCGGGCTTCCTTTGACTTGGTCCGGGTCGGTGGATGCGGAACGGCGGCCGCAGGCAGGCAGAACCGTGAAGCCGGGCAAAGGTCGTCGCGCGATGGCGCCCGGGACTCCGTCGATAGCGGGAGTCGAACCCGAGTTTCCGGACGACGGCGGGGTGGCCTGCGCCTCTCCGGAGAGAACCATCGTCCTATATCGCCGAAACTTGCTGCGGTCGGTCCGCGATCTGACCGAACTCGATGAAGCCATTAAGCGCACGTTGCTGCACGAGGTCGGACACCTCCGCGGCGAAGACGACGGCTCCCTGCGTGATCGCGGGCTCGAATAAACTAACCGGTTCGTACCGTCGTCGCTGGCAGTTGGGGTGCCTGCCTGGGCTATTTTTTGCCCTTGAGCGCGTCGATGCGGGCGGCACCCACCTTTTCCACTCCCTTACCTTCCATCTTGATGTCCTGGGAATCGGGGGGGAGGACGGCGTTACCTTCGGCAATCACCTTGCCCTGCGCGTCGACGAATTTTTTGTGGATGATCAAGCCGTCGGAAGCCGCGAACCCGCCGATTGAATTGATAGCGAACGTCCCGGTCACCACGTACTGCTCGCCGGCCTTGGCCACAAGGGGCTTGGGCTTGCCGGTATTCCAGTCCTTCAACGGATAGTCGGCCACCAGAAGCGCACGCTCGATCTTCGTGGTCGGCGTGTCCGCCATGAAGAAGTGGGGCTGGTCGCACGGACGGCAGGCGCCCACGGCCTTCGGCGGCTCTGCGACTGCCGGCGGAGCCCCCGCCTTCGACTTCTTGGCGGACGCCTTCGCCGCCTTCATCTTTTCCTTCTTGTTCTTCGCGGCCAGATCGTCGTTGCACTTGCGCTGCTCGGCGGGACACTCGTAGATCTGCAACAGGTAGGCCTTGAGCTGAACGTCCTTGTCCAGGTGCTGCGTCATGTGCTTACGCAGGCCGTACACAGACAGCTCACCGGTTGGATATTGCTCGGGCGCGTTGTTGACGTTGAAGTTGGGCTGGGGCGGCAGATCGACCTTGATGGGCGCCAACTCCTGACCTTGGCCGAGCGCGACGCCGCCGAATGGCGCCAACAGCGCCAACGCCAGCGGCACCATCAGGTGGTGATATATAGCGAGGCGTGTACGCCGCGATTCGGCCTTCTCGCCTGAAACGCGCGCCTTGCTTTGAATGTCAGACGCTGATTTGGGGGGCCCGAGTCGTTTCATGAAGCGCGTCTCCTCGGCAACGGGTTACAACGAGCGTGACCTGAATAACACGCGAGTTTTCCGGTCGCAAGGCGGGATTCCCGTGCTGCTGGAAGTACTTGTCGTGGTGCTTTGTTCCGGCGGCCTCATTGCCTGTCGCCGCGCCGCGCCCACGAAATCCGCGGAGGTGACGCTCGCGGAAGGGCGTAACGCGGGGGAGGGTCCATCGCGGCGGACTCTTCCGCCTCTTCCACCAGAACTGCCTGTCCCCGCTGATGTGGCATTGCCGCCGGTGGACCGGCGCGGCGGCACTCTGCGCGTCCATCTCGACACCGAGCCTGCGAATCTGAGCCTTCTCGGCGATCCAGACGCATCGGTGTTGCAGGTGGTCAAGGGCTTGATCTACGAGCCCCTGTTCGATTGCCCGTTGCCAGGCAGACCGGACCGGCTGCGTCCCGTCCTGGCCGACAACTGGCAGATCTCCGCCGACGGCCTCGTCATCACTTTGCACCTACGCCCGGGCATCAAGTGGCATGACGGGCACGGCTTCGGGGTGCTCGACGTCCAGGCCACCTTGGAACCTTTGCTGCGCGACAATGGCCCGGGGGGCGTCGTCACCCGCGCCTCGCTACGGGATGTGTCGACGATCGAAATCGGCGCGGACCGAATCGTGCGATTGATCCTGAAGCGGCGGTCTAATTTCGTGCTCGGCGCTCTGTGCGACATTCCCATTCTGCCCGATCACTACTTGCGCGGCGCCAGCGCCGATCTCCAGGGCCTCGGCCGGCAACCCATCGGCACGGGTCCGTTTCGTTTCATGGCCTGGGAGCGGGGCAAACGCATCCGGCTGGCCCGGTCGTCGACGTATTGGGGCGAGGCCCCGTCGCCAGACGAGATCGCATTCGAGATTGAGTTGGACGGAGCGCGCGCCTTGATGCGCATGCGCCGCGGCGACTTCGACGTACTGCCCCGGGTCCTGCCGGTGCACTATCCGGACGACGTGGATCCCGTAACGTTACACGGCACGCTTTCCTTGTGGCGCTTGCGTCCTGATCGATGGGCGTACGTCGTGGTCAATCACCGAAGGCCACCACTCGGGGATCCGCGTTTTCGTCGGGCCTTGTCCGGGCTGTGGGATCGGAGTCGCTTCGCGCGGGATCTCCACCGTGGCTTGGCGCATCCGCTCGCGGCACCCGCCTTCGCGAATATCGCGGTTCCCGACAACGGTCCAGGGGGTGGCGGAGGCCGCGAACGGGCCACGTCAGAGCTGGAAGCGGGGGGGTATCGGGATACCAACGCTGATGGGGTGCGAGATCTGGACGGCAAGCCGTTTAGACACACGCTCCTGTGCGCCTCGGGTGCCCGCGCCGCGACGACCGAGGCCCACGCCTTCGCTTTCGAGGCGCGCAGGGCCGGCCTGCTCGTGGATCTCGTCGTGCTCGACGCCGCCGCGCTGCTCGATCGCGTGCGAAGGGGCGATTTCGATCTGGCATTGATGTTGTGGGAGGGACAACCCGACGAGGATCCCGGCCTGATGTTCGGCTCGACCGGGCCGTTCAACTACGCGGGATATCGATCGCCCGAGGTCGACGCGACGCTGGACGCACTTCGACAGGCCGTCGATCCGGGCGTCCGTCAGTCGTTGCTCGCGTCGCTCGGAACCACGCTGGCGCGCGAACAGCCAGTGTTGTTCCTCTATCAATTCGACGTACCGGTGCTTGTCGCGCGCCGCGTTCACGGTCTGGCGGCCGTCGGCTCGCACTTGGATCTGCGACGTGTTTGGATCGATCCCTGATGACGCGCGGCCTCGTTGGGGTTTTCGCCTGGGCCGTCGTGCCGGTGGTCGTGCAGGCGCTTTTTCCGTCTCCCGCGATTGCCACGGTCGCGCAGGCCGTTGGGCGCGCCCCAACTTCAACGGGACCCACATGTCCCGTCGCCTCCCCGACATCTGGTCCCGGAATTCTCGACCCGTTTCACCTACCGACGCCCGCCGCGGCGCAACTGAATGCCGACGGGAAGCTGCTGTACCGCCAAGGGCGCTGGGACGAAGCGCGCCAGAAATACCGAGCGGCGGAAGCTTCAGATCCTGACTTCCTGGCGCCGGCGCTGAATGTCGCCTGTTCCTTCGTCCGCCAGGAACGCTTCGGCGAGGCTCTGGACGAGGTCCTCCGCCTCGTCGATCGGGCGTACTTGCCGTGGAGCCAGGAGGTGTTGTCCGCGGCCGATCTGGGCGCGTTGAAGGTTCGTGACGCCGAGGGAAAACGCCTTCGCGCCGCCCTG
>JADGRC010000323.1 GCA_017881245.1 Pseudomonadota bacterium
GATGGTGGACCCTGAGTCGGCGTGTCGGAACCTGAAACGGCTGGCTGAGGACGGTCGCGAAGGCGCCTACGGGTTGTACGAAGCCATCGACTTTACGCCTTCGCGGCTGGCGCGGGGAGCAACGAGCGCGACGGTACGGCAGTTCATGGCCCACCACGGGGGCATGAGCCTGCTGTCGTTGGCGTACGTACTCTTGGACAGGCCGATGCAGCGCCGCTTCGACGCCGATCCCATGTTGCGCGCGGCCGACCTTTTGCTTCAGGAACGCGTGCCCAAGGCCTGCGTACCCGTTTTCCCCCACGTCGCGGAAGCCAGCGCCACCCGCACCGCCTCGGCCCAAGAGGAGGGAACCATGCGGGTTTTCACCGACCCAAGTGGCGCTGTGCCGGAGGTCCATCTGCTCTCCAACGGCCGGTATCATGTGGTTGTCACGAGCGCGGGCGGCGGCTACAGCCGCTGGCGTGACCTGGCCCTGACGCGGTGGCGGGAAGACCCCACACGCGATTGCTGGGGCTCGTTTTGCTATCTGCGCGACCTGGAGAGCGGCTCGTTCTGGTCAACGACGTGGCAACCGACGCTCAAGCCCGCCAGACGATTCCAGGCGATTTTTACCCAAGGCCGGGCCGAGTTTCGGCGGCGCGACGAAAAGATCGACACGCACACAGAGATCAGCGTGTCACCCGAGGACGACATCGAGCTACGGCGGATCACGATCAGGAACCGATCCGAGAGGCCAAGGACCATTGAGGTGACCAGCTATGCGGAAGTGGTCTTGGCCCCGCAGGACCATGACCTCGCCCACCCGGCGTTCAGTAACCTGTTTGTGCAAACAGAGCTTGTGCGCAACTTGCCGGCCATCTACTGCACCCGCCGGCCGCGCTCGGCCGAAGAGCGACCCCCCTGGCTGGCACACCTGATGACGGTTCGGGGCACGACCATCGGGGACGCGACGTTTGAAACGGATCGGACGCGTTTCATTGGCAGGGGCAGGACCCTGGCCTCACCGGCGGCGATGGACGGAGGCGCGCGGCTGTTCGACAGCCATGGGCCAGTACTTGACCCGGTGGTTTGTATCCGTCACATCATCGTCCTGCAACAGAACGAAACGGTGCAGTTGGATCTGGTGACCGGCGTCGCCGAATCACGGGAGGCCGTCTCGGCGCTGATGGAGAAGTACCATGACACCCGTCTGGCGGACCGGGTCTTCGAGTTGGCCTGGACACACGGCCACATTCTTCTCCAACAACTCAACGCCACCGAAGCCGATGCCCAGGTGTACGGCCGGCTTGCAGGCTCAGTGATCTACGCATCTGCGCTACGCCGGGCGAAGGCTAGCGTCTTATCCCGCAACCGGCGCGGGCAATCTGGCCTCTGGGGCTACGGGATTTCGGGAGATCTACCAATCGTGCTGGTCCGCATCCGCGATCCCGCGCGCATCGAGCTGGTACGCCAAGCCATACAGGCTCATGCCTATTGGCGCATGCGAGGGGTCAGCGTGGACTTGGTCATCTGGAACGAGGACGACTCGGTCTACCGCCAGGTGCTGCAGGACACGATCATGGACCTCGTCGCCGCCAGCCCGGAAGCGGCGCTGGTGGACAAGCCCGGTGGCATTTTCGTGCGCCGCGGCGAGCAGATGTCGGACGAGGATCGGACTCTGCTGCAGACGGTGGCGCGCGTGGTCCTGGTGGACGACGCGGGGACCCTGGCCGAACAGGTGGAACGCCGTGGCATCACCGAGGTGCGGATCCCCGGTTTCAAGCCGCGTCGCCGTCCCGAGGCCATGACCGCGGCCGAGATGCCCCAGCGCGACCTTGCGTTTTTTAATGGCCTGGGCGGCTTCACGCGTGACGGTCGCGAGTATATCACCATCCTCCGCGCCAAACAGACCACCCCCGCGCCGTGGGTCAACGTGATCGCCAATCCTCAGTTCGGCACTGTCGTCTCCGAGAGTGGAAGCGTCTACACGTGGTCGGAAAACAGTCATGAGTTTCGGCTTACCCCCTGGTCCAACGACCCGGTCACGGACACGAGCGGTGAGGCGATCTACATCCGCGACGAGGAAAGCGGGCGATTCTGGTCTCCCTCACCTCTACCGGCCCGCGGTCAAAACCCCTACGTCGCCCGACACGGCTTCGGGTACACCGTCTTCGAGTACGCCGAGGATGGCATCGTCACTGAGCTTTCACTCTTCGTCGCCACCGATGCGCCCGTAAAGTTCGCCCGGCTCAAGATCACGAATCGCTCCGGCCGGCCGCGCCAGTTTTCGGTCACCGGCTACTGGGAGTGGGTGCTAGGCGAGATGCGGAATAAAACCCTGATGCACGTGGTTACGGAGCTCGACCCGATCAGCGGCGCGCTCTTCACCCGCAACCCCTACAGTCCTGAATTTGCTGACAGGATCATCTTCGTTGAAAGTAGCGAGACGGTCCGAACCGTGACCGCGGATCGCACGGAGTTCCTCGGCCGGAACGGCACACTGGCGGAACCGGCGGCGCTGCGGCGCGTGCGGCTGTCCGGCCGGGTAGGCGCGGGACTTGACCCATGCACGGCCATGCAGGTCCCGGTCGCCCTTGAGGACGGGCAGGAACGGGACATCGTTTTCCTGCTCGGAGCCGCCAGGAGTGAAGAGGAAGCGCGTCAACTCATTCATCGGTTCCGCGGCGTCGCGAGCGCCCAACAGGCACTGGAAAGTGTGTGGAACTACTGGAGCCGCTGCCTCGGGGCCGTGTACTGCGAAACTCCCGATCCGGCTGTCAACTTCCTGGCCAACGGCTGGCTCATCTATCAAGTCCTCGCGTGTCGGATGTGGGCACGCACGGGGTTCTATCAGTCGGGCGGCGCGTTCGGTTTCCGGGACCAGTTGCAAGACGCGATGGCGCTTGTGCACGCCGAGCCCCGATTATTGCGCGAACATCTTCTCCGCGCTGCTGCCCACCAGTTCTGCGAGGGAGACGTGCAGCATTGGTGGCATCCACCCGCGGGCCGTGGGGTACGTACACATTTCTCGGACGACTACCTCTGGCTGCCTTACGCGACCTGCCGATATGTCAGCGCGACCGGCGATACAGGCGTGTTGGAAGAGCGCGTACCATTCCTCCGCGCCCGGCCGGTGCGCCCGGAGGAAGACGCGTATTACGACCTGCCGCAAGTCTCGGACGACGTGGGCACCCTCTACGAGCATTGTGTCCGCGCGATCGACAAAGGCCTATACTTCGGCACCCACGGCCTGCCGCTCATGGGTTGCGGCGACTGGAATGACGGCATGAACCTGGTGGGTGCGGGGGGCAAGGGC
>JADGRC010000324.1 GCA_017881245.1 Pseudomonadota bacterium
GGCGCTGGCGGGACGTTTCAGTCGGCCGGACTTGGTGGAAGTGCAGTTGTTGGCGGCGGTGGTGCGATTGCAGCGCCCAGCGGGGGCCAAGGCCAAGGGGGACGGGGAACCAGCGCGGCAATGGGAATGGATATGAGCCCCTCCGCGGGCGCCGGTGCGGGAGATCCCGGCGCCGGCGGTGTCGCCACCGGTGGAAGTGAGACTGGCGGAAGTCCGACCGGCGAAGGTGCGACGGGCGGGAGTGGATCCGGCGGTGCCGGGACCGCGCTGATGGGCGGTCAGGGTGGAACCATCGACGTGGGGTCCGGTGGTCAAAGCATGAACACCGCGGGAGCAGGCGGGGGCGAGAGCGTCGCGCTTAGCATCGATTTCGTCGGGGGACGGTCGTCGACGGGCGCTGGACCGATGACATTCGTATCGGATGTCCCGATGTCTGTTTCCGAGGTCGCGGGTGTCAAGCCGGCGGCGCAGTGGAACGGGGCCGTGGGCCCCATCGGCTCACTGCCGAACCTGACCCTGTCGAACAACGTCGTCACGACCGCGGCGGTCTCGTGGACGTCGCAAAACAGTGCGGCCGGGCCGGGGGTTTGGAATCACAAGTATGCTGAAACCCCTGGCGATGTCCGGATGATGAATGGGTACCTGGATCCGCTGTCCTCGTCATCGCCGGCGACAGTGACGGTCTCGAATCTTCCCATCGCGCTGACGACGTCCGGCTACGACGTCTATGTCTATTCGAGCGGGGAGATAACTACGGCCACCACCCGAACCTGCCGCTATGCGATTGGCAACATGTCTTACACTGTGACCGAGGTGGGGCCAACGTCGACCACCTTTCCCGGTTTCACCGAGGCACGCGACGGCGGAAAGGGAAACTACATGGTGTTTCGGAAGCTAACCAGCGCATCGTTCACGCTGGTCGCGACTCCTGGAACGACCGCCACGCCCCGAGCCCCCATCAACGGGATTCAGATTGTGTCCCCGCCCGGATTGTGAAGCAACAGCTGACACGACGAGCGAATCGTGCCCGAGTGCCCGCGCGGCACTGTTTACCTTGATCCTTAAGCCCCGCGACCGTGAGACAGCAATGGGACCGGACCCTGTCCACCCTGATTCGTGGCTTCCCGGAGCTTGGCGACCAGGCGCTTGAATTCCGCGTCGAGGGTATTTCCCGAGCGAACCTTCGCGAATAGGCGCGCACCGGCCATCGTCCCATGGCCCCCCGCCGCTCCGGACGTGCCCACGATCGCGCGCATGAGGGAGCCGGCTCTCCTTTGGGTTGGCTCCGCGCGCAGTGACAAGTAGGCGCTGCCTTCGTAGTGGCCCGCGCACAGGACCAGCTTGGCCCCGTCATAGGACAACAACAGGTCCGCGATTTCGGCGACCAGATCAGGATACCCGAGGCGCCCCAAGTTCACGGCCACGATGTTGCCGTAGACCTCGGCGGAGCGTATGGCGCGGTCGAGCGCCGCGAAATGCGCCCGCGGAACTTTGGGGTGGCTCATGCGGTACAACAACGCGTGGTCGACGACAGGTACCAGCGCCAGGTACGCGTGCCGTTCCTTCGCGCTGGCCTCACGCCCCAGATCGCGCGTCTCCGTGCGCAGCGCGAAGAAGAACGCGGTGGCCAGCGGCGAATCTATGGTGACCCCGGCGCGTCGCAGGTATTCGAATACAATCGTGGAGGTCGCACCGAGATCGGGACGGATATCGCACCATGGGGCGCGGCGGCTTTCGGGACGCGGCGGATGGTGATCGATGACCACGTCGATGCGATGGCCGTGGGGCAGCGAATTGTTCCCCGTCTCGGGCTGGCTGTCGACGAGCGCGATCAGATCGAACCGCCCGGGATCCAGATGCTCCGCCGGCGTCAACTTGATGGCCAGGCTGTCGACCATGGCGCGATTCTGCGCGCGGCCGACGATGCCGCCGTGGGCGATGATGACGTCGATTTCGAGCTCGTGCTCAAACAGGCGGGCCAGTCCCCAGGCCGCCGCCAGGGAATCGGGATCTGGATTGTCGTGGGTGTAGATGAGGGCCCGCTCGCGTCGCCGCAGGCGATCGAGCTGTTTTTTGAACGCGAAGGTGTGCCTGCCGCGCGCAAGTTGAGCCGGGGTCGATTCCATCAGCGCGCCGGGACGATCGTGAGGTTGTCGAACAGCACTTCCGCTTCCCAGTCATCCACGGCCAGATGCTCGTGCCCCTTGCCGGCGAGGGGGTCGGGATCCGTCCAATCCAAAAAGGGCGTTCCGTCGATGCGCCAGTCGATGTGTCCGTCCTTGCTCGTGATCGCGAAGTGATAGGTGCGGCCGGGCTCCACCTTTCGATCGGTGCGCGCCGCCTTGCGCCCCTCGTCGTGCTCGTTGTTCCGGCAAATGACCGACAGAGAGTTGTGCCAGCCGCCGAAAATCAACACGTAGCCGGTCGACACATATGCGCCACGATCGGGATCGAAGGATTCTCCGTCGCCAAAGAGCTCGACCTTGATGTCGCCAGCGTCGCTGTTCGATTGGACATCGAATTCGATGGACACGTCGCGCGGCAATCGTTTGCGCAGCCAAGCGGGGTGATTGTGAGCGTCGCGGGCGACCAGCTTTCCGTCGACGATTCGGTAGTTGCCCCCCGTGTCGCGCCAGGCGGGGCCAAGCTCCGCTCGGTCGAATCGGTCGGTGAAGGGGCCCGACAGCATTTCGTCTTTTGCCCGACACGCGCCAAGCGCCACGATCGAGCACAGCACACCGGCAAGCACGGGCAGCCGGACCGCCCCAACGATCCTGCTCGACCGCGAACGAGATCGCATCACGCAAGGTCGCATCACAGCAAAATACCGTCGCCCGAGGAGGGCGGCAAGCGTCGCGTCGTATCGGGCTCGTCGAGGGGGGGGCGACGAACAGGCGAATCTCAGCGTCGGGCCGGGCGGCTCAGGTGCCCGAAGCGGACGCCGCCCGTTCGTAGAACAGCCCCCATCTGATACCACGATCACTGACGCGCACGGCTTCGACGCCGGCTCGCCGCGTGATCGCCCTCAGCAATAACGCGCCCGCGAAGATGACGTCGGCGCGTCGTGGATCGAGGCCGACGATTTGCTCGCGTTCGCTTTGTGTTGCCACCGCCAAGCGTGCGATCTCCCTATCCAGTTGCGCCAAAGTCAGGATCGACCCGTGCACGCGAGCAGCATCGTATGTGTCGAGGCCCATGGACATGGCCGCCAGCGAGGTGACCGTTCCGGCGACACCTATCAGCGTGGTCAACGGTGGTCCCGCGAACGCCTCGGTCGCCTCGTCGAGCCGCGCCCGTACATCCGCTTCGACGGCCCGTGCTTCCGCCGCGGAGGGTGGATCGCTTTGGACGTGTCGCTCGTGCAGGCGGACGGACCCGAGTGGCAGGCTGCGACGAAACACGACACTACCCCGGTCGGCGACGATGATCTCCGTCGAGCCCCCTCCGATGTCGACGACGGCGATGCGCCCGTTCGCCACATCGGCAGGAAATGATTCGGCGATCGCCCGAAACGTCAGCTCGGCTTCTCGGTCACCGGTGATCACCTCGACGGGCGTGCCCAGGATCCGCGCCGCCGGGTCGAGGAACACGTCCGCGTTGGGGGCGCGGCGCAGGGCCTCGGTGCCGATCGCGGCGATCGTGGCACCATGCCGTTCGGCGGTGCGCGCGTATTTCTCTAGCGCGGCCAGGGTCTTGTCGATGCCTTCGCGTCCCAAACGCCCGTCCTGTCCGATGCCGCGACCGAGTCGCGTGATCTCGGCGGCATCCGCCAGGACGTCCGGCTCGGCGATCGGTGCGTCCGACCGCGCGCGCGCGACCAGCAGCAACGTGGTGTTGGTGCCGACATCGATCGTCGCGATCGGGCGAGGTGGGGCGGCGCTTGCCTGACTGGCGCTCATGACGGCGGGGTCGGCGGCTGCGCCCGTCAGCGCCGGGGCGCCGGACCCCAGGATGGGGACGCGGCGCCGCCCGTGGTGATCTGAACCTCGTGCCGTGTCTCGGGGTTGTTGACGAACAGCCCACCGCGCGTGGAGGCGTAGGCCAACAGCCGACCGTCGGGTGACCAGGCCGGGTCCATGTTCGATCCCTTGTTTTGCGTGACGCGGGTGACCTGCTGGGTCTTCACGTCGATGATGAACACGTCGAAGACGCCGCGCTCGTCGCGTCCCGTGAACGCGATCAGGGACTTCTTCGGATCCGGGTTCCAACGTGGCGTCTGGTTGTACTTGCCCTGGTAGGTCAGGCGTCGCGCGCCGCCGCCGAGTCCCGACATGATGAAGATTTGGGGCGAGCCTTGCCGGTTGGAAACGAACGCGATCTGCCCCCCGTCGGGCGAGAACGATGGCGAGCTGTCGATGGTCGGGTTGTTGGTCAACCGCGCGCGAACGGCGCCGTCGGTTGGACTGATGCGATAAAGCTCGGAATTGCCCTGGTAGGACATCGTCAGAGCGATCGAGCCGCCATCGGGGGACCACGCCGCGCCCGTGTTCATGCCGGGTTGCTTCGACGTGCGTCGAGCGCGGCCACCGCCGGCGGATACGATCCACAAATCGGGGTTGTCGCGCAGATACGACGTGAAGGCGACTTCGCCACCCGACGGCGAGTAAGCGGGCAGCAGGCAATCCGACTGCATCTTGGTCAACACCGTCGTGCGGCCACCGTCCATGTCCACGCTGGCGATCTCGTGACTGCCGCGGCCTGTCTGCGCGAACGCGATGCGCGACCCGAACACGCCGCGAGATCCCGTGAACGCCTGGACGATGTCATTGGCGAACTCGTGAATCGCGTCGCGGACATCGCCCGCGCGATAGCTCTTCGACAGCATGGCATTGTCGCCGCGCGCGAGCGCATACAGATTTCCCTCGACCTGTCCGCCGGAAACCCGCATCTTGACGACCGCCTGCGCGCCCACCTGCGACCATAGGGCGCTCGAGAACCCCAGGCCCTCCGTCTGCAACGCCTGCGGAAATGAGGTTGTGTCGAGCAGCGCGAAGAGTCCAGTGACTTCCATATCCTTGGACAAGGTCTCCCGGGCCACACGCGCCGACTCACCGTCGCCCTCTGCGCGCGGGATGCCGAGCTTCAATAGCTCCACCCCGGCGCCAGACAGACGAATCGAAGGCAGATCCTCGTCGCCCCCGGGAGTCTGTGCAGATACCGGGCCGCTACCTAAGAGAAGCACGACCAGAATGACGACGGCAGCCCAGGCCAGATGGCCCGGCGCGAGCTGAACGAATGAAGACATCGGCCGACGCTCCCAACCTCGACGGCGCGCGACCAGGGTTCGCACTTTCATTTTTCGCACGCGACCCTAATACCATGGAGGCTGGGCGGCGGCGGACCCACCTTTCGCGTGAGTTGTGCCGCCTGGACGCACGAATCGTCGACGAAACTGTTGCCCGAGGATTTCGACAGCTTGATGTCCGACAGCGTGCCATCCGTTCCTATGCGAAATCTAATTTCCGGAGGTGTCGCGATCTGATCGGGCGCAATTCCGGCAGGGAGATTGTAATTTTGCAGCAGCATGCCCTTCAACTCGGCCATGTACTGATCGCCCACGGCCTGGTTTGACGTTCCCAGCCTCGATCCATTCAACGCGCCCTCGTCGGGTTCCTCCTGCGCCAAGCTTTCCAGCATGCGGGCCCGATTGAGCGCGCTCTTGAGGCTTTTCGAAATCTTCGGATCCTCGGGACGCGGCGCTTCTTTTGGAGCGGCTTTCGCGTTCGGATCCTCGGCGATCTTCAGCGTCTCCTCGGGGGCCTGCGCGCGTGGCGGCTGCGTGATCCGTGGCAACCAAAATTTGTCACGCGGTTTGCCGAACTTGACCAGCTCAGCGGCGACGAAGTCCCGTTGCATGATCAACGGAGGTGCCGGCTGACTGTGCGCGATCCCCACGGCGGCCAGCACCGCGCCGTGCAATGCCAGCGTCACCAGGATGCCGACGCTGTTCCCGCGCCGACCGCGACGTATTTCATGTCCTCCCGGCACGCGTCATTCCAGTGGATCCGTCACCATGCCCAGCTTGTCGACGCCGGCCTGCTTCACGGCCGCCATGACCTTCACCACGTCACCGTAAAGAAGGTTCTTGTCGGCATGCAAATACAATTCCTTGTCCGCGTTCAGCTTGGCGTTGTTCTTCAAGATTTTTTCGACGTCGTCGAACGGTATCTGCAGCTTGCCGAGAAACACGCGCTTGTCCTTGGTCACCGTCAGAATCAACTTGCCCTCGTCGTCGGGAATCGTCTGGGCCTTCGCTTGTGGCAGGTTCACGTCGACACCGGTTTGCAACATTGGTGCCGTGACCATGAAGATGATGAGCAACACCAACATGACGTCCACCAGGGGAGTCACGTTGATTTCCGTGATTGCCCCGCCCATCCCGCCGCCCCCGCCCATGGCCATGGTTAGTGCACCGCTCTCGAAATAGGGTCAACGCCGAGGCCGACAAGCCGGGCCGGCCGCGAGGCGCGACGACGAGGAATACCCGTAGGTATTGTGAGGAGGAGCAACGAAGCGGCCGGCTCGGATCGTCGGCCGAACGTGACTCTATTTCGAGAGCGGTGCACTAGAAGAACCTCCGCCGGATGATGTTTAGGAAGTCGCTGGAGAACGTCTCCATCTCGGAGGTGATGACCCGTATGCGCCGCGAGAAGTAGTTGTAAAACATGACGGCCGGTATCGCCGCCATCAGACCAATCGCCGTGGCGACCAGTGCCTCGGCGATGCCGGGGGCGACGGTGGCCAGGTTCGCCGCGCCCTTGGCGCCGATGTTTCGAAACGAATTCATGATGCCCCACACCGTGCCAAACAGGCCGATGAAGGGCCCGGCGCTGGCGGTCGTGCCGAGCAAAGGGACGCGGCTTTCCATCTCCGTAATCGCGGTCGTGCGCGCCCGATCGAGAGCCCGCTGGATGCTTTCGATGTCACCCAGCAGATCCTCGCTGGCGGCATTCGGATCGGACGACTGTTCCTGGCGCCGCCGTTGTAACTTCGCCAACTCGGTGTATCCGGCGCGAAACACTTCGCTGACCGGGGAGGGTTTGGCCGCCTCAGTGGCGCGCCAAATGTCGTCGAGCCGTCCGGTCTTCCAGAACATGTCCTGAAAACGCATGGATCGGTTGGCGGCGTTGGACAGGTAGATCGACTTTGATCCGATGACGAACCAGGACAGCACCGACATGCCGATCAGCAGACCCATCACACCCTTCACGACGGGCGACGCGTTAAGAATCAGCGAGATGATGTCGAGACGATCTCCGGCTCCGGCCTCCAAAATCAGCGGCAACAGCGACATGGGCGCGGCTCTCCTTGGTGGCGGGGGATGAGATGAATGTGGCGATGCGCGACCGCGGCTCGCTTTCGGGACCGCGAGCCAGATGTCGCGCTTAAACCAATATCAGACGCCCGGCGGTTTGACACCGGGTCTGGCACCGATTTGGCAGGGATCTGGCAGACATCGGGCGGGGATCGGGATGGGCCGCGGGGAGTTGTCAGGCAACCGGCCACGCTATGGTCGGCAAACCACACAAGTTCGCTAAAACGGAATAAGCTCGACCACTGGACCGTCCATCGGTGAATTGACGGAGGAGATCATGACCACGTATTTGCGCACACTACTGTTGCTGGGTTTCACGGGGCTCGCCGCGTCGTCCTCGGGTTGCATTCTGGAAACGACCAGCGGGGGGGGAGGTAACCCCAGCGGCGGGGGAGGCGACGCCAGTTACTGTTCGACGGAACGGTATTTTCAGGTGTACTGGTCCATCGACAATGGAGCGGGAACGACCCCTCTGACGTGCACTCAGGCACCGGCCTCGCATGTGGAATTGGACACCAGTACGGGAACCTATGCGGTGGGCCAGGAATGTCGCGCGACGCCGTACATGGGGTTCGTCTTTGATTTCTGGGGAAGCACCGTGGTCGGCCTTCCCACGGGAACCTACGTGACCGCCGCGAATCTCATCAGCGATGACCCCAAGACCGCAGGGGTGGTCGTCTCGACCGCGCCCGGCGCAGGACCCAACTATGCCCTGCCGTCGTGCGCCCCCACGATCGTCGCGTACCCCTTCTCGCTGCAATGATCCGGCAACAGCGGCTCGCGTGCTGCCGGGCGTGGTAGCCTTTTTGAACGATGGCTGACCTTCCGAGGCGTCGCCCGCCACCCCCGGCTTGGACGCGGCCGCTCATGGAGCGGTTGACGCCAACTGTCCGTGCGTTGGTCATTGGAGTCACTCTCGCGTACCTATTCTTTGTCTTCACGCCGCCGTTGAACGACTGGGCGCTGACCCATCTGGCGGTGGGACCGTACTTCTTTCACGGTGAGGTGTGGCAACCGGTCACCGCGTTGATTCTGAACACGCGTCTTGGCGGCTGGTTCTTTACGGTCATCGGTTTGTGGTGGGTGGGCGCCTTCATCGAACGTGTGAAGGGGCCCCGTTTCTTGCTCAGGTTGTTGCTCGGGGCGGGGATCTTGGCCAACGTCGTGGCGGCCGTGGCCTGCTTGGTGATCCCGGGAGGATCCCCCCTGGTTCGCGCCGATGGCGCGGGCTTCGCGTTGACGGCGGTCTTCGTCGCATTCGCGCGCATCTACGGCGCTCGCCCGGCTCAGATCTGGGGCGCGCTCAGCATGCGCGCCGACTATTTCACCGGGATTCTCGTCGGATTTTCGCTTCTGGTGTCGATGGCCAACCGTGATTGGCCCGGCCTCTTGGCCGAGCTAGCGGCCATCGGGGTGGCCCTGTCGGCGACGGGTGGAATTGGAGACGTCCGCGACCGATGGCGGGCCAGTCGCACGCGGGCGCGGTACCGGGTGCTGGAAGGCGGCAAGGGCAAACCCACGAAACTGAATTGACCGGTTTGGGGCGGCGGTACCCTCGCGATTTCACTCGGGCGTGGGAGCGATGGCGTCGGGCGTGGGAAGCGATTGCATTCGGGCGTGGGAGCGGTAAGGTCGATGGCCTTGCCGATTTCGGCGGGAAGCACATTTCAACAGCTGGGGGAGCAAGTGGGGCAACCCGCGATGCTGAGAGGCGTGTCCCGAGCTTCGGACACGCGACCCCTTGAACCTGCTCCGGGTAATGCCGGCGAAGGAAAGCGAGTCAAGATGAGTGGCAAGAGTGGCACAGACGACGCGGGGGTTGGCGCCGGTGGTGGCAACGGGAAGGACGTCGGGGCGAACGGCAAGCGCACCTTGAAGACGATTGCCGTCGATCCCGTCGAGGGGCTAGCGCCGTTGACGGAGTTTCCCGCGTCCGAGCGCGTGTTCTTGCAGGACCACACGGGCGATATTCGGGTTCCTGTGCGGCGCATCCGCCTCGGCGGTGGCGAGCCGTCCGTCGATGTCTACGATACGTTTGGGCCGCGCGGTGTCGATCCGCACCAGGGCCTGCCGAAGTTGCGGCAGCCTTGGGTCGACAAGCGGGTCGCGCGCGGGGACCAAAATTTCAGCCAGATGCACTATGCGCGCCTGGGCGAGATCACGGAAGAGATGCGATTCGTGGCGCTGCGCGAAGCGGTTTCGCCCGAATTCGTGCGCGACGAGGTCGCGCGGGGAAGGGCTATCATCCCGGCCAATCGCAAGCACCCGGAATCCGAGCCCATGATCATTGGTCGGAATTTCCTGGTCAAGATCAACGCGAACATCGGTAACTCGGCGGTCAGTTCTTCCATTTCGGACGAGGTCGACAAGTTGCGCTGGTCGGTGAAGTGGGGCGCCGACACGGTCATGGATCTTTCGACCGGCACCAACATTCACGAAACGCGCGAGTGGATCATCCGCAATTCGCCGGTTCCGATAGGTACGGTGCCGATCTACCAGGCACTGGAGAAGGTCAACGGCAAGGCCGAGGATCTGACGATCGACATCTTCTTGCGCACGCTCATCGAACAGGCGGAGCAGGGGGTCGACTACTTCACGATCCACGCGGGCGTGCTGTTGCGTTATGTACCGCTCACCGCGCGGCGGTTGACCGGGATCGTGTCGCGCGGCGGATCAATCATGGCCAAGTGGTGCTTGGCCCATCACCAGGAAAATTTCCTCTACACGCATTTCGAGGAGATCTGCGCGGTGATGAAGAAGTACGACGTGGCGTTCAGCCTGGGCGACGGCCTGCGGCCCGGGTGCATCGCGGACGCGAACGACGAGGCGCAGTTCGGCGAGCTCGCGACGCTGGGTGAGTTGACGCAGGTGGCGTGGAAGCACGATGTTCAGGTGATGATCGAAGGCCCCGGGCATGTGCCGATGCACAAGATCAAAGAGAACATGGACCGGCAGTTGACGGCCTGCCACGAGGCGCCGTTCTACACGCTCGGGCCGCTCGTGACGGATGCGGCGCCCGGGTACGATCACATCACCTCGGCCATTGGCGCCGCCATGATCGGCTGGTTCGGGACCGCGATGCTCTGCTATGTGACGCCCAAGGAGCACTTGGGACTGCCCAACCGCAAGGACGTCAAGGATGGCGTGATCGCGTACAAGATCGCCGCTCACGCCGCCGATCTGGCCAAGGGGCATCCGGGCGCCCAGATGAGGGATGACGCCCTATCCAAGGCGCGCTTCGAATTTCGCTGGCAGGACCAATTCAACCTCGCGCTCGATCCCGAAACGGCGCGAGAATTCCACGACGAGACGCTGCCGGCTCCGGCGGCCAAGGGCGCGCATTTCTGTTCGATGTGCGGTCCCCATTTTTGCTCGATGAAGATCACGCAGGATGTTCGCGACTACGCCGCGGCCGAGGGGCTGGCCGCCGACGCGGCGATCGCGGCCGGGTTAGCCTCGAAGGCCGCTGAGTTCAAAAAAGGTGGGGAACACCTCTATGTGCCATTGCCGATTCACGTCGGCGCAGACTTGCCGTCGGCCGCAAATCAGTCAGATGGTCAAGGTGACGGTTCGGCCGGTTGATGCGTCACCTCGTCGTTCCGACATCGGTTGCGATTTTCGCCGCCATTCTTGGGTTGGAGGCGATCGGTTGTTCGACGCCCGGTGACGATCCGGGGCCGGCGCTTCCGGTCGATCCCGCGGCGATCTACGCGCAGATGTGCGCGCGCTGTCACGGTCTTGACGGGCGGGGTGATCCGGAATTGAAGAAGACCATGCCGGTACGAGATTTTTCCGATCCGGTCTTTCAGACGAAGGGGACGTCGGAGGACGCCGCCCGCACGATCATGGCGGGAAGAAATCAGATGCCTGCATTCGGGGGGTTGCTGTCCCCGCCGAAAATCCAGTCACTGTCCGGATTCGTGAGGAGGTTGGGGCGAGCCGCGCCGGGCGGGCGCCGACCCGCGGACCCGCTGCCCCTGCCACGGCCCTGATCATGCGCGCCGCGGTGCTCTCAAGGATTCTGAGTTTCCTGTTGGCCTTGACGCTGATTTCGCCGGCGGCGCGGGCCGACGACGGGGCGGTTGCCCGGCGTCATGCCCAGCGGGCCAGTCACTTGGCGGCGAGCGGCAAGTGCAAGCAGGCGATCGCCGAATACGACAAAGCCATCGCCGTGTTGCGCGACCCGGCTTTGTTGTTCAACCGCGCGGAGTGTCACCGGAAGTTGGGCGACGCGGACGCCGCGATCGCGGACTACAACCAGTTCCTGAGTGATATGCCCACCGCGCCCAATCGTGCCGCGGTCGAGGCGCACATCGCCGCGCTGAAGAAGGCGCCAGGGCCGATGGCCGCTCCGGTGGCCCCGGAACCAGCGCCCCCCCCGACCAGGCCAGCGGCGGCCGTTCCCGCGCTGACGCCGATTGCAGGGAGTGCCCGATCTCTGCACGATGCGCCGGCGCCCCGCCCACAATTGGCGGATGACCACTCGCCAACGGGCGACTCTCTGATTCTGGCAGGTGGCTCCGCGGAGTCAGCA
>JADGRC010000037.1 GCA_017881245.1 Pseudomonadota bacterium
CGATGCGGACGTCGGGATAGGTCCGGCCGGTGATGCGGCAGGCGTTGAGCAGTGCGGCGGCCACGACAACGGCCGTGCCGTGCTGGTCGTCATGAAATACCGGGACGTCGAGTTGGCGCTGGAGTTCGGTCTCGATCTGGAAGCAGGAGGGCGCGGCGATGTCTTCGAGGTTGATGCCGCCGAAGCCGGGCGCGAGGGCGAGCGTGGCGTCGATGACTTCTTGCGGGCTCTTCGTGTTCAAGCAGATTGGGTAGGCGTTAACGCCGCCAAACTCCTTGAAAATAAGGGATTTCCCCTCCATCACCGGGAGTGCGCCGAGCGGGCCGATGTTGCCGAGTCCGAGCACCGCAGTGCCGTCGGTGACGATCGCGACCGACGTTCCCTTTGCGGTCAACGTCCAAGCAGATTCAGGCCGGACGGCGATAGCTGAGGCAATGCGCGCAACGCCGGGCGTATACGCCATCGACATGTCTTGGCGGGTGCGCAACGGAGTGCGCGCGGTGATCTGGATCTTGCCGCCGAGGTGGTAGAGGAACGTCGGGTCGGAGGTGTGCCGCACCTTGACCCCGGCTTCGGTTTGCAGGGCGACGGCTACTTCGTGCACGTGGTGTTCGTCGAGGGCGAGCAACGTGAGGTCGACGGTGGCGCCGGAGGTGGTGACGTCGACGAGGTCCATGCCGGTGACCACCCCGTGCGCTTCGTTCACGATCTCGGCGAGGCGGGGGAGCAGCGTCGGATCGTGCGGGGCCATGACGCGCATCGTGACGGTGTAGCCCGCGCCTGAAGGCCGCGAAGTTCGCCCCCGCTGAGGTGGTTGCGATTCGGTCATCATCTATTCATCATGCCGCAGGCATGACTGTGTGGTGGATCATGCCGCAGGCATGACTGTGTGGTGGATCATGCCGCAGGCCCGACTCTGTCGTGGATGATGCCGCTCCTGCGCTCACTAGGCTCGGGGCATGAGTCTGGCGGTGGCGGCGATCGCCTTCGGGGTGGTCTTCCTCGCCGAGTTGCCCGACAAGAGCATGATTGCGTCGCTCGTGCTCGGCACACGATATCGACCTTTGTATGTGTGGATCGGCGCGGCCTCGGCGTTCGCGGTGCACGTGGTGATCGCGGTCGTGGCGGGCGGGGTGCTTTCGTTGTTGCCGCACCGACTGGTGGAAGGGATCGTGTCGGCGCTGTTCCTGATCGGCGCGGCGATTCTGTTGTTTCGCAACGAAACAGCCGAAGAAGAAGCTGGCGCCGAGAGTGTCGAGGCGGTGCCCGAACTGGTCGTGCCCACCATGCTGCGAGTCGTGTCGTTGAGCTTCGTGGTGATCTTCATTGGTGAGTGGGGCGACATCACCCAGATTGCGACCGCGAACCTAGCGGCGAAGTATCACGATCCGCTCGGGGTCGGCATTGGCGCCCTGCTCGGGCTCTGGTCGGTCGTCGCGATTGGCGTCATCGCCGGCTCGAAGCTGGTCGAGCGGGTGCCACTCGCGCTGGTGCGCCGCATCACCGGCGTGATCCTCGCGGCGCTTGGTGTGCTGAGCGCCGTGGCGGCCGTTCGGGGTTAGGTGCTTGACAGTCTGGTTGGCCTGCGCGCCAGGCAAAGTTTCTGCAAAAGGAAAGAATGCTGATCGTAAAGCGAGGACCAAGGTCATGGTCCGCCTAGGCACATCGTCCTGGGTACTTGAGGCTGGCATGTACGAGGCTGAACTTGTCGCCCACGGCGAGAAGGCGGCGAAGCATCACGCCCGCGCGATCTATCCCCGGCCACGATTCGGCCCGGCAAAAAGGATGATCTGACGTGCGGGGCCCTGCGCGCGGCGGCGTCGGCGCTCACGAGACGCGCAACCCCGCCGCCAGCGCGACTGATGCTTGCGCTCCAGCGAGACCGCGGGCCTACCCGAGGAGGAACCCGTCATGAGGACAGTAAGGCCCCGTAGATCTGGTACGGGGAAACGTCTATCCGTCTTCGCGGTGTGCGTCGCCGTGTGTGCCACGAGTGTGGCCCTGCTCGGCGGTTCTGCGGCGTCCGCCACGACGTCCGCCGCCGCGCTGGCCCCACCCGCATCCGTCACCGGCTCGGTGACTGCAGGTGGCCACGCCGTGGCATCGGCAGCAGTGACTCTGTACGACGCCGACACGAACGCGAAGCTTGGCGCGACGACCACAGACACCCACGGAGCGTTCACTCAGGCCGGAATCACCGTGCCGCGGGTGAAGGTCGGGGTCGTCAAGGCGGGGTGGGCGACTACGTATGCGTTCGACAAGTACACACTCGCGAGCGCAAACATCATCTGGCTCGGATCGGGCCAGAAGCTGACACTGCCTAAGGCGATCACGCTGTACCCGGAGGCGGCGATCGAAGGTTTCGTGCTCGGTTGGCTCGATCCCGTGAGCTACGCCAAGGTCACGGTATACAACGCGGACACCGGCACGGCAGTCGCGTCCACCGACGCCGACGATCAAGGTAACTACCGCATCGGCGGATTGCCTGCGGGCCATTTCAAGGTTGGCGCGACTGCGCCCTTGTGGTTGCCCGGTTTCGCCAACGAGAAGGAGACGTTGGCAAGTGCCGACGCTTTTGCCCTTAGTTTCGGTCAAACGCTTCGCGAGCAATGGCCCCCGTCCGGGAGTCCGTCCGTTCTCTTCATCAACCTCGATATGGCCGGCGTTCTCGACGGCTCCGTGATGGGCATCAACAACGATCCTGTGTGGGGCTGGGACGATCCGCTTGGTGGAGTCACGGTCAGCGTGTTGAATGCGAGCACGGGCGCGGTGTTGGGAACGGCCACCACTAACTCGCTCGGCGAGTATTCGGTCAGTGGGCTACCGCGTGTAGACGTCAAGGTGCGGTTTAGCAAGGCCGGCTGGTTGACGACGTACGCGGACGGCAAATACACGCTGGCGACCGCACGTGTGTACCACGTCGATCCGTTCTACGGCCTCCACCTTGGCGAGCTGGTCATTTACGGCCAGCCAGCAGTCATGGGCCAGGTTCTGGGCACATTCGACCCGCTGGGCGGCGCGACGGTCACCGTCTACGACGCGAACACCGGGAAAGCGCTGAAGTCCGTCACCCTGGGCAATGGCGAATACGAGTACCACATCGGCGGTCTGCCGGTTGGACCGATCAAGGTGGGCGCCACCGCACCCGGATGGCTGCCCGGCTTTGCCGACTTCAAGCCCAGTCTGGCGTCTGCTCGGGTGTTCACGCTCGAACCAGGAAACACGCTGATGCAGAGCTTTGCACCAGTCACGCTGTACATCGACCTCGTGCCTGAGGCCTTTATCAGCGGGACGGTGAACGGTGTCAGCAACAACCCGACCTCACCTCGGAACGGTCCGATCAGTGGGGCCACGGTAACGGTTTTCGACGCGGCCACCGGCACGGCTTTGGTATCAGGGCAAACGGACGCCGCCGGCAAGTACCGCATCGGCGGACTGAATTACGGAGGCACGTTTAAGGTTCAGGCCAGTAAGCCGGGTTGGACGACGGCCTACGCATTCGACAAGTTCAGTCTCGCCACGGCGAACACGTTCGCGATGGAGTACAGGCTTGAACTGACCATGCCCAAGGCGATCACCGTGTATCAGGACATCACCGCCCAGGGCCAGGTTTACGGGTTGACGAGCCCGCTCGCTGGTGCGACGGTCACCGTCTACGACGCGACCACTGGCACGAACCTGAAGACGGCCACCACCGACAGCACCGGCCACTTCAAGGTGAGCGGATTGCCGACGCAATCAGTGAAGATCGCAGCTAGCAAGACAGGTTGGATCACCGGATATGCGTTCGACAAGAACACGCTGGCGACTGCCAACGTGTTCACGGTGAGCTGGGGCCAGACCCTCACGCTGCCGAAGCCAGTGGTGTTGCACCACTGACGCAAACACGACAAGTGGCCCCTGGCGTACAGCCAGGGGCCACTTGCGAGATGACATCGGCGCGCCCGGCAGGATTCGAACCTGCGACGTCCTGCTTAGAAGGCAGGTGCTCTATCCGTCTGAGCTACGGGCGCCGGTGCGTTCCGGTGTGGATTGCACCGGACGGCGGTCAAAGATTACGCCCCGTGGCTTTCCACAGGGCTGCCGTCGATGCGGCATTGTCCACAGATCGTTGGCGTGGACCTGGAACCTGGCAGGTCTGCGACGACGCTCCTTCCATGCGGCAAGCGGCCGCGCCCGGAGGGAGACACCATGTTCGACACGCACGTCACTGTTGTAGGAAATCTGGTCGCCGAGCCGCGGCTGTCGCACACCAAAGACGGCCAGGCCGTCGCCTCGTTCCGGCTCGCGTCGACG
>JADGRC010000325.1 GCA_017881245.1 Pseudomonadota bacterium
CCTGAGTCCGCTGCGGGCGGCTGATCCTTCTCCTTCGGGTGTCGTGATATATCGCGGAATCCACCCTGTTTGGCCCCAGACCGGTGGTTTCTGCTATATCGACATCCCCCACCTCCACAACAAGCGTCCCACGGATTTGCGCGTCTACCGCGTGCTGCCCAATGAGGAAAACCTGTTCGTTGGAGATCCGGTTGCCCTTGGTTACGAGGGCCCCAAGTTTGGATATTTTGGACCACACCCCGTGGTTCAGGCTGAGTCCGCTTTGGAAGACGTCTACTGCTACATCCGGGGTCCCCATTTTCACGCAGAACAGCCGAGGCCTGGTTCTGCCTTCGTCCTGAAGAATGGTGTCTACTGGTTTGTGGGGACATTCCCGCCCGTGTTCGAGCGCGATCGCCACTATGTGTGGGTCAACGACTCCCCAGTTTTGACCGCATACCAGCCTCCCAAGGTGACCCTGGCCGACGCGCCGCCAGGCTATCACTTGCCGGGCGCGGTAGAGGTCCCGGCGATTGCGCCCCCACCGATCGTCCCGGTTCCTGCCAAGCCCATCACGAAAGTACCGTCGCCCCATGCGTCTGTAAAGCGAGGCCCTTCCTGATGAGCCCATCGCTTGGCCGACGATCCTTCGGACGATCTCTCGTCGTAGTGGCCGCCGTCTTGGGCGCAGGCTGCGGACGCCCCCACGTGAAGGGAACCGTGGCCGTGGAAACCGTCCTCAAGGCGTGGACCGCCGAGGGTTTCGACACCAAGGGAGTCGTGAATCTCGATCCTGATAACTGGAGTGCGGGAGCCTGCTCACGGGGTATTGTCAGCGGCGTCGACGTTCTCATGTGCGAGTACGCCACCGATGAAGCACTGGCCGTCGGCGAGAAAAAGATCATGACCGATTGGGCCGAAGAGAGCGTGGGCACCGGTGCAGCGGTTCACGTCTCGCGGACCACCCTTGCGATCGCAGATCGCAACAAGACCGATCCAAGTGGACGGACGCTCGCTCGTCTGATCAAGACCTTCCGCGCGCAACACTGATCGCGGAGCGCGTGGCTCCCTGAGATCGTCAGCGGCAAAGTCAACGACGCTCCAGAGTCCAATTCACCATCCGTGACAATGTCGAGTCGTGGCCGTCCCGAGACCCAAGGACCCTATCCGACCAGTCCCAAAATGTCGTTCAAGACGCCCGCCGCCGTTACGGCGGGGCCCGCGCCCGGTCCTGTGACCACGAGCGGGTTCTGCCGGTAGCGGGCGGTCGTGAACGCGATCTGATTGTCCGTGCCCTTCAGGCCCGCGAATGGGCTGGCGGCGTCGACGGCCTCGAGGCCCACGGAAACGCGGTTCTTCGTTATGGAGGCCACATATCGTAGCGTCGCTGCCTTCGCGCGCGCGGTCGCGAGGCGCCGCTCCCAGTCGCCGTCCAACTCCTCAAGTCGCTTGAGAAACTCGACCAGGGGCAACCGTCTGAACGCCTCCGGAACGAGCGATTCGACCCCCACCTCGCTCAGATCCCCCTCGAAGCCGAGCAGCCGTCCGAGAATCAACGCCTTGCGCCCGACGTCGACTCCCGACAGATCGTCGCGCGGATCAGGCTCGGTGTATCCCTTTTCCATCGCGCGGCGTATGGCCTCGGAGAAAGGCCGCCCGCGCCCGATCTCCGTCAGCAAAAATCCAAGAGTGCCCGAGACACAGCCTTCGATCTTCAGGACCTTGTCGCCGGATTCGGCCAGCTTCTTATAGGTGTCCAGGATCGGAAGACCGGCGCCGACGGTGGCTTCGAACAAAATTCGTTGTCCCGATTCGGCCGCCAGCGCCAGCAGATCCGCGTGCGCCTGTCGCGAGCCGGAGAGGGGACGTTTGTTGGCGAGCACCACGTCCATGCCGCCGCTCAAAGCCTGTCTGATGATGGACGTGGTCTCGTCCGCGGTGACGTCGACCAGCACTGGACTTGACAGGGCGTGCTTCGCCAACGTGGCCACAGAATCGATCGGGCGCGCCACGCGTCCGGCCGGCGCGTCGGAGAACCCGCGCCCCGATTCCTTCAACGCGACCAAACCCGCGATGTCACGGGCGGAAAAACCTTCGAGATCGAACACGAACCCGGTCCGATCGACGACGCCCACGACCCGCACCTGGCGCGAAGCGCCGTTGCGGCGACCCCCCTCTGCACGACCGTCGCCACCGCCTCGGCGACGCCCGCCGCGAACACCGCGACCGCCGCCGTTCTTGGTGATCATCTCTGCCAGAGTGCGGCCGATCTGGCCGAATCCCAGCAAGATGACATCCGTATGATCGCTGCCCGCGACCGCGCCGCCACCGATCTTGGCGAGTTGGAAGGCGTCGTGAATCGACCTTTGCGCGGCCGGGGCGTCCGCGGCCGCCACGACGAACGAAATGTTCAACTCAGACGATCCCTGTGCGATGGCGACGATGTTCACCTGACTGTCCGCAAGTGCCCGAAACACCCGAGCCGCAATACCGGGGTGTCCGGCCATTCCAATCCCGACGACCGCGAGTGTCGCAAGTCCCCCGCGCGCTTCGACGCCACTTATCTCCTCGCGAGCGATCTCTTCGCGAAATTCCTCTCGTAGGCGCGCCTGCGCGCGTTTTGCCATGGCTTCCGGAACCGAAAAGCAAATCGACTGCTCGGACGACGACTGCGAAATCAACGAGACGCTGATCTGTTCCTGGAAAAGGGCGGCGAACGTTCGCGCGGCGATGCCGGGTACCCCTAGCATGCCGTTGCCCGTCACGGTCACCAGCGCCTGGCCTGGAATTGCCGACAGGGCCTTGACGGGATAGCGGTCGAGGGTGCGCCGATCAGAGATCTCGGTGCCGATCGCGGTGGGATCGCCGAAGGGACGTACGAACACCGGGATGTTTCGTCCGGCGACCGGGATGAGAGCGCGCGGGTGCAAGACCTTCGCACCGAAATAAGCCAATTCGGCTGCCTCACGGGCATGAAGCTGCGGGATCACGCGCGCGTTTGGGACGACGCGGGGGTCCGCGGTCAGCATGCCGGGCACGTCCTTCCATAGCAGGATTTCGCGGGCCCCGAGCGCCCGGCCGAGCAATGTGGCGGTCAGATCCGTGCCCCCGCGGCCAAGCGTCGCGGCCGGGCGCACCAGGTGTTTGTCTTCGTCGTCCGTCGCCGGAACCGCGCCCAGAAAGCCGGGAACGACCGGCAACACGCCTTGCTCCAGCAAGGGACGCAACACCTTGCGCGAAGACATATCGGTCAACATGAGGTTCGGCGATGCTCCGCCGTAGGGGCCGTCGGTTATGACCACATCGATGGCATCAATGTACCGGGATTTCTCCCCGGCCGCATCGAGTGCCGCCGCGAAAAGTAGAGCCGACAGCCGCTCGCCGCGGGCCGCGATGAAATCGCTGGTGCGGGGCGTGAGCTCCTTTAGCACCACCAGACTCGAGACGAGGGCATCCAGCTCATCGAACGAGCGATCGATCTCGTCCGCTACAGGTCGGCGCGCCGCCTTCGTGGGCACCAGCGCCTCCAAGATCGCGAGGTACCGTCTTCGGAGCGCGATCGATTCGGCCCCGAGGCCCGCTTCCTGACCCGCACGCGCGCGTCGGGCCATCCCAAGAAGCGCGTCCGTCACCCCAGATGGGGCGGAGCAGACGACCACGCGAGGACCAGGTCGTCCCCGCACGATCGCAATCGCGTGACGAAACGCGGCCGCGTCCGCGAGGGATGCACCTCCAAACTTGTGAATTTCTGGCGCGGGCTTCTTGCTGCTGCTCATGGGGAACCTTCCCGGAGGGCAAAGGTGTATCACGGGCTCGCCCCGACCAACAGAAGGTGACGTCTCGCCTCGCCTCGCGTCGGGTGGAAGACCGAGCCGGACAGGTCGGGCGCCTGGGACTGCTGGGCCTCGCAAACAGAAATTGCGATCCAGCATGGGGAGCGAACTGTTGTACTAGTCATTCAAATCGTCGCGTGGCGCGCAAACTGTCGGGCGCGGTCCCCGATGCTTGGGTTGCTGGCGAAGCCCGCGCTGTGCGGGCCAGGCACGGCGCGACGTCGGGCCTCGCGAACACAACCCGAGGGCGGTATATGACGGGAAGGTTCGTCCATGCCCCCGAGCACACCCACACGTTCATTCGCGCACGTTCTGGCTATCGTGCTTGGCGCGGTGCTTTTGCCGATTCCGTCGTTCGCCGCGCCGAGTGGCACCGAGATCTACGTTAGCGCCGAGGATGGCGGCGAGATCGCTGTAATCGATCCCGATCGAGGTGAGGTGGTCGCGCGCATCGCGGTGGGGAAGCGGCCGCGTGGGGTGAAAGTGTCGCGAGACGGGAAACTCCTTTACGTGGCGCTATCTGGATCACCCAAGGCCGGGCCAGGGGTGGACGAGTCCAAGCTGCCGCCGCGCGATGCCACCGCGGACGGCGTGGGGGTCGTGGACCTGGAGACGCGCAAATTGTTACGGCTGCTGCCGAGCGGCCAGGACCCCGAGTCGTTCGACCTGTCACGCGACGGCAAGACACTCTTCGTTTCGAACGAGGAGACCGCCGAGATGACGGCCGTTGATCTAGCGGCCGGGGACCGGCTGCGCAAGGTGGCCGTCGGTCGGGAGCCGGAGGGCGTGACGGTGAGACCAGACGGCAAGGTCATCTACGTGACTTCCGAGGAAGAAAGTGTGGTGATCGCCGTCGATGCTCGTTCCTTGACGGCGATTGGGCGGATTCCCACTGGACCGCGACCCCGTTCGGTCGTCTTCACGCGGGACGGGCGCACGGCCTTCGTGACCGACGAGCTGGGCGCCTTGGTGACGGTCATCGACGCGGCTAAACACAAACCATTGGGCTCCATCAAGATTGTCGCGAAGGCAAAGACGGTGCTCGGACCTCGCCCCATGGGGGCCGTGCTGTCACCAGACGGCAAACAACTTTTTGTGTCGAACGGCCGCGGCGAATCGGTGGCCGTGATCGACGTGGCCTCACGCAAGCTGGTTCGCATGATTGACGGCGTCGGCGCGCGACCCTGGGGCATCGCCGTCAGCGCCGACGGGAAACGCATCTTCACGGCCAATGGCCCGTCCGGCGACGTGTCGATCATCGATGTCGCGACGGGAACGGTCGAGAAACGTGTTGCGGTCGGCGGGCAGCCCTGGGGGCTGGCGGTTCGGGTGACGCGATAGGCGCCAAGACCCGGCCAAGCCAAGACCCGGCCAAGACCGGGCGGGCGCCAGGCCGGGCAAGCGCGCCCGAGCAAGCGCCACTACCGGGCAGGCGGCGCACCTACGGGGGACAGGAGCCGAGCGAGTTGATCCAGTCTCCGATCAGCTGCACGGCATCCTGGTCGATGACATAGGTCGCGATCTGGGGCATGCGTACCGTCTTGCCCCCACCCGGATCGACGGGGGTGTTCATGCGCAGCCACATCACGGAATCGTCCCGCTTCCCCGGATCCAGGTTCAAGGAGTTGGGGACGCCGAGATCGCTTTTGACAGGCACCGTGCCACAGACGTGCGTGTCCTTGAGAGGCATGTCGAAACGAAGATCGAGGTCTGCAAAGTCGCCATCGGGCCGGTGACAGATCGCGCAATTGGCGTGTAGATAGGATCGCGCCCGTTGGTCGAGTGTTGCAGCCGGTGGGGGGCTTCCCACCTGCGACGGGTACGGCGCGACCAGTGCCATTTTATAAGGCTTGGCAAGCGGTTGGTCGAACAAGTTCAACTCTTGAAATCGTTCGATTTGATTCGCGCCATTGATCGTGCGGTTCATCTGCGCGGTTTCGGGGCCCAGCGTCCATCCGGCGCTTTGCGCGTGGCACTTCATGCAGTCCAGGCGGTTCGGGAAGTGCCAATCGACTTGCCTCAGACCCGTATTAAACGAAACCTGGACGCGATCGTCGGGGACCAGGGTGGCGTCAGTCTGGGCTTCGTCCCACGCGTAGCTGAATCCCGCCCAGGTGACCGCGTCGAAACGAATGAATAGTCGTGTCTCGACAATCTTGCCGTCGAAGAGAAAGCTCTTCACCATCACGGTCCCGACTGGGAAGACCCATTTTCCCGTGTCGGCGGGACCTTGCGTGCAAGCGGAGGGCGCGGCGGCGCAGTCCTTTACGTGAATCTTGCCGCCAGGGGGCAACGCCATTCCCCGTAGCTTGTCCGCACCATCAGACCACAGCGGGCTGTTCACTTCATAGGGAATCACGGACGCCGCGAGCATTGTCGGATGACTCGGATCCATGCATCCCGACTGGCTGAGCTTTGCGACGGGACTGTCCGGATTTGGAGGCGGTACGCATGTCTGTGTTCCGGGCCCCGCCGTTCCGCCCAAGCCCCCGTCCGATCCAGGGGCACCGCCGGTCGCCGCGGCCAGGTCCGCCCCGGCATCGGCCTTAGTTGCCTCGCTGCCATGGCCGCCGCAACCCGTGGTCGCCAGCGCGGGGATGGAGGCAACTAGCAAGGTCTCAAACCTGCAACGCGCACCGCGGAAACTCATTCTGCCCTTTGCTATCGACATACGGGAAATTGGCTTGGGTCCAGAGCGATTTCGCATTTTCGCCAGACGAAGCGACCGATCATGATACACATTTCCTATGATTTTTGAGGCGATCCCGAGTCCGGCAAGACGAGGAATCTCCGGGGAGACTGTCGTGAGGGCGCATTTGATCGTTGGCCTTGTTTTCGTGTCATGGGTCTTGGCATGTTCGACTAAGAGTTCGTCCGGAGGCTCGGGCGGGAGCCCAGCTCGGACAGGCGGGGTAGGCGGCGGAACTGTGAGCACGGGTGGAACATCGCCCATTAGCGGCGGCGGTGGCACCAACGCGGGGACCGGTGGATCGCCCGATTCTGCGAGCGGCGGTGTGGTCGGGAGCAACGGTGGTGCCATGGGAGCGGGCGGTGGTACGGTCGCGACCGGTGGCGCTCCCTTGAACGGTGGCGGCGACCGCGGGGGTGCGGGCGGCGGCAGCGGTGGCGGTGGGACGATGGGAAGCACTGGCGCGAGCTCGGGTGGGGCTTCCGCAGCCGGCGGCGCGACTGGCGCGGGCGCCGGCGGGTCTAATGCCACAGGCGGTGCGGGTGGCGGGGGCTCCGGATCGGCATCGGTCTTGGAACGAAACAACCACCCCTCGCGGGATGGGCACTTTCTTCAACCCGCGTTGACCAAAGCGAAGGCGGCGACAATCGCGCGCGACACGGGTTTCGCGGGGACGTTCACCGGAAGTATGTGGGCATCCCCGCTGTATTTGGAAAATGGTCCGGCGGGCAAGGGTGTGTTCTTCGCCGTGACCACAGGCAACGACGTGATCGCGCTGGACGAGGTCACCGGCTCGGTGATCTGGATGAAGAACATTGGAAGCTCACCGCAAAGTTCCGGGGCTGGTTGCGGCAGCATTCACCCAATCGGAATCTTGAGTACACCCGTCATCGATCCGCAGACGCGCACCATCTACGTCGCGGGCGCCATCGGCACGACCACCATCATGCGCCACGAGGTGCATGCGTTGTCGGTGGACGACGGCACGGAGAAGGCCGGATGGCCCGTTGACGCGGCGACCGCCAACGCGGCCACGGCTTCGTTCAGCGTGATGCCCCAAAACCAGCGAAGCGCTCTGTCGCTGGTGGGGGGGACCCTCTACGTGGCGTACGGTGGACACGTCGGTGACTGCGGGAACTACCACGGATGGGTCTTGGGCATCAGCGCCGCCAATCCGAAGATGAGCGGCGCATGGTCAACAGGTGGTGTTGGCGAAGGGATCTGGGCAGCGGGCGGCATGGCATCCGACGGCAACGGTGTTTTTGCCATGACGGGCAACAGCACCGCCGGCGTGGCGACTCACCTCGACAGCGAAGAGGTCGTGCGGCTAACGGGTCTCGCCGCGTTCACGCGGTCGAACGCGAACACGTATTTCCCCATCACCTGGCGGACCATGGATAGCGCGGACGCTGATCTCGGTTCGAACAGTCCAGTCTATGTCCAGGTTCCCGGTGCCACCCCGTCGAGTTACATTGTGGCCATCTCAAAGGATGGTCACATGTTCCTGCTCGACAGCACGAACCTCGGTGGCATGAACGGGCACGTCGTCGATTTCAGTGTGGCGGCGTCGGGCATGTCCATCCATGCGGTGCCCGCGGCGTACACCACGGCGGCTGGCGTACATGTCACGTTCTCTACGGACACGGGTGCGATGTGTCCCACGGGAATGGCGAACGGACCCATGATCATGTCCGTTTTGATACCAGCGGGCTCGCCGCCGGTGCCACGGGTCGTCTGGTGCGCCGCGCTCACGGGGCCCGAGGTGACGTCGCCGATCGCCACCACGACGAATGGTTCGGCGGACGCCATCGTCTGGTACATGAGCAACAACAGCCTGGTTGGTGTCGATGGCGATACCGGCGCGACGGTCGTGACTAGTTCGGATACTTGCACGGGCATACGCCGGTGGACCTCGCCCATCGCCGTGAAGGGACGGATAGTCGTCGGCGGAGACGGCAACCTGTGCTCGTGGTCGCCCCACTGACGTAAAGGGAGTTCCCCTGGCTTTGATTCTGAGGGATGGTTACCGCCGCCTCGGTCGCTGGGTCAGCGTTGCGGCGCGCCGGGCCGGGCGTAGGGATGATCCGTGACGACGTTCAGACGCTGTTTGGTCAAACGTTCGATGTCGCGGAGTTGGTCACGTTCGGCCGGTTCGCAAAACGACAGCGCGACTCCCCGGGCGCCGGCGCGCGCGGTGCGGCCGATGCGGTGGACATAGCTTTCCGGATCGTTCGGCAGCTCGTAGTTGATGACGTGGGTGATTCCGTCCACGTCGATGCCTCGCGCGGCGATGTCGGTCGCCACCAGAACACGCGCGCGCCCGGCGCGGAAATCCTCGAGCGCGCGTTGGCGGGCGCCTTGCGACTTGTTGCCGTGAATGGCCTCTGCTCCCACGCGGTGGTTGCGGCGCAGCTGATCCGCCAAACGGTCGGCGCCGTGCTTGGTTCTGGTGAATACGATTGCGCGGGTCATGGTGGGATCGCGCAAGACATCGCCGAGGAGATTCCGCTTGTCCGCCCGATCAACGAACAGCACGTGTTGCGAGACCTGTTCCACCGTCGACGCGACGGGCGTGACCGCCACGCGCGACGGATCGCGCAGGATGCCGGCGGCCAGCTTCGTAATGGCATCGGGCATCGTCGCGGAAAACAACAGCGTCTGTCGTTTGGTGGGCATCAAGGCCAAGATTTTGCGAATGTCGTGGATGAAGCCCATGTCGAGCATCCGATCCGCTTCGTCCAGGACCAGCGCCTCGACGGCGCCTAGAGCCACGTGACGCTGGTTGATGAGATCCAGCAAGCGTCCGGGCGTGGCCACCAGGACATCGACACCGCGCGAAAGCGCGCGGACTTGAACCTGCTGTCCGACGCCACCGAAAACCGTCGTGTGCGACAACGGCAGGTGACGACCGTAGGCGGCGAACGCCTCGCTGACCTGGGTCGCGAGCTCGCGTGTCGGAACCATCACCAGGACCCGCGCGCCGCGCGGCGTGCGGGATGTCTTGGAGGCGACCAGGCGTTGCATGAGAGGCAACGCGAACGCCGCCGTCTTTCCGGTTCCGGTCTGCGCGCAACCAAGCACGTCCTTGCCGGTCAAAATCAACGGGATGGTCTGCGCCTGAATCGGGGTCGGCAGGGTATAGCCTTCCTCGGCAAGGGCGCGGGTGAGGGGCTCTATGAGACCCAAGGATACGAATGAACTCACTGTGTTACTTTCTTGGACGGATGGTCCAGCTCGGCCACCGGGCCCGCGGCGCCGCTCTCGTGGTGAGAGCCGACGGGCTCGAAGTCTTGGGCGAAGCAGTCGCCGAGTTTGGGGATGGTTTTGGGGATCCTGCGTGAAACGGACAGCGAGCGCCGACCGATCCCTGGCGCGCTCAGCGTTTCCGTGAGAGGCAGGACAATGCCCTGGTACTGGGGGCAGTATGGGGGGCTCGTGCCCGAGGCGCAAGGAAAACCTGGGAAGCCACGATTCGGGCCGACGCGCCTAGGGTGACGGCCCGAGGAGACCCGCTAAAGCTGACAGCTACCAGCTGAGGGCGAACCGCCCACGGCACCTGCTGACCGCGACCTCCTTGAAGCGACCGTCCATCGACCCCTGGCCAGCCAGTCGCTGCAACCTCAACATCGGCATTCAGGGCTTTCCCGTCTTTCTCCGTGCATCGACGCGTGGCCAGGCAAACACTGCAACTCCAGGGGCGTTCGGGTAAATTGGGCGCCATGCCGATCAAATCCGTGTTCCGCTGCATTTCGGGCTGCGCCGGCGAGTATCCGCTCGATGAGGTCATCTATCGATGTCCCAAGTGCCACGATTTGCTGGAGGTCGTTCACGACATCGAACACTTGAAAGCGCGGAGCGCCGCCGCCTGGATCAAGCTGTTCGACGACCGGTATCAGCGTACTCAGTGGCCGTATGGGTCGGGTGTATGGGGAAAAAAAGAATGGGTGCAGCCGCACATCCAGGACGAAAACGTCGTGTCGATGCTGGAAGGGGGAACCAACTTGCTGTGGGCCGAGCGCTATGGCCGCGAGCTCGGGTTGCCGGACCTTTGGATCAAGCAGTGCGGCGTTTCGCACACGGGATCGTTCAAGGACTTGGGCATGACGGTGTTGGTGTCGACCGTCAAACAGATGATCGCGGAGGGTCGTCCCATTCGCGCCGTCGCCTGCGCGTCAACGGGCGACACATCGGCGGCGCTGGCTGCCTACGGAGCGGCGGCCGCGATCAAGACCATGGTGATTTTGCCGCGTGGCAAGGTGTCGACCGCGCAGTTGGTGCAGCCGCTCGCCAACGGCGCGCACGTGCTGGCCATCGATGGGGATTTCGA
>JADGRC010000326.1 GCA_017881245.1 Pseudomonadota bacterium
CCGCCGAAGCGGCTGATTGTGTACTTCACCCACTACGGCTGCTTGACCGATCGATGGTTCCCCGCGAAGTCTCACGGCCAGCTGACCTCCGATGATTACAAGAACAATCAGACGCTCTCGTCCATGGCGCCGTACGCAGCCAAGCTTCTGATGGTTCGTGGGATTCGCTCCATGAACGAGTGGAGCTTCCAGGGGTCCCTCGGCCAAACCACCGACCCCCACACACAGGTCTGTGGATCGTACTTCACCTGTCAGCCCGTGACGCCTGACGACGGTAAGTTCACCGCCACGGCCATCGACCGTTCACTCGATTTCGTGTGCGCCGAGCAGGTCAATCCGAGTGGCGCCGCTCCACTCTTCCTGCAGATCGGCGGCGTGTCCGGCAGCGCCAGCAATACCCAGGCGGTCATTTCGTTCAGCGCGCCCAACACGATCAACCCTGGCTATGGGTCGGCTCAGCAAGTCTACAGCAGTCTCACCAACCTGTTCGGTAAAGGCCCAGTGTCGTCGGACACGTACAAGGTTGCGCGAGGCAACAGCATCATCGACATCGTACGGGACGACCTGACCAATTTGAAGCGAACCCCCATGAGCACGGCCGACCAGCAGAAGCTCGACGCCTGGGCCCAGCTTCTTCACCAGACGACGACGGCGGTCTCGGCCCAGTGCAGCGCGGATACCGCGACGAAGCTCGGCTTGACCAGCCAATCCGTGCAGGCGGGTGGCGGCCTCTCGTACGACATCTCGAAGGTCGGGCCCGTCATGATGAATCTGGCGGTGCTTTCCGCCATCTGCGACTCCAACCGCGTGATCTTCATGAAGATGCCCCCGAACTACACCTTTTCATTCTTGAACCAGAACACGGAATCGCATGGCCTATCCCACCGCATCGGCAATGCCAACATGGGCGGTGCGTGCGTCAACGGTGTCATGGACATGCTCCACGCAATCGATCTTTGGTACGCACAGCAATTCGCCTACCTGGTCGGCCAGCTCGACAGCTTCACGGAAGGCAACGGAACCCTGCTCGACAACACCGCGACGGTCTGGTTCAACGAGATGTCGGACGGCGATAGCCACAACCTCAACAACCTGCCGATCCTCCAGGCGGGGAATTGCGCGGGCTACTTCAAGACCGGTTGGGCCGTGAATGTGGAGGGCGCCAAGACCGATTTGTCCGTCGGGAATAGCGACGGCGATTGTGTGAATGGGTCGACCCTTTCCAACCTTGACAGCGCGGGAACTCCGGCGAGCGCGGCCACGATGCCCATCAACAAGTATTTCTGCAACTTGATGAACGCCATCGGAGTCAAGGCCGGTTCGGACGGCTTCCCGGTGAAGGGTGGAACGCAGCCGGTCACCAAGTACGGAAGGTACGACGATAGCAAGCTCTTCAAGGGTGGGGGCACGAACCCCGCCTCGATCACGAACCCGGGAGAATACAAAGAGCTCCTGGCGGGCAGCTAGTCGTGGTTTGCCTCGACTTCGGGAGGGGACGTTTCTTTGACGCACACGATGTTCCCGCTTCTCAAGACAAACAGAAAGTGCATTTCCGCCCTCGTCGGACAGTTTCCCGTCTTCATGTTCGCCTTGCTCGTGACGGGTGTCGCCTGCAGGGTGGACGATCGCCGCTCGATCGACAGCGGCACAGCGAGCGCCGGCTCAGGCAGCACGGCTGACGGCGCTACGGGCGGTGGGGGTGGCGCGGGGACCGGCGGCTCCTCCTCGACGGGCGGCGCTACCGGATCGGGAGGCAGCAGCTCGCAATACGCCAACTTCGCGACGGTCAGCCAGATTGTCCAGATCAAGTGCGCGGGATCGGGATGCCACAACGGCGATACTCCGCCGACCATGGCGGGGATTGGCGACGCAAAGCTCTACACGGCCCTGACAACCTTCGTATCGACGCTCTGTGGAAATCGCGTCCTCGTCATGCCCGGTCTTCCAGACCAAAGCGCCTTCTACCTCGCCCAGAAGGGTCTTTGCGGGGACTACCTTCCCCAGATGCCCCTCGGGTGCGTGGACAACTGCACGCCGGCGGACTATCTCGATGGCGTTCAGCAGTGGATCGCAAACGGAGCGCCGCAGTAGCCCGCGACAGGTCGGGCTACTGCGCGATCGAAGCAGTCGGGTACGCGAGGTAGTCGACGCCGAGATCGTCCACGACACTGGTTTCGAAGGTCCAGCTGCCGCCGGGTGGAAGGTCGACAGTCGCGCTGCCCGTCGCAACGCCGAGCGGCCGGCCGACCCGATTCACCGGGAAGATGGCCACCGCGGGCGCGCTTACGGTCACATCGAGCCCGTTCGTGACCGTGCCGCTGTACGCGTGTCCGGCGCCTGTTGCGACGGCATGTACCTCGCTTACCGTGAGACCAGCGGTGGGAACGATTCCCGCCACGATGAAGGTAGGGAACAGGTGCTCGAGGAAGCCCAGGTCGTCGATCATCAGGGTGCTCGGAAGATCGGTCGAGGCGGTCATGGCGACCTGGCCCGGGTCGATGCACGAAATGATGGTTCCATCGCTCAGCCGATAGAGCCGTCCGCTCAGCAGGACGCTGCCCGAGCTGGTCACCACCTGATCGGCCTTGTCGACGAAGTAAGTCGTCATGCCGGCCTCGCAAGCCGGGGTGTCCAAATTGTTCTTGACGGCGGCGTAGAGCTTGGGGCCGGTGCCTTCTTGCACCAGGGTGAAGGCTATCAGCGTCGGCCCATCGTCCTGTCCATCGATGTTGGTGTTGGACAAGCCCGCGGGCACGAAAAGTCGGTCATCGCCAGGTTGCCCGGCCATTTCGCCGCCGCCGTCGCACGCGAGGGGCAGAGCAAGAGCGCCAAGCGCGACAGCGCGAACGACAACGGGAAGGAACTTCGATCGCATCGATCCTTTCGTCTTTCGAAGCCTGGCATGTTCAAGCCTGGCATGGCGGGGCGACAGGTCAACCCAGAGCCGCGCTCTCAAGCGGGGGTTCCCTAAGGACCCGCTCGAAGATAACTGTACCGATTGGGGCGACGATCCATCCCGCCCGGCTGCGTTGCTCCTCGTCGCAATACGTCGAGTATTCCTCCTCGTCGCGC
>JADGRC010000327.1 GCA_017881245.1 Pseudomonadota bacterium
GACGGGCAGCCGCGCTTTATCGCACGACGCCGCGCCGTCACTCCCCCGCTGCTCGATGCGGAAGCCGTCGTCACTCTCGTCGATCGTGGAGATATCGAAACTGGTGATCACGTTGCAGGCGGGGGTGTCCGGGTGCGCACCCAGCTCCGGAGCCAATCGCTGGAGCACGGCCGCGTCCTTGGACCAGACCGCCACCTGCAGATTCTCGAAGGTGACGTGAATGACAGATGAGAGCCTGGACGCGGCAACATGCGGCGTGACGACAGCATCACCACGACTCACCGGCTTCCTCACCAGCGCCCCGGTGGCAACCACCTGGGGCAAAAGGAAGCTCTCCGGCCATTCGCGCATCCAGGCGGGGTTGAGCAGCTGGCTGACCCGGTTCCACGAGTAGGGCCCCGGGAACTGCTCGATCATCTGACCCCGATCGAGCGGGATGCATTCGCTGATGGCATGTCGACCGCGTTCGACACCATCGTATGAGCGCGGAAGCTCATTCCAGAGGTATCGAAACACCTCGTTCTTGCCGCGGTTCCCGCGGTAGCGCTGAATGAGCCCGGTGAAGGTGCTGGTCATCGTCCCGATGAACTCCTTCGCGTCGGCGGCAACGAGCTGGGACAGATGGGCGAGGCTCAGGCTGTCGGTCTGGGGCAGGCCCGCGAATTGCGCGCCGTAGTTGTCCAGGATGTGCCAGTCGACGAAGTGGTGATCGGGATAGGCGAGCTTGATCTCCGTGAAGAATGGGTCGTCACGCTCGTCGGTCACGATGACCAGGGGCTCCTTCCGGCCAAACACCTGATCCATGGCCTCGATCGCCTCGTAAGGCTTGCGGTCCAGCGTCGTCACGCCATAGGTGACCTTGAAATCGCCCCGCCGCAGGTGGACCGCGTTGAACGGGCCGATGTCGCGGGCCACACGCGCGGCCAGCTCGGCAAAAGGCGGCTTGGCCTGCATGCGCTGGAGCAGGCGGTAGACCGATCGCCGTGACTCCTCGTCGAGGTAAAAGAGGTAGCTGTAGGAGCAAAGGTTGTCGCGGTGGCGCGCGGTGCCGGGGACCAAGGGCTCCTCGGAGAGCCGGAGCAAGGGAACGCGATCGTACTCCCCGGTCACCGTGAGCCAATGATCGCGGTCACGGGCGAAGCTTCTCGCGTCGCTGGTCGACAGGTCCAGCGTCTTCGGGAAATAGAAGGCGAGATCTCCCAAGGACAAGCTCGTCAGCTCGAGGCTGGCGAGCCCCTTCAACGCGACGGCGTCAGGCTCGACCCACGGTACGGGAATATCGAGCAGATCGGTGATTCGGCTCGGCCTCAGATTACTCACGCGGCCGTTGTAGGTCACGATGTTGGCGGGCGGCGGCACGTTGCCATCGAGAACCAGCAGGCGGTTCGTCAGATGGGCGAGGATGACGCCGACCTCGATCGACATGATGCCGTTCGAAAGACCGGCGACCCCGGATTGATAGTTCGTGTAGTAGAGATATCGCATCTATTTCTTCCTGTCCGCCTGCCCAACCCCGCCGGCGGGGGTGTAGTGGACGAAGATTCCCGCGTAGAAGTCTCCATCCAGCGGATAGGGCCGGCCATGCGCGAGGCGGGTCCCCTCGTACAAGACGAGCTCTCCCGGGGCCGTGCTGATCTGGTTCCCCTGGCCATCGATGTCCACGATGGAGAGCGGCCAGGGAGAGTCGAGCGCCGAGTCGACGCAAATAGTCGAGCTCACGAAGTGCGGTTGGCGATCCACGTGGTTGTAAAGGAAGGTTCCGCGCTGATAGCAGCGGATCCCGTAGCAGTTGGACAGGACCAGCGGCACGCCCGCCCACTCTTCGTGCAGTGGCCTCAGGTCTTCGGCAAGCTGCGCGTTGAACGTCTGATCCTCGTAGATCAGCGTCGGGATGGTCTGCCTGGCGGCGGTCCTGATCTCATCCACCGGGTCCTCGGGGGAAAAGAGCTCGATGTTGGCGCGAAAGTGGGTGATCAGCCGTTCATACAGGCGCGCCTCCAGCGTTGCCTTCTTGTAGCCGAGGCCGAGGTATGGCGCGTCGGCCTGCATGGTCTCGCATTTCTTGCGCAGGTATTCCGGGGCTTCAAACGCCGGAACCAACGGCTGGGCGTCAATCGGCGCGGGCTTCAAGCAGTCTCCTTCTGGCGGCGATCGACAGATCCAGGAAGCGTCGTTCGACCTCGCTGCGGGCGCCCTTGCGGAAGCTCTCCAGATTCTCGGCCAGGAAGTCCCGGTCGCCGAAAAGTTGTTTGTTCCACTCCGAGCCTTGAAATGGCCCGCCGAGGCCGTCGTTGACGTCGGCGTAGTAGTGGAAGAACGAGCCGGCGGGCATGGTCGCCTGCTGCGGCTCGGGCACAGCGAACTGCGGGACGTCCAGCAACTGGTAGTCGATCCCGTTCGCGGTCAGCGCCATGGAAAAGCACGCCATTTCCGCCATCCAGAGGTTGTGCTCGGGAAGCCCCGCCGTCTTGCCCAGCAAGTAGATGATCTGGGCGAACCGGAAGCAGTCCTTGATCACCTTGTCATTGCCGACGGTGGCCCCGTTCAGAAAGACGGTCACGCCACCACGCTTGAGCGGTCTGTCACAGCCCAGAGAGCCCAGGAGCTTCTGCAGATCGATGCCCTGCTCGTCACTCCCGCGGCCAAGGAACAGCCTGTCGTCGACGATATCGTTCGATGCCAGGGCATTGCCCATGGGGAAGAGGTCCGCGCGCAGATCGCCGCACAGGAACAGGTCGGTGTCCATGAGGCACACGATGTCGTCGGGGGCGACGGTGGCGGCGATAGCCTTCAACGCCTCGACGCGGTTCAAGGCCGCATAGCCACCCTGATGCGCCGAAAAATCGATCTGGTGGCTGTGTGCGTGGTTGTCCCCGGTGACCGCGCGGACGCGGTACACGTCGATCAACCGGGCGAGCGCGGCGGATGGTTCCTGATGGTCGTTGCACACGACCACCGTGATGTCCCAACCCGCCTTGAGCTGACCGACGAGTGATTCGAAGAGGATGCCCAGCTGCCAATGAAAGTAGGGTCGATCCTCGATCCCGAAGACGAAATGCACGCGGGGCCCGTGCGCGGGCAGCGTGGCGGACCCCGGAAGGGCCGTGGCCTCCGCGGCGCCCGCGGACGGCGCAATCAGGTCGACGAGGCCCAGCTGCTGAAATCGGAACAGCGCCGCGGTGACGTCGGCGAGGATGTCGACGTTGTTACCGTCGTACCGCGCCCGCAGCGCCGCGAGCATGTCGAGCGGCGCGTGCGCGCCGTCGCAAAGGTTCCAGACACCGGCGGCCGATTCGTTCAGCGCGTGCGCGATGTCGCCCTCCGGCGACAGCAGAACCAGCTCGTTGGCCACGGGAAAGGCGGCGAACCCCGGCCGCCGTCTCGGCCGCGGACTCGAGGCCGGACCGGGACGCGCGGCAAAACGTTGCGCGATGCTCACCGCCTGCCTCTCACATACCCTACGCGGCGATTTGATCGCGGCACAGCGCGCGCGCGCTGCCGAGGGCTATGAAATCAGCCAGGCTGGGACGGGAGTCCGGCGCGGCGGCCATGCCCAAGGTCGGAGCCACGGTCGGGGTGAACGTTGGTTTGGCCTTGCCGCTGACGGTGGGTGAAGCCGTGGGCTTGGCCGTGGGCTTGGCCGTCGGCTTGGCCGTCGGCTTGGCCGTCGGCGTGGCGGTCGGGGCAATGATGCAACGGCCGGCTTTCGTCGGTGCCGGCGCCGCGTGGGCCGTACCGGAGCCAAAGACAATGCCCGCCCCTTGCACCACGGGCAACGACAGAATCACCGGAGCGACCCAGCTCACCAGCGATTCGCGGCGGGTGATGGGGACCGAGAACGCCGGGGCGGACGACGCCTCCGATGCGTGCTTGCCGGTCTCGCGCTCCCGCCGCTCGAGCTCCGCCTTGAGGCCCTCGATCTCGGCGAGCAGCTGCTCCTTGGTCTTGGTGTCGTCCCCGTCACTCACCCGCTGTACCTCGTCCGGCAGCATACAGGAGCGCCATGCTCCAGTCTAGCGGGCCAGCGCCGCGCTTCACCTCGCACTCACCTACATGGCGACAAATTCGGGCGAGCCAATTCTTTTCACTTCTCCGCCAAAACAACATTCGATGTTGGAATTCGTACGCGTCGCCCAGCCGACCAACCAATTCAGCGCCTTCTGGTCGAACCCGTCGCCAGCCTGATCGATGACGTAATACGATATCTTGCGCTCTTTGTTCTCGCGCTTGGTGATGATGACATTGACCAGGTTCGGCTTCATCCACATGGGAAATGTGTCCTCTGCCAGCCAGCCGCATCGGTAGTGCCTGCACGGGTCAACCGGCCGATCCTTGTAGATCGAACAGGTCTTCTCCAGGAAGAAACAAGGCGTGCCGGGGGAAAAGGCGTGACCGTAGACCGACCCCGACAGCCACCCCTCGCAACACTTCGCGCAGTCGCCGCAGCTCCTGACGGGTAGGGGCGGTGTCTTGATGGCACCGCGCATGGACTCGAGAACCGACTGCTGGCGGCTGGTCAGCTTGGGGTCATCGGTCATCTTCGGTATCGCTCCGGGGAGATCTCGTGGTCGTAGAGGTTTTCCACGAAGTCGTTGAAGCAGTACGCCTTCGGGCGAGCCTGGCACAGATAAAATTCGGCCGCCACCCGGTTGTTCCTGTTCTGTTGCCAGTACCGGTATCCATCGGGCAGTTTCTTGATGTAGTCACTCGTCGCCCACCAGAAATTGCCGCTGTAGTGGCTATCCTCGGACTGAAGCTCCACGCCGCAGGTTTCGTACGCGCCGAGCACCGTCGCGCACTCCCGCCATTTCTCGATGTTGAAGTATTCCATGTACGCGCGCCACGCGTTCGCCGCCTGTTGTTGCGGCGCGGCCGCCAGCGACGCTCCCTTGGTGTGGAAGTAGTAACAAAGAAACGGTTCCTGTCTCTCCTGTGACTCTTGCCAGGCTCTCGCCAGGGTGGGGAATTCGTAGTCCTCGACGTGCGCGGTGGCGAACACCTCGAACTTTGGGTCGCCGAGGATCGGGATGTTCAACTCCCCTTCCCGATTTTCGCCCCCGATGAAACCGACGACAATCTTCTCGCTGGCGTCATAGAGGCCCGACGTCCTCAACTTCGAATATTGCTCGGCGATGATCCGGCGCCAGTCGCCGACGGCACCGATGTGCCAAAAGCCGATGATCCTCTTCGCCGGCCCGAAGGCGATGACCGGCGTCGTCCACGTGGGAGCCATCCTGTCTGCGCGCCTCGCCGTCGTCAGACCGGAGCCACCAGCCCCGACGTTTGGGCTTGGGCGAACGTGACACAGCGGGCCCAGTCCGCCTCCGCGCGTATGGTCACGGGATCGGGATTGGCTCCGGTGAACACGTCGGGATGGGCGCGCTTGTTGAGAAAATCGAAGCCCGCGTACAGCTCGTAGTCGTGCAACGAGCGAACCTGCCCGAGACTGAAGGGGCCAAGCCCGTGTCCTTCATCGCCGTAAACCAGGCGCCGCAAGCGGTCCAGCGCGACCGCGTTGCGCCGTTGAATCACCTCCTCGCCATGCTCCCAGTGACGCCGCGGTGGGGCATGGCGATGCAGCATGTGCCACGCCACCACGTCGGTGGGCAGGAACAGGTCATAGCCCCAGGTGTAGCTGCGAACGGTGATGCTGAATTCCTCGCCCCAGTAGTAGTGGTCCGGATCCTGGGGGACCTCGACGTTCCACTGCCCGCGGCTGAAGGCGAAGTTGCCGTTCACGAAGCGGGTTCTTCCGGGTCGCTGCTGGTTGGGCGTCCCGAAATCGAACCAGGGCGCCCATCCACCGTCCTCGGTCCAGCTGCTCACTTTTGTGGTCGGCACGCCCATGTCGAAAACGCGCTGCAGCTTCCCGTCGTCGTCGTAGTGAAACAGCGGGGCGTTCATGGTGATGATCGGCTTTTCGGCGGGCAGCGTCTCCAGCATTTCGATCAGCCGGGCGTCCCAGTCCGGTTCGAACTTCATGTGCGAATCCACCTGGAGCGTGTAGGCCTCGCCGCGCCACAGCGATTGCGCCAGGTTGCGGGCCCACGGCCCGCCCTGGCTCTCCTCGACGGTCCTGTCGATGAAGCGAAACCGGGAATCGGCCTTGAACCGCTCGACGTCGATCCCGCGGTGCGGGTCACGCTGCCAGCAGATTCCGAAGCGCAGGCTTTCCGGCGCCCGCGCCATCGCGCTGCAATCCTCCAGCGTTCGCGGCAGCTCGGGGTCGGCGTAGGACGCGATCGCGACGAAGATCGCCTTGTCGTCAGCGGACATCGATGGACGCCGGGACCATCAGTGACCCGCCTTTCTGGCCGCGCGCAGCGCCTCGCCGATGATGTCGTCCATGTCGTAATATTTGTACTCGGCGAGCCTGCCTCCGAAGATGACATTGGGTTCGCCCAACGCCAGCGCCTGATACTTCGCCAGCAACTCGAGATCGTCGGCCAATCGCACCGGATAGTACGGCGTCAGGGGATCGAAATAGGAATACTCGCGAATGATGACCGTGCGCTCCTCCGTGAACCTCCGCTCTCGATAGAAATGCTTGGGTTCGACGATCCTCGTATGAGGGACGTCGGGGTCGGCGAAATTCATGACGCTGGTTCCTTGATAGTCCGAGACGCCGAGCGACTCGGTCTCGAAGCGAACAGATCCCCAGCGAAGTCTTCCGTGGCAGCAGTCGAAGTACTCGTCCACCGGCCCCGTGTAGACGACCTTGCGGCAGCGCGCGAACCAGTGGTCCTTGGCGTCGATGAAGTCCGTCTTCAGCTCGACCGGAATGCCCTTCAGAAGGCCATCGAAGATCGGGGTGTAGCCGCCGAGGGGCATTCCCTGGTAGCGGTCATCGTAGTAGGAGTCGTAGTACGACTGTCTGACGGGCAGCCGCGTGATCAGCTCTGCCGGTAGCTTGATCGGATCGGTGTTCCACTGTTTCGTGGAGTAGCCCTTGAAGAACGCGTCGTACAAATCAGGACCGATGAGCGAGATGGCCTTTTCCTCGAAGTTCATCGGCTGGGGATTGACCGGGATCTTCCGCTGAATGAAGGCGCCGACCTCGCCGGGCTTGAGGTTGACTCCGTAGAACGCGTTGATCGTGCCCAGGTTGATGGGCAAGGCATAAACCCTATTCCCGTGTGTCGTGAGGACACGATGCTGATAGCGGTTGAACTCCGTGAAACGATGCAGATAGTTCCAGATCTCCAGGGAGTCCGTGTGAAAGATATGAGGCCCGTACAGGGGAACCGTGATCCCGCTGTCCTCGAACTCATACGTGTAGCAATTGCCGCCGACGTGGTCGCGCTTTTCGAGCACCAAGACGCTCTTGCCCGCGTCCTTGGCTTCGCGGGCAAAGACAGCACCGAACAGCCCGGCTCCCACCACGATGTAGTCGTAGATCATACGACCTACAACCTGACGACCCTGTCCAACAGTGCTCTGTTCTTACACACGACCCCAAGACCATGTGAATGTGTGAAATTGAACTTCGGCAACTGAAGCTCGTCATAGAACCGGCCCACGTCTTCGGGAAATGACATCGTGTCGTGCATCAGGATGATGCCGTCGTCCCTGACAAAGCTTGCCCACTGCTCGAAATCTTGCTTCACGGATTCATAGCCGTGGTCGCCGTCGATATGCAGGACATCGATCTTGCGGTCCCATGACCTGGCGGCCTCCGCGAACTCTGCCTTGATGATGACGACGTTTCTCAGATCCAGGTTCTCCTTTTCAGCAAGGACCCGTTCGTAGGTGGTCCTGTGCCCGGCGTACTCATCTCCCTGGAACCAGTCGATTCCGTAAACGGTTCCGATGTTGGATAACGCAAAAGCAAACGCCGAGAACCCGTAGTCAACCCCGAGGTCCACCACGACTTCGGGCTTGATGAACTCGACCAGCTTGACGGCAAACTCCTCGTGTCCTTTCCAGGCCGAGGTAATGTGCTGAATCCTGTCGGTTATGGGAGCGGGCAAGGTCCACCGTTCAGCCTGCGCGCGCGCCTCCGCGAAGCTCCGCGCCGTCCCCGCGGCGCTCCGCGGTGCGCGCCATTCCAGGAAGATTTCCTTTTCGTCCACGAAGCCGACGCCGTAACCCCACTTGTCCAAGAACCGCGCGCGCGCCCGCGCGTCGCACGACGGATCGAAAAAGCTCTGCCGGAAAGCCTCCGGCTCGAACAGGAGGTCGACATTCAGGGTTCCGTATGCGAAGGCGAACCCGCGCCTGAATTCCGCGTCGACGACCAGCAGCGGCTTCCGGTCGACGGGCAGGCTCTTGATCCTCCCTATCAGCCGCTGCACGGCATCGGGTCTGAGGCCCGCGCGGGATGACAGCGTATATCTTTCCCCCCGGTAGGATCGGTTCCCGCTGTTGACGAACACACGTTCCGGACATTCATGGTCTGAGAGCCGAGATACGAAGGGACCCATCTCCGGAAGGAAACGGTCGTACTGATGCACGGCGGTGGAGATGCTGCCGTCGTCATCCAGCACCCAGCCTTCGTGATCGCGATAGAGCTTCAGCCTTCCCCGCTCGTCCCGCGGAATGAACGCGATTCGTGCCTCGTCCTCCGCGGTGATGGCGCGTCTTTCCCGAAGCAGGTCGAGCTCGGTGAAGCCGCAGTTGTTGACGACGCTTTCGCCGGCCCGGGCGATCTTGATCCGACCGCAGTGGTCGAGACGTCCCGTATGCCCGAGGTAGTTCAGGGTGCCCTGGTCCGCGAAGTCGAAGTTCTGCGGCGCCGCCGTTTCGGAGAGAGCATCGAGGAGCTTCATGACGGCGTTCTTGCGCCCCATGATCGCGCCAGAATTCAATATGACCTTGTCCGCAATCGCATCCGCCGCCGCCTTCCCGAAGGGCTCCGCCACCCACGCGTAGTTCATCCCATTCGGGTGATTCCCGACCGTGAGCAGCTGGAATTCCGACATGAGATACAGGTCGCAGTCCCGCATGACATGGTCCCCGTCGACAAACGGGTCGCGCTGAAAATAGGCATCCCGGAAATCCATCATCAGGGCATATCGAAAATCCAGATCGCGCAGCCAGTCCCGGTATTGCGCGAAGCGGTATCCGTTGACGACCTTGCTGGCGGGCGCGATGGGCGGGACGATGAAGGTGTTCACGGAGTTGTCCAGCAGATACCTCTTGACCGGCTCGTACTCCGGCCCGTCGGAGATACCCAGAAGGATCGGGCAGGTGGCGCCGGTTCTGCGCAGGGTCGAGACGAATTGACGGTACTGGTCGACGTCTCTGTATCCGGTCGCAATCGAGACGATGACGTCGAGGGTGTATGTGGTTCCGGTCGCGCGCGTGATCGCGCCCGTTGCCTCGGGGGTCGTGCGTTCGAGCTCGTGAATGATCTCGCTGACGCGGTCGACCGATCGGTGATGCTCGAGAACGAAGGCCCGCCCCTGCATCCCGATGCGTTGTCTCTCGAGGTCGTCGTTCAGATAGTGGATGATCTTCCGTTCCAGGGTTTCCATCCCCTCGTCGGTCAGGTCGTAGAAGATCAGGTGCTCGCCATCGGTCAGGGGATTCTTGATGGGGGCGTGGAGTCTGTCGACGAACACCAGGGCGCCGGAGGCCAGCGCCTCCCAGAGCCTGGAATCGCCCTCCCACGGATCCGGGTTGGCATGAAGGATGATCTTGCTGTCGTACAGGCACTGCTTGTATCTCGGATCGATGCGCGCCCGACCGACCGGACCGCATTCGGACACCGTGCCAATCTGGGTGGAAAGGTGGCGATGGGTCGCGGCCAATCGCTTGGCGAATTTCAACAGCCGTCCCCGCGCCATCATGAAATGGGGCGTTTCGAGCACGCTGTCATCGAAGAGACAGGACACATCCAGGCCGCGCGTGCCGTCATCGCCGGCCGGCGGGTCGCACATGTCGTTGGCGACGCAGTATGCCGTGGGCTGAACGGCAAGATCGCCGTAGCTAATGGCCCGCCCGTTCTCGCGGTCGACGGTGCTGCGCTTGAAATAGAGGCGCCACCTGAAGTCGGCCGCGTCGAAGATCATCCCGGGGTCGTCACCGTAGTCGAGCATGATCGTCTTTTCTTTGTACTTGTCCTTGATCGGGCCAAACCGGACGTGGAACGGGTTGTGGTCGACCAGGTGGTTCTGACAAAGAATCAAGTAGTCGGCGAGCTCCGGCCGATCGACCAGGTGCACCCGCGGATGGGCCAACAGGCCTTCCTGCGTGAGGCGCACCTCGTTGCTCGCGGACTCGGGATCGTCGAACAAGGGAAAGTAGATGCTGTACGTCGGCGCCGTCGAAGACGCCTCCCGTCGAACGATGTCTATCATGGTCTGGAGCTCTCGCTCGTAATTTCCCGCGAAGGGCGCGCCGGCATCCATGAACTCCGGGTTCACGTAGATCACATGAACGGCGCAGGCGTCAGTCTTCAGCAAAAGGACGTTGTTCTCCGCGGGCACGCGATCCCGCGCCTTGACCAGGATGAAAAACAGTCCGGAGGTGTTCGTGTAGCGTTCGGCCAGGAACCCGCCGAATTTCGTGAACGCGTCGAGTAGATCGTCCTTCTGTTTGTCGTAGTCGTTGGTTCCCAGGAGGGGATGAATGTAGAAACAGACCTTCCGCTTGCCCTGCGTGAGTACCTCACGCAGCCGTCGGATTCTCCGCGTGAAGGCTTCGTGGTCCTCCGACGAGAGAAGGTCGTGGTGGGTGAGCGCCAGCTGCAGGTGGTAGGTCGATCGGCCGGTCAGGTCCTGGCCGGCGCTGGGCCGGTTCGCGTCCTCGTAGTATCGGTTGACGCTGGGGCATTCGGTGAGGATCTCCTGCACGACGCCGTCGATGACGTTGACGGTGGCCGTCTGGACCTTCACGTAGTGACGGAGGTCCAGGAAGTGCTTGAAGTCGTTTTCAAGGCAATCCCTGACGACGTTCAGCTTGGAGACGATCCCGTCAAAAGGGAATGATTCTCCGGCGAGCTGACACCTATCCAGTATCGCCGCGGTCGAGCACCTGTGACCGAACGCGATGAATATCACTCCGGACCCCATCCCGATCGGGAGCATACGGCGGTCGGATCGTTCTGCAAAGCGCGCCCGAGACGGGTCTCGAGGGCGCCGGGCCTCTGACTACGACTGGCTCGCGAACGACAGGCCGGCCGGGACCGGCCCCCTCCTTCCCCCCCTCTTGCCGAATTATCCCCCGCTTGGGCGGCTCGGTTGGCTTTCGAATATCCTCGCGTGGGCCGCGTGGTCGACAACGGCAACGCGGTCCTGCCGAGTTCATCGAGGCCTTCAACCGTCGATACTCACAGCCCCGACGAAGCTAGTCCCCCGGAAATGCCCATCCTGCCCCGTTGGCGCCGGCTATTGGTTTCAGTTCACTGATCCTGACCTGGGCGACCTTGCGTTGTACGGGGGCATCACTACAACGATGGAGGATGTTGTTCCGTCGTATCACACCCAGCTAACAGCACTGACGTCGTCCGCATCTACGGCGGCCGTCGCAGGTTTCTTGGCGCTGTCAAACCCGCCCAGCGCGAAGGTTCGTCTTGCTCTGTCACGCCTGAACAAAGCTGTCCGCAGGCCGCTGCACGGTGATCGCGCGCTGGACCTGTCGATTGCCTTGGAGATCCTCCTTGTGGATGGTGCGGGCGAAAACACCTTCAAGGTCGCACTGCGCGCCGCTCTTCTCGTTGGCGGGTCGACCGAGGACAAACTGGCTGTACGGCGCACGGTCGGGGCCCTCTACTCGATCCGAAGCGCGCTTGTTCACGACGGCATCCTCCCTTCCGAGATCAAGGTGCAAGGCCTCGGGAAGAGGCCGTCGGTGGAGGTCGTTCGTGAAGCGACCACTGTCACAGCAGATGTGATACGGGCCGTACTGGTTCGCGGCGGCATCCCAGATTGGCAATCACTTGAGTTGGCGGGCTCATAGCGGTGTTGGTGGCTAACCTGCGCGTTGGTTGCCGCCAAGCGGCGAACATCCGCCGCCGGTCGGAGCGGTAGCGAGCTTGTCGGTGAGGCTGTAACCCCAGGAACGCGCTTGTTCGTGTTAACCGCTACTAGCGGGCGGCAAGTCCCGATCTGCGAACTCCCCGAGGCCTGCCGGGTCGAACCGGGGTACACTGAAGCCCATCGTGTCCGCCGGTGCCACCAAGGAAATTCTCGAGGCTGCGCTGAAGCTCGACGCGGAGCAACGTGAGGAATTGATCGAGGAGCTGTCCGCTAGCCTTGATGCCTCCAACCTGGGCGAGTATTGGGAAGCCGAGATCAAGCGGCGTATTGATGACGTTGACAGCGGTCGCGTGAAAACCGTCCCCGCCGACGAGGTCTTTGCCCGTATCGAGCAGCGCTTCCGTGGCAAGTAGGCACCTGCGCTTCAACCCGATGGCCGAGGCCGAGCTGCAGGACGCAGCCGCCTGGTACGACGAACGAACACCTGGCCTCGGGCTCCGCTTCGTCTTGACCGTTCGGCGCAAATTGGATGAGGTCCTCGAAAGTCCTCAGCGCTGGCCGCTCGCCGATGGCTCTCGTCGCGTCTTGATGGGCCGCTTTCCGTATGCGCTCGTCTACCGGGAAATCTCCGACGAGGAGATCGAGATCGTCGCCGTCGCTCATCTCAAACGGCGAACCGGTTACTGGACTGGCCGCTAACAATCCTGGCCTACGACCAATTCGAACGCCAGGAACGTTCGCGCTTCGTCGGGTAGACCGTCCCCGCTTTGAACCTGCGACTCACTTCTCGGGCGCCGCTCTTCTCAAGCGCAACCTCTACCGAGCCATAGTGGCCAACCTACGCTTAGAGCCCCTCGGTGTACCGAAGGACCAGTGAAAATTGGGGCATTCATGGTGCTGCCGCCTCTCGAGGCCGACCGGTCGATGAGCGGGCGAATGGCTGCCTCGAAAAAATTGCGCCATACGCGGTGGCTGACCGAGCAGCCGCTCGACCCTGGAGACGCAACTCGCCGACAATCTTCGGCACGCGGCCTAGCGCACCGCGCGTTTACGTGCCCACGGCTGCCTACCCACCCGGCCGCTGGACCCGGCCAGGCCGCCGAGATGACGTCCTGGGACAGACGATATAGGCTAAGAAACATCAGCAATTCCTTGCAGGATGGCGTGACAGCGGTCGCCACCCGCGCTCCGACAAGAACTTCCTTCCACCAACCAGGCGTCAGCTCGCTATCATAGAGACAGATGGCCGCGTTAAGCATAGACATACCGGATAGCGTCCTCGTGGGCTCGGGGCAGTCGGTGGCCGATTTCGAGAAAGAGGCGAAGCTCCTGCTGGTGACCAAGCTCTACGAAATGGGCCGCCTGTCGTCCGGGAAAGCTGCCGAGGCGTGCGGACTTGGCCGGGCTGAATTTCTGTTTGCGGCCGGTCGACTTGGGGCGTCGCTGATCCAGCTGGATCGCGACGAGCTCCGCGACGAGCTGAACGCGGGCTGACAGGGTGATCGTCGCCGACAGCGGCCCGTTGATTGCCTTCGCGCTCCTTCGTCAACTTGACCTCCTTCGAACGCTTTACAAGAGCGTCCTGGTTCCGCCCGCCGTTTGGGCGGAGGTGACTGACAATTTGGAACGTCCCGGCGCCGTCGAGATTCGTGAGGCCGATTGGTTGGAACGTGTGCCGGCCGTTCGGATTGCGGACGCGCTCTTGCTCGCAGAACTTGGTCTGGGTGAAGCCGAGGCCATCTGCCTTTCCATCGAGCGTGGTGGCGCCCAGCTTCTGGTCGACGAAAGAAAGGCCCGGCGCATCGCCAGGGTTGTTTACAACCTACCCGTGCGCGGAACGATCGGAACGCTGGCCGCCGCCAAACGCGCAGGACTGATCCCCGCCCTTCGCCCCCCACTGGTCGATCTGGTCGCGCGCGGCTATTCCGTCTGTCGCCGCCCCCCGCAGTACTGACAGGTGAAGGCGTCGCGCGCGTAGATGTTGAGCCGGGAGAACTTCAGGCGGATTCGGTCGCGCTTGAAGTGGCGGAGTACCCGCACCACGGAGGGCATCGGATAGGTGCGCCCGACGCCCTGGATGGTCCGGTCGGCCGAGTACTCGACGATCTCGGTCTTCCCGAGCATCAGGTCGGCGATGGCGCGCTGCCACGACTCGACGCGCAGCGGTCGATACGACTGATCGAGAAAGAGAACGGCAGATTGGGCGGACATGGTGGGCTCCGAGTGTTGGACGATGAAGAGACGGAACTTGGACGCAACTTGGACGCAACTTGGACGGAACTTGGACGCAACTTGGACGGAACTTGGACGTGGTCGGCGCCGCGGGAGTCGAACCCGCATCAAGCCAGGTTTGAGCTGGCCCCGTCGCCATTTGCGGCACGCGCCGATAGTGCGAGAGAGAGGAATCGAACCTCCACGACCTTGTGGTCGCAGCGGTCTGAACGCTGCGCGGCTCCCGTTACGCCACTCTCGCATGATGTGGTACTGGCGGGTGGACTCGAACCACCGACCCTACGCTTATAGAGCAACCGCTCTCGCCGCGAACCTCGAGCGGCGGGTTAGAAGTCCTGCCTGCGATCCGATCGCCGAGCGCGAAAGCTCCGGGGGCAGGGATCGAACCTGCGATGGGCGCATTAACAGTGCGCTGTGTTGCCGCTTCACCACCCCGAAATGGAGCCCGTCCCCGGTGCCGGCCCGGGCGCGGCCGCGCTACAAGTGCGGCCTGTTCGCTGGAACGACGGGCTTGGGTGCGGGGGCCGTGTTGCACCGGCATCCGCGGCAGAGAGCAAGGAGGGAATCGAACCCTCGAGCATCGGGTTTGCAATCCGAGGCCTTTCCATTCGGCCACTTGCTCGAAGAGGAGCGGACTATTCGAAAGTCATGCCGCGAGGCACGATCCGGTTAGCAACCGGTCGCGGCGACCCCGCCGCTTCACTCTCCCCGCTGTCCGAGCTCGGGGAATCGAACCCCCGTCTGCTGTTGTAGGACAGCGGCCCTCCCATTGGACGAAGCTCGGTCGGTACCGGCGGACGGACTCGAACCGTCGCAGTCGGTCTTATGAGGACCGCTGGCTCATCCCGAGCGCGCCGGCGTGCTGTGCCCTCGAGAGGAGTCGAACCTCATCAATCCAACGTTCGTAGCGTCGGCGCCAGTTCCGCCGGCGAGGGCGTGGTGTCGCTTGCGGGATTCGAACCCACGTTTCATGGCTGAGAACCAAGCGTCCTGGGCCGGGCTAGACGAAAGCGACGCAGTGGCGCGTACGGGTGTCGATCCCGTCTCTCCTGCTTGAAAGGCAGACGACCTCGCCGGAAGTCGAACGCGCCAGATGGAGGAGGGTGGACGAATCGAACGCCGTACGCTTTCGCGATACCCCAGGGGTTCGGACCCTGTTGCCAGCCATTTGGCGGCACCCTCCGTTCGCGGGTCGTCGAGGGATCGAACCTCGCTCGTCGGATTTGGAGTCCAACGCCTTCCCAGAAGACAGCCCGTTTGTTTCGTTGGGTGACCGGCCGGTTTCGATCCGGCACCGATGCGTTCACAGCGCACCATGCAGAGCCACTACACCACGGCCACCATGTACGGCCCGATCTCCGTTCCCTCTCCTCGATTCGAACGAGGACCCACGCGTTCAGAGCGCGTTCACCTGCCGTTAGCGTAAGAGGGATCGTCTTGGTTCCCGGTCGTGGATTCGAACCACGCCAAGGCGGCTTCAAAGGCCGCTGTCCTGCCGCTAGACCAACCGGGAGTGACAGGTGCAGCGGAGCGCGTCGCGTGCGGCGAGTTGCTTTCAGTTGCCGATCGACTCGGCGTGGCGTTCGCCTCATGCCGGGACGAGTCCTCGTCCTTTCGCGGTCGGTTGTAGCCGCGCGCGGCGCTCCGCTGCGTGTTGTGGGGCCGGCCGGAATTGAACCGGCTCCCTCGCGCTTATCAAGCGCGCGCTCTTCTCAGTGTGAGCTACGGCCCCATGGTCAGGGTGACACGATTCGAACGTGCGGCCTGGCGCGTCCCGAACGCGGCGCTCAGCCAGCCGAGCTCCACCCTGACAAACGTGCCCACGAACCGAATCGAACGGTCACCTCTCGTGCTTCAAGCGAGCGCTCAGCCATTTGAGCTTCGTGGGCGCATCGCCCGGGATGGTGCCCGGGCTTCATCGTCGTCTATTTAGTTTTCAGAGAACCGGGCTCGTTCGGGTAAGAACCGAGTCGCCTCGCCATCAAAGCTTGGGATTCATTGGACGTACCTAGTGCCTTCGGTCGGATTCGGACCGACGATTCAGCGCTTAAAAGGCGCGTTTGATGACCGCTTCACTACGAAGGCGCGGTCGGTGAGGCGAGAGTCGAACTCACTTGCCGAGGCGGGTGCTTTACGGGCACTTGCTCCACCGTGGAGCTTCTCGCCGAAGATTCGGCGAGGGTTGATACGGACCGGAGATCATGAGAGTTTCCTTTTGATTGCGCTGAAATACGAAAGGGCCGCCGAGGTTTCCCTGGGCAGCCCTTTTGCGAAACGCGCGATCTTCTGCGGGTTTATCCTGGGCTGCCCCCTCTTTCCTCTTTTGCTTCTTTTCCAAACCGCGGGGATGAATGGCTTGGAAGTATCTCGGGGATCAGATCTTTGACCTGATTCGCCGTCGAATAGACACAACCCCACGCGGCTGTCCTGCCGGCGGCGGTTTGCATCGAGCGCTTCAACAACGAGTTCATGACGAGATTCACCGTGAACGAAGATAAAAGGGAAAGCAAGAATTAATTTGCGCAACACAATTTCATTGTGCGTTGCGTTCTCCAGCAAGTGGATGTTCGCGTAGTCCGAGCACGTGCACCACGGTGGTACGTGTGGGTGCGTGCTAGAGCGGGCAGCGCACGCAGCCGAGACAACGACCTCGGATCGACGCCGCGGTCAGCAAACGGCGTGGAAACCCTTCAATCATTGGTCAGGGAGAACGACTGTGTCAGGGTGTCGCCAGCGACCGCCGTGACCCTGAACGTCTTCACCAGATGCAGATCGGCGCGCTTAAAGGTTAGCGTGTGTTCGCCGCAGGCGACGTCGTTCACGTAGGGCGTGTGCAGGTTCGTGTTCTTGCCGTCAATCCAGATTTCCGCCCAGGGTTTCGTGCCCACGCGAATGAAGCAACGCCGGGCACTCGCGGGCCCCGGTGTATTGTGGGCGGCGACCACGCCGTTCGAGGTCCGTGATCGCGATGACGGTGGAGCCGACGATGATCGTTGTGGCTTCCCTTTCGCGACTTCGACGGCCCTCGTCCGAACGCCGTTTGCAGCGTCATGCTGCCGCCCACGATCGCGTTCCCCAATGCCATCGACGGTCGGAGTCGGCGCGACAGGCGGCAGGGAAGCGATCTTGGAGGGATCATCCGCGGCAGCCGCGATCAAGAGCGTGGTAGCCGGGGGCAGGCCCGGGAGCTTCTTCGGCGCGGGCGGGCCCTCGTCGGACACGCCGGAGCTCGACGTGGGGTTATCGGGGGTTGGGGCGCGCGCCGCCAGGGGAGGGGGTGGGTCCGTCGTCGTCGTCGGCACCGTGGGATTCGTCGTTGGCGGCGATCGTGGTGGCAGTGCCTCGACGCGCATCCGGTGGTTTGGCGGCTCGGCCATTACCTGTCGAGCCGTCGGCGCCGTCGGGCGCGTATTCTCGAACACGAGCAACCCAATCGCCAGCGTGACGGCTCCCAGAGCCACGGCACCACCGATCATGCGGCGCCGACGCTTCGGCTTCAGCCAGTTCGGGCCCGAAGGGCTGAACCCAATCGATGGCAGTGAAAGGCCCGCACTCGGAAGCTCCTGGGTCGACACCAAAGGTCGAGGCGTGTGAGGGACCGGATGCAACGCCACCGTGCCTCCCCTCGTGGCGAGATCGATCGCCTCGGGGTGCAGATACGTTCCGCTGGTGTTGGTCCACTGTTCGGGCTCACCTTCCGTGGCTCTTACGGTCGCAACCGTCTTTTTCCAACGCGCGACGTCCGACGCGAACAGGTCCTTCATGAGCGTGGAAATCTGCGCGGGATTGAATTCGGGGCTGGCGAATGCGTACCGCTCCAAACTGAGCGCCATCTCTTGCGCCGTTTGAAACCGATTGGCTGGATTTCGGTCAAGCGCGCGCATGACGATGCTTTCAAGGCGAGCTGGAATCCGCACGAACTTCGACGGAGGTGGAACAGGTTCCTCGACGATGGCACGCAAGGTTTCCATCTCGGTTTCGCGACGAAATGGTCGGCGCCCACAAATCGCTTCCCACAACACGACGCCCAGCGCGAACACATCCGACCGACGATCCGCGCGACCCGACGCGGCCTGCTCGGGTGCCATGTATTGGATCTTGCCCTTGAGGCCGCCTGGTCTCGTCGCCGACACGCGACCCATCATGCTGGCCACGCCGAAGTCGATCACCTTCACCGCGCCAGCGTAAGAGACCAAGATGTTTTGCGGCGAGACGTCCCGGTGGACGATGTTCATGGGAAGTCCCCCCGCATCGACGAGCCCGTGCGCGTGACCCAGCCCGTCGGCCGCCTGCGCCACCAGGAACGCCGACTGTGTCTGCGTGAGAGGAGTTCCCCGTTTCAGGGATTTCCGAATCACCGCGGACAACGGTTTTCCCTGAACCAGGTCCATCGCCAGAAAATACTCGTCGCGATCCTGTCCGACCTCGATGATCCGCACGATGTTCGGATGATCGAGAAGGGCCACGATTCGCGCTTCATCGAAGAACATCCGGATGAAGTCCTTGTCCGACGCCAGGTGGGGCAAAATTCGTTTCACCACGACCAACGTGCGGAATCCGTGCAGCTCGCCCGACAGAGCCAGGTACACCTCCGCCATGCCGCCGGTCGCGAGCAGGCCGAGCATGTGGTAGCGGCCAATCCGCGACTCGCGACCTCTGTCGATCTTTGATTTTATGTTTGTAATAGTAGTAATTTAGAACACCTGTTTATTAGTATGAAAGTTCAGATCGACAAATGCAATGGTTGAATTTTACTTGTAAAAACAAATACTTACATAACATACCTGGGCCCGACACCTGCTGCCGTTATCCGGTGCCGTCGAAACAGTGCCTCACCCACGGCGCACCTCAGCACCCTGATGGTCGTGCCGCGCTGGTCAGTCACCCGCGTGCTCGGCGACGCCGAGCGACAAAAGCTAGGCTGGAACGGGGCCGAACTTCCCCGTCTCCACGTCCGTGATCGCTTGGCGGATCTCGTCGATGGAATTCATGACGAAGGGGCCGTATTGGACGATGGGCTCTTCGATAGGCTGTCCCGCCAGGAAGACCATGTGACTGTCTTCCTCGGCGCCAAAATCGATCCTATCGCCGTCATTGGCGAACAAGATCAGCTCACCGGTGCGCGCGACTTCTTCACCCGCGCGGACGCGGCCGCGTGTGACCACGGCCAGCGCGTTGTGGGTCGAGGGCAAGGCGAAGGACAGCTTCCCGGCCTGTTCGAGACGGACGTCCAACATCGTGATGGGCGTAAACGTATGGGCCGGACCGCGGGCTTCCGCGAACGCGCCGGCGATGACGCGGACCTCGCCGCCATCCGGTAGCCTCACCCGCGGAATGTCGGCCGATGTGATCGGTTGGTAGGCGGGGGCAGCAACCTTGTCCTTGCTGGGCAGGTTGACCCACAGCTGCATCATGTGCATGCGACCGCCGCCGCGTGCGAACCCGTCTTCGTGGTATTCCTCGTGGAAGATGCCGCGTCCGGCTGTCATCCACTGAACGTCCCCTGGCCCGATGACCCCGGCGTGGCCCGCGTTGTCTCGGTGCGCGACCGCGCCTTCCCACGCCAAGGTCACCGTCTCGAATCCTCGATGGGGATGCCATCCCACCCCGCGTTTGCCGTGTGCCAGAGGCTCGAATTCCTTTGGCGGCCCGTAGTCCATCAACACAAATGGGCTCACCCGCTCGGGCGGCAGACCCCGGCTTGGGAAGTATGTGGATACCTGGAAGCCGTTGCCCACCCAGTGAAAGGTCGTGCTTTTGTGGATACTCTCCACGCTGCGGACTCCCAGCTTGCCTTGGTGCGCGTCGCGGACCGTTGCGTGATTTTGCATCGCTTCAGTGTAAGCACCGAATTGCGTTCGTCGATCGCCTTCTAGTCGCGAAGATGGCGGAGATGCGCGCGTGCCACAGGCGCCGACAGGTGAGTAGGCGAGCGCGCCAGCAGATCCGTGAAAGACGCGGCGGCCTCGGCGCTGCGGCCCAGCGCCTCGAGGGCCAGCCCGCGCCCGAATCGCGGTTCGTCGCTGTCGGGCCGCGCGGCGAGGGCCGCATCGAAATCGGCGAGGGCGTCTTGCGGCTGGCCAAGACGGAGCAACGCGAAGCCGTGGTTGGCTCGGGCTTCGGGCGCATCAAGGCCCCGAAGGAGGGCCGCGGCCTTGACCAACTGGCCGAGGCGCAACGCTATCGTGCCGTAGATCTGTCGAACGTCGCCCTGCCACGCCGAACCCAGGCACGCACCTGAAGCCGTGGTTAGAGCTGATTCATAGGCGTGCATCGCGGCTCGATCGTCGCCCACGTCGCGTTCGGAATCGCCCAGACGGCGCTGCCATTCGCACGGCATGACCGTGGATTCGGGTGGCTGTTGCGACAAATGGACCGGCCGGAGACCGGTCGTCGGCCCGTAGTCGAAGGTGAGAGGGATTTCCTTTCCGTCGATTACCGACGCGCGCTCGGGCAGGCGGCGCGTGAACACCAATCCATCGGCGTCACGGTAGACGAGTGCCCATTTGCCGGGATCGAACCACGCGGCCCGCGGGTTCACGTCGGGATAGGTCAGCAAGGCGGCATCCACTGAAAAGCCATCGAGCAGGTGTTGCCATTCTTCGCGTGACAGATCCGCGCGGCGAAGAACTGCGTGGAACGATTCCGGATAGCCGTTGATGCGCGGATCTTGAAACACGGGGAAGCGGGGCCAGCCTTGCCACGTCAGATAAGAGCCGACCTCGAGATCGTTGTACATGCGTCGGCGTAGCCCCTGATGATCGACGAAAGCGATGGCGGCCTCGGGCACAAGTCCAGCCTCGACACCAATGTCGAACCAGCGGCCGCCGGCCAATGCGATCTCGGCGCGGGGAACCACGGTCAGCGACAGCAGGACCGCGGCCACCGACCACGCAAACCACCGGCCGCCTGGGGCAGGGAGCAACCGGGTAGTTGCGACCGCCAGAGCCGGAGCGGCCAAGATCGAGAACTCGGCCACGAAGCGCACGCGCAAGGCGCCCATGACGCCGAGCGCGAGCAACGGAGCAAACACGCGCAAGCGGACAGGATTCAACTTGCGCCCCACGCGCGTCAGTGCCGCTGCGACGATAGGAACAAGAATAAGGCCCGCCACCAACAGGAAGAAGGGGCCATCCGTGGGCCAGCGTGTCGCCCGGTACTCCTGCAGCGGTCGCAACCACGGCATCCGAATGTGATTGGCGATGTAGGACAGGCAGCGAGGACCCGAGGGGGTCGCAAACATCAATGGCACGAGACCAAGGGCGACCAGCAGCGCGCGTCTGGCATCGGCACGAGCGCCGTCGATTCTCGCGCCTGCCGCGTACAGCAGCAGGACGGCCGGGGCCAAGAAGAAGCAAGAGTTCGCGTTGGCCCACAGCAGCCCGGTTGGAACCAGCGACCATAGGAGGCGAGGACGACCCGCCTCGGCGCGTTCCAGGGCCAAGAGCAGCAGGGCCAACCCGAGAAATGTGACCAGGTGGGGACGTTCAACGAAGCGCGGCTCCGCCGCCCAAGCGCCGAGCGCCAGCCCCAGCGCCGCGAGCGCCGGCTCTGCCCCGCGCCGCACCGCTACTCGAAATAGGATGGCCCATGTGCCGAGGACGAACGACGTCTTGAGCAACACCGTGCCAGGGATCCCCGCCGCGCGGTGGGCGAGCGCGAGCACGATTTGGAAAAGCCAGGCGAGGTTGACATCCGTCGCCGCCGGGTAGGTGAAAGAAAGCAGGTTCGTCGTCGGGACATGATGGGTCGCAAGGACGATCTCACCCAGTCGCAGATTGAAGAACAGATCCGTCTCGTCCATGGGCACGAGGCAACGCCCCGCGACGAACAGGAGGAGCAGATAGACCAAGACGACTTAGCATGCCCAAATGTCGTGACCGGGCCAAGCAGCCGGCTCGCGAAACGCTACCCCACGGCGACCCACATTCTCGCCTTCACCGAGCGAAACCGCCCTCGGCTCCGATGCCCGTCGAGATCAGAAGTACGCAGCGGCCGCCAGAGCGCTGACCGATGCGGTCGACATCTTCTGGGCGCCCACGGGATTGGGATGAACACCATCCATGGTGTCGGTCGCGGCGTCAAAACCAGTCTGATGATCGATGATGTAGATGGGCGACATCGGCAAGGAATTGCTTGAAGCCCAGGCCGGGGTGACTGCCGCGTTTAGGGTGGCGGCATTCATGATGGCCGGGGTGAGCGGTATGATCTTGGAGACGAAGAAGATCACGTTCGGATTTTGTTTGCGGAACTCGGCGATGACCGCCACGTACGCCGACAGGATCAGTTGGGTGGGCTCACCGTCCCAGCAATCGTTCGTGGCGTAGTGCATGAGCACGATGTCGGGTTTTTCGGCTGCCCAGGTTTGTAGCTCAGCGTAGCTTCCGCAGCCCTGCGCTTGTTTCGTGCACTTGGGGCGCGTGCTGGTCGACGGCAGAAATGTTACGCCGTACCCTCCGTGTCCCTCGGTCTTCACGCTGGGGGTGTTGGCTCCACAGTTGCCTTGGTTGTTCGTGACCGTTCCGATGAACTGAAAGTTCGTATGCCCAGCCGCGATCAGATCCTTCGAGAGTATCTGCGGATAACAGGTGCTGCCGGTCACGGAATCTCCGAGCGGCATGACCTTCCACACGCCCGTATGGTTCGTGCCCCCGGCACCAACACCCCCGGTCCC
>JADGRC010000328.1 GCA_017881245.1 Pseudomonadota bacterium
AGAAGCTGATTCGGGACATCGGCGATGCCCAGACCACGGCGGGCCTGATCACGGACATCGCCCCCGAATTCACCGTGTTCGCGGGCAATTTTCGGGACTCGCCCGAGTGGGGCAGCGCCTTCGTGATCAATCCGTGGTTCGTCTATCAGATGTACGGCGATCGCCAGCCGCTCGACGAGCAATACGCGAACATGAAGCGATACGTAACCTACCTCGGCGGCAAGGCGGCGCAGAACATCATCGCGTACGGACTCGGCGACTGGTACGACGTTGGACCGGCCGCCCCTGGCGCCTCGCAGCTCACGTCCGCCGGCGTCACCGCGACGGCAATCTGGCTACAGGATCTCGAGGTGCTGCGGCAAACCGCGACCCTGCTCGGCAAACCCGACGAGGCCACTCAGTTTCAGGCCACCGAAACCACCGTGACGAACGCGTTCAATGCGAAGTTCCTGAATGCCGCTGGGACGTACGACAAGAGCAGCCAGACCGCCAACGCGATGCCCCTGGCGTTGGACCTTGTGCCAGCCGCCCAGCGCGCGGCCGTGCTTGGCAGCTTGGTGACGAGCGTGGTCGGCGCCCAGAACCGCGTCACGGCCGGTGATGTGGGATTTGTGTACCTGCTTCGCGCGCTCTACCAGGCCGGGCGCGGAGATGTCGTTTACGGTCTTCTCAAGCAATCGACCGGTCCCGGGTATCTTTATCAAATCAGTCACGGCGCCACTGCCCTGACGGAGGCTTGGGACGCGCGAGCGACGAGCTCCCAGAATCACGCGATGCTGGGGCATGCGGAGGAGTGGCTCTATCGCGGGCTCGGAGGAATCAATCCCGATCCCGCCGGGCCTGGTTTCAAGAAATTCATCGTGAAGCCACAGCCGCAGACCGGGCTCGCGTCGGTCGACGTCCAGTATCATTCGATTCGCGGCCAGATAGTCAGTGGCTGGCAGCACGACGCCGCCGGCATCACGATGTCGGTCAGCGTGCCGGTGAACACCACTGCCACGATCTATGTGCCGACGTCCAATCCGGCGGCGGTCACCGAGAGCGGCGGACCGGCCGCGACCGCGCCCGGCGTCACCTCAAGCGCCGCGATGACCGGCGCGCTGATGCTTCAGATCGGCTCGGGTCACTATACGTTCGCCGCTCCGTAGCCTGCGGCCGCCACCGCGCGTGCGGGCGCGCTCAGCGGTTATTGTCGAGGGCCTATTCTCGATAGGAGCCGTACGCTTGGCCCAGCTTGTTGCTGTGGGCGGCGGCTTCCTGGCGGGTGAGCGCGAACGCGATCTGCGCACCCGACGACGTGAGGTCAATTCGCTGTTGAGCGGCCTTCGCGTGGGGGCTCCAGGCGACGATCTTGCGCGAGCCGACCGGCACGCCCTCTAGGCGGAAGGAACCGTCCGCTTTCACCTTGGTGTACAGGCCGTTCGGCACGACCAGGATGTCGGCGCTCATCTTTTGGTGCATGTTGCAAAAGATCTCGACGACCCCTGGCGCCGTGAGTGTGACCGCGCGAGGTTTGTCGCCCGCGCGGTAGCTGCCCAGATCGAAGCTGTTGCGTGCCGACATCGAGAACACATTGTGAAAGATGGAATCGTAGTTCGGGAACACGACGTTGGTTCCGGTCTGCACGACGGCCACGCGAGGCGAAAACTGCTTGCCCTCCTGCCTGATCTCGATGGTCTTGCCCCTGGCCGGTGGACCCTTGGCATTCTCGATGTAGACGTAGATGTCGCCCACGTCGCCGCCCGACACGCTGACCTTGCCTTCCACGTTGGCGGTTCTTCGCTCGACCTCGACGCGCTGTCTCCTCGGGCTGCTCTCGGAGGTGGCGGGTAGCGGCATGTCGCCCTCGGGCGGCAAGGCGGCGGTGGCCGCCGCCGCCGTATTTCCCCCCTGGCTGGCCAACAGGCGAAGCAACATGTTGTAACGCTGCTGTTCCGTCTGCAGCATCTGGATGATCAGATCGCGTTGCTCCTTGACGTCCGTTTGCAGCTTACTGAATTCCGCTCGGGTCGGTGGGCCGCCGGCGGTCGCGCCGTCGCCCTGCGCGCACACCGGCAGCGCGACGCGCGTGACGATGAGGCCGATCAGTAGGCCGCTCCAAAGTGATTTCCCGTGGTTCATCCTCGCACCTCGTGTCTGCGAACACCCATTCATTGTGGTTTCCATGTTTGTCCTCGGCGCTGATTCAGGCTGTCTCAATTGATCAACAACAACGACGCCGTCAGAATGTCGTTCTTGACCTCGGGGATGCCGCCATACTCGCCGTTGCGCAGGTACTCGGCTTTGAAAATGATGCGTTCGCTGAACGCGGCTCGCAGTCCGGCCGTGCCGCGCCAGGACTTGGTCACGTAGGCACGGTTGGCGCCCGTAGAGGCGGTCGGGTCACCCAGCCACACAAAGGCGTCCCGGTATTCGCCGCGAGCGAGGAACCCGACGATAGGGGTGACCATCCAGTCCAGCTCGGCGTAGCCGCCGCCGTGGAGCTTCAGCCCGTAAACATCGTTCGCGGGATCGTTCGAGGGAACCCCGGGCGCGCCGCCCTGGAGGAACTGCGCTTTTAGGTCCACCGTCGCCACATGCGCCATAAGATCGACGCCCCAGAACCACATTGCGCCCGTGCTGGTCGGCGCGCGATCCTGCGAGCCATACGATCCCGACACGCCGATCTCGGTTTCAAAGGGCAAAGGCGGGCGCAACGACAGCCGTGCGCTCCCCGTTTTGCCAGCGTTGGTGTCGATCTCGTTATAGAAATGAAACTGCTCGGCGGTGAAGGATCCATTGGTCATCGCCGCGGCAAACACCAGCAGGTCGTCGGGACCGATCTTCGTGCGCATCTTGATGCCGAGCGCTGTGCCCGTCGTGTAGCGGGCGATGAGCGATGGCGTAATGCCGAATCTCTGATTCGCCTTGCGATCTCGGTATTCGATACCCAACACCGAGTCGAACTTGCCGACAAAGATGGACGTCTTTTGTGATTTCGTCGGCATCCATTCCAGCTGCGCCAGATCCACGTCAAGGAAATCACCCAAATTGAAGTTCGAGCCGCTGCGCGGAACGAAGTTGATGCTGGCGGTTGCAATCGCGCTGTCGCCCAAGCCGGAATTCAAGGTCAGATTGACCTCGTTGGCGATGAATCCAGGCGCGCCGCGCGAATGAATACTATCGAAACGAGTTGGCGCGCCCACCGGTTCGCTGAGATCGGCGACCTCGCCCCGCGAATTGACCGCAGTCGACAAAATGTCGCCAAGGAACACCCATCCGTACCTATTTCCCGCAAGCGCGTACTGGGGAAAGATTGCATTACCTTCGTCCCGCACGATCCCGGAGCCATTGCCCTGGGGGACGAAGAAGCCCAGATCGATGTAGCCGCCCACGGTGACCCGCGGCTGCCGTCCCACCACCAGCGACCGCGTCTGCTCCAGTCGCATCTCGAGATCTCGAATTCGTGCAAACGGATCCAGCGTCT
>JADGRC010000329.1 GCA_017881245.1 Pseudomonadota bacterium
GACCTCGACCGAATCGGCCAGCGCGTTGATGTTCTGGGCATCGATATGCGAAAAACCCAGGTACCCATCTCCGAACGCGCCGCCGTTAAGGCGAACGTCGCCACCCCAGATCGTCATGCTCCCCTTGGTCGGGCCCGAAAAGCGAGGCACCGCCTGCGACACATGCAGGATCTGGGAGTTCCCGGGCGACATTCCGGTCAAATCGCCGTCCCAGTTGTCATCCGGGGTCCATGTGTAAAGCAAATGGAGACCAAACGTGAGCAGCTTCTTGTAGGCCAGACCGACATGCCCGTGGGCCAGGAACGTCGACCCCTGCGGCACGGGCCCCGGATAAGGAAGCCCCTCTGGTTCTCGATCGGACAGGTATACCGGGTTGGCGCCGATCGGACTCCCCTTGAAAATCTGGAACAGCTGGTTGTGCGTGAAAGGAATGACCTCGATCTTGGTCCCGGCGCCCCCTTCCAGCGTCAGTCCCCAGCTGCTTCCGGTGTCGATGTTCGCCGTCAGAGTGGCACCTCCAACATGTGTGCGGCCGAACAGATAGGTTTCGTACATTCCGGCGTCGTACTTTCCCGCGGTTCCGTAGCGGTTCTGGAAAGAGCCAATATTCAAGACTAGGCCACCGTGATCGCCGAACGCTTCGGGAAAATTCAATGTGAGAAACGCCTGGTCAATCCCCTGCTGCGACTGAAGATTGCGATACCCGCCCGACGTCTGCCCGTAGCTGTCCACGATGACGGTCATCATCGCGCGGGAGTTACCGAAGGAAAAATTGAGCTGAGCCCATGGATCGGGGACGGTGTTGGTGTAGTCCCAACTGATGAAGTTAGCCCCCGGAACCCTGGGCTTGCCGTGGAGCTGTGTTCCCGAAAGCAACATGGCTGGGGCCGCCATGGTCGGTCGCGTGGTCGGCGTTGGCGGCCCCCAGCTGAACCGCATCGGGCCGCGCATGTAACCGTGAAACGTGAACTTCCATTCGTCAGCGCCCGCTGAAGACGTCGTGGGCGTCAGTTCGGCCGCTTCCTGGCCTGAGATCATGGCACCCGAAAGAATCAGAGGCGCATTCGGGGACAACCCCAGCCCCGCTCCGCCCCCTCGCGCCTTGCTTGCGTCGTCAGCGGGCGCCGCCGGACCAGGCGCGGCCGCGGTCGCGCCCGCGGTCGGCGTAAGCGTCAAGTTGTCGGCGGCAAGCGTCAGCCGCGCCGAAAGAGACGCCAACGCGACAAACGCCACGGACGTCAGTCGGACCAATCGCCCGGGAAATGGAAGCGCGATTGGTGAAACAAATGGTTCCGTCGGTAGCGTATTCATTCGGGGCCTCTCGGGGGACAATGGTTTGCCTGTCTTAACGTCGGTCAACTCGACGGTGGGAACGGCGGAATCCTTCGTATGCACTTCTGCACTTCGCGTGCCCCGGGGCAGTCCTGCGGCGCGAGCGAAGCCGACCGTTCATTCCAATTGCCAATCGGCCCGCAAGTTCCCGCAATCCCAGAATGATGTCAAGGAAGACAACGCGGACACGCGGACACTCAGTGGACGCTCCGCGGAGTGTCCGCGGACGCTCCGTGGACGTCCGTGGACACTCCGCGGAAGCTTCGCCATCGCTCCTCAGACACTCCTTGGAGGCATGCGGGCGGGCGTGCCGGCGTGGCGAGCCACGAGCCGCGAGCGCGTCAAGTCAACAGCGGATTGCGTACGCGAAGATCGGGGAAGCGGCTGAAGTCTCGATCCGCGCTCCATAGCTCATCGACATGGTGAAAAAGGCACAGCGCCGCGATGCGGGCGTCATGGATTTTGGGACCCGCCAGATTCGCTTTACCGACGATCTCGAAGAACGTTTTCCAATACCCGTCTCCCTCCGCCAGCACGACCACGCTCGGCGATTCCAAGAGGCCGACCACGTTGTCGATAGCCCTGGCGAGCGGCGTGGGCGGTTCGAACACGCGCGGATGGGTCGCGATGGACAAGAATTCATGTAGGCACGGGGCAGGCAAAGCCCAGGGGTTTCGCCCTTCCGCCAGCAGCGTGATTTGCCCCAGCGCCACCTCGTGCCAGGGCGATTCCTCGCGGTGCGCGTACAGCAGAATGTTGGTGTCGACGGCGATCAAGATCCGCGTCCCTCGTAGGCGAGCTCGCGGATGGCCTCCCAGCCCCCCTCGCGAACCTCGGGACGCAAGCCGCGACCCCGAAATGTCGTTTTTCGCAGCCGAAAGGTCGCCTTGGCTCTACGTTCCTCCAACACCTTGCGCAGACCTTCCTCGACCAGAGCGCGAACGGTGGTGCCCTCCCGAGCCGCCATCGACTTGGCAGCGGTGAGAACCGCGTCGGATACCTCGATGGTCGTTTTCATATGGGTAACCATATCACATCAGCCATAGCGATGTCTCAACCGGCGAGTTCGCTCCGCGTTGCATCACGCGCTCGGTTCGTCCACCGTGCCGGCAAGACGCCGCTGGCACCAGCCCCCTGCCCCGTGTATGAATCCGCGCCATGGCAAACGAATCTAATCCGCAGAAAAGTGGCGGCTCCAATATTTGGCCCTGGGCCCTGGCGGTCGGGCTGCTGGCCGGCTTCTTGATTGGACGCGAAATGGGTCCGCGAGGCAGCGGTGCCGCGGGTGCCGAGCACGCGGACAAGACGGGCGATTCAGGCAAGGCTGCTGGCAGCGAGGCCGCGGCCCCTGCCAAGGTGTTCAAGACCGAGAACGACTTTCCCGCGGGCTGGATGAAGTCCGCCGATTTGGCCGGCGTGGCGGGAATCAACTTCGACGGCATCAGCGACGCCGGAAAGACGGCCGCCATGCAGGCGTTGAACGAGCGCGACTGCGAATGCGGCTGCGGCATGGGACATATCGCCGGCTGCGCGAAGAAAGATCCGAACTGCCCGCGCAGCCCCAAAATCGCCAAGCAGGTCGTCGAGATGGCCAAGCAGGGCAAGACCCTGACGGCCATGCTGACGTACATCGACGGAGAGAATCCCAAGAAGGGAACGCCGTCGGCGGCCGCCGAGCCCGCACCTGGCCCCAAGAAGGTCGAGATCCCCGCGCACAGCCCGCGCAAAGGCGTGAAGAACGCGAAGGTCACGATCGTCGAGTTCAGCGATTTTCAGTGTCCCTTCTGTGGGCGCGTGATTCCTACGGTCAAGGAGTTCATGGACAAGTACTCCAAGGACGTGGAGCTGGTCTTCGTGAACCAGCCTCTTCCCTTCCACGAGCACGCCAAGGACGCCGCGAAGGCATTCCTGGCCGCACACAAGCAGAACAAGGCATGGGAGCTGCATGACAAGATGTTCACGAACCAGCAGGCTCTGACCGTGGCCGATCTCGAGAAGTACGCGAAGGAAGTTGGCATCAATGTTCCGAAATGGAAGAAGGACATCGACGATCCCGCGACCGACAAGCTGCTGGCCGCGGACCAGGCGCTGGCGAGCGCGGTCGGGGCCAACGGCACGCCAACCTTCTTCATCAACGGGCGCGAGTTGTCGGGGGCGCAACCCCTGCCCGCCTTTCAGACGATGATCGACGAGGAGATCAAGAAGGCCGACGCTTTGCTGAAAAGCGGCACGAAGCCCGATCAGCTTTACGCCAAGCTGATGGCCAACAACATCGCAGCGGCCCCCGCGGCGGCAGCGCCATCCGCCCCATCCGCGCCGGCCGGACCGGTGAAGATCGACATTGGCAAGGCGCCCATCAAGGGGCCGAGCTCGGCCAAGGTCACGATCGTCGCGTTCTCGGACTTTCAGTGTCCTTTCTGCTCGCGGGCGGTACCGACGCTGAAGCAGGTGGAGGATACGTACAAGAACAAGATCCGAATCGCCTTCAAGCAGCTGCCCCTGCCCTTCCACGACAAGGCGCAACTGGCCGCCGAGGCGTCGCTGGCGGCCCACGAGCAGGGGAAGTTCTGGGAGTACCACGACAAACTGTTCGCGAATCAGCAGGCCCTCGACCGCCCGGCGCTCGAAAAATACGCCCAGGACATCGGCCTCAACATGGCCAAGTTCAACGCGGCGCTGGATTCGGGAAAGTTCAAGCAGCAGGTGGCGGACGACGCCAAGCTGGGTGGGTCCATCGGCGCGACCGGAACCCCGACCTTCTTCGTCAACGGACGCGCCCTGGTCGGCGCTCAGCCCTTCGACAAGTTCAAGGAGATGATCGACCAAGAACTGAAGTAGCGGGTCTGAAAACGGAGATCTGAAGACAGAGAAAAATGAGCCACGCCAGCGCCCGATCGACTCCGGTGGTTTGAGGCGGCTCGCCTCGTCTCTGCGCTTGACGGGTCGCCGCCACTCCGGATATCAACGGCCAACTAATAACCAACCCAACCCTCAGACACTAGACATTCCCCTTGCCCCGGGAGAAGCCAATGACGACGACACGAGATCCCCGATTCATCGCTCTTTTACTGCTGACCGGGGCCGCGACGGCCGCGGGTTGCGTCGCCCCTGGGGCACAACCACAGAACGCCGCGGGCGGCGCCATTAAGGAATGTGGTCCCGAAGGCCTCATTGACGACTTCGAGGACAACAATAATCAAAACGCGGTCGTCGATGGCCGCGGCGGCTATTGGTACACGTACGTGGACAAAGTCGGCTCGACGGTGTGGCCGGAGGCCGGCGAACAAGGCGGCACCTTCACGCCGTCGGAGCCTGGGTACAATTCGAAATTCGCGGGCGAGGTCAAGGGAAAGATCGGTACGGCCGCGATCGTATTCGGCGCGCTGGGAATGAATTTCGTGGATCCCAAGGACGTGTACGACGCCTCCAAGTATCAGGGCCTCACGTTCTTCGCGAAGCGAAGCCCCAACTCGACCGGCAAGATTCGCCTGAAGGTGCCGGACGTCAACACGGATCCCGAGGGCAAGATCTGCAGCGAGTGCTTCAACGATTTCGGAGTCGACATCAATCTGACCGAACAGTGGCAGCGGTACACGTTTTTGTTTCGGGATATGCGTCAGATGGAGGGCTGGGGTGCTCCACGCAAGGCGCATATCGACCCGTCGAAGCTGCTCGGGTTGCAGTGGCAGACCCAGGTGCAGGGTGCCGACTACGACTTCGCCGTCGACAACGTAGCCTTCGTCTGCAAGGGGTGAGGCGCCTCCGGAGTTCGTGAGGTGTCCCCCCTCACGGGCTCCCCCATAGGCCGTCGATGCCGGCGCGGCAAAGCCGTGCCTCCCGCTGCTTGGACCTGCAGGTCATTCGCCAGCAAGGAAGGTCGATAAGTGGGTGAATCACCTGTCCTAAAGGAGAATGGAGATTGACCGGAGCGTCTGGGTTTGGGATTGCGTCGACTTTGGTCTTTTGCGTGGGCTGTTTGCCGCCCCGGCAAGGTGGGCAACCTCAGGCCATCGTGGCGCCTGCGGCCGCGCGAGCACCGAATCCGATGGTGGTGGCGCCCGCGATCGTGATCAAAGACATCGACCCGCCCCGAGCGCCGACGCCGTACCGGGCGTTCGAAGCGAAGACCGGGAACACGTACCTCGACCGCTTCGCCGCGTTATGGAACGACATTCACAACCCCGCGAACGGATATTTCAGCGCCGAAGGTGTCCCCTACCACGCGATCGAGACCCTGAACGCCGAGGCTCCAGACTACGGGCACGAGACCACGTCAGAGGCGTACAGCTACTACGTCTGGTTGGAGGCCGTGTATGGCAAGCTGTCGAAGGACTGGTCGTATCTGGACGCGGCCTGGTCCAGCCTGGAGCGCAACATCATTCCCGCGTCGGCCGATCAGCCGACGACGGCGACCTATAACGCCCACCATCCAGCGACCTACGCCCCCGAGCTCGACGTGCCGAGCGCGTACCCCTCGCCGCTCGACAATCATGTGATGGTTGGCGCGGATCCGATCTACCAGGAGCTGCGCAACACCTACGGCACCGCCGACATCTACGGCATGCACTGGATTCTCGACGTCGACAATTGGTACGGCTTCGGCAATCACGCCGATGGCGTCGGTAAACCGTCGTACATCAACACGTTCCAGCGAGGTCCGCAGGAATCCGTGTTCGAAACTGTCACGCAGCCTTGCTGGGACGAGTTCAAGTTCGGCGGCAAGTACGGCTATCTGGATCTGTTCGTCAAGAATCCTGGCGGCGCGGGCGCGACCAAGCAATGGAAGTACACCGCCGCTCCCGACGCCGACGCGCGCGCGATTCAAGCCGTTTACTGGGCAAAGGTGTGGGTTGACGAGGAACGTAGGCAGTCGGGCACACAAGCGGCCGGCAGCAACGCCGGCGGCGCTGGCGCTGGCGACCCTGTTAGCGCCGGCGGAGCGATCACAGTCGCCAGCGTGGTCAAGAAGGCATCCAGGATGGGCGACTACCTACGCTACGCCCTGTTTGACAAGTACTTCAAGTCACAGGGCTGCACGACTCCCGACTGTCCACCCGCCCTGGACGACCGCGGGGGCGCGCACTACCTGTTGTCGTGGTACTACGCGTGGGGCGGATCCATATCGAAGTCGGGCGGCTGGGCATGGCGGATTGGATCATCCGCCTCGCACGCTGGGTACCAAAACCCGCTCGCGGCCTACGCTCTGGCCAGGGTCCCGGAATTCAAGCCCGCGTCGCCCACCGCGGCGCGGGACTGGGATGTCAGCCTCGGTCGTCAGATAGAATTTTACCGGTGGCTGCAGTCCGCCGAAGGAGCGATCGCCGGCGGCGCGACCAACGGTTGGGCGGGAAGATATGGGGCCTACCCCGCGGGCACGCGCACATTTTACGGATTGGGCTACGACGAGCAGCCGGTCTATCACGACCCACCCAGCAATTCGTGGTTTGGTTTTCAGGCGTGGTCGATGGATCGCGTCGCCCAATACTATTTCGTGACGGGTGACGAGAAGACGAAGGTCATTCTCGATCGTTGGGTCGCGTGGGTGGTTGCGTCCGTAAAATTCACGGGCGATGACTACGGCATTCCGAACACGCTTGTATGGTCGGGACAGCCGCAACTCGATTGGAGCCAGAAGACCCAGAACTTCACACTCGGTGACAAGGCATACAACTTCGGATTGCACGTGCGGATCAAAAGCTGGGGCAACGACGCCGGGGTGGCATCAGCGACCGCGCGAACCCTGGCCTACTACGCCGCCAAGAGCGGCGACAAGAAGGCGCAGCATGTCGCCAAGGAGTTGTTGGATCGCCTGTGGGCGAAGTATCGCGACCGGAAAGGCGTAACGACTCCGGAGGCGCGGGGTGACTATAGGCGCTTCAATGATCCGGTCTACGTTCCCGCCGGTTGGACGGGAAAAATGCCCAACGGCGACGTCATTGACGCGTCGTCTACGTTCCTCAGCATCCGGTCGAAGTATAAACAGGATCCGGACTGGCCCAAGATGCGGGCGTTCTTGAGCGGAGGACCGCCGCCCAAGATGGCGTATCATCGATTCTGGGCCCAGGCGGACATTGCCATCGCCAACGCGGCCTATGGCATGTTATTTCCCCTCGACGGTCCGAGCGGCAAGGGCCAAGGCAACGGCAACAAACGCAAGAAGAAAGGCGGACAATGATGGCCGAGGCCAAAAAACCCGTCCGTGCCCCCGCACTGTGGGTTCCCACCGCTTATATGAGCGAGGGGATCCCTTTCGCGATGGCCATCTGGGTCACCGGAACGATGTTCAGTAACCTCGGGCACTCGGACAGTGAGATCGCGCTCGTCACGGGGAGCATCTCCATCGCTTGGTCCCTGAAGCCCTTGTGGGCTCAGTTCCTCGACATGTACCGCACAAAGAAGTTTTTTGTGCTCGCGATGGAACTCTTGATAGCGGCCCTGCTGGCCGGGATCGCGTTCGCGCTCAGGCTGCCGAACTATTTCACGATCATCGCGGGGTTGCTCTGGCTACTGGCCTTCGCATCGGCGACTCAGGACATCTGCGTGGACGGCATCTACATCACATCGCTGGACAAAGGCAGGCAGGCGAGCTGGCAGGGAACCCAAAGCGCGTTCTGGAACGTCGGACGCTTGTTCGGGACGGCGGCGATCGTCAGTGTCGCCTCGGCGCTGATCAACGGAGGCGCCGACCGTCGCGCGGGGTGGATGTACGCGATAGCTTTGAGCGCCGCGGTGATGGCCGGCCTGGCGGTGTATCACTATTTCGTGCTGCCGACGGGCGCGATCTCGGTGCGTCCGAAGAACGCGAGCGAAGTATTCGGTACCTTCGTCGATGCCTTCAAGGCGTTCTTCCAAAAGAAGGCGATCTGGGGAATGCTAATTTTTGTCTTCCTCTACCGAACCGGCGAAGGCCTTCTATTGGTGGAGGCGCCCTTGTTCATGCAAGCATCGCTCGCCAAAGGTGGTCTGGGTTTGTCCTTGGGACAAAAGGGATTCATTGACGGAACGTTGGGCACGATCGTGAGCGTGGCGGGCGGGTTGTTGGGTGGCGTCTTCGTGGCGAAGATGGGACTCAAACGGTCCCTCTTGTTTCTCGCGATTTGTCTCAACGTGCCGCACTTGTGCTACGTGATCCTGAGCCAGGCAATCACCCCCGACGCGCCACTGCCCATGTGGTCGATCTACCTGCTCGTAAGCCTGGAGAAGTTCGGCTACAACTTCGGATTCATCGGCAACATGTTGTACATGATGCAGCAGATCGCGCCGGGCAAATACAAGATGACCCACTTCGCCTTCTCGACCGCCCTCATGAACCTGGTTCTGACCCCAACCCAGGCGATCAGCGGCTTCCTGGCCGACAAGCTAAGCTATAAGACCTACTTCATCTTCGTGCTATTCGCCTCGATCCCCAGCCTGATCGCCGCCTGGAAGGCCCCCTTCCCGAATCCCCCCGACGTGGACGGCGCCGACTCCCTGGAGCCCGCCACCACCACCACCTGACCTCCAGCACGCGAAAGCGCCGCCGAACCTTTCGATCCAGCGGCGCCCATACCTGGGGCCTTCCCAGCCCCCAGCGCTCGTTTACTCGAGCTCGTTCGTGATGATCGGGGCTTTGCTGCCCGAGACGTCGCCATTGCCGTCAATCGCGCCAAGGCGTTTGAAGTTCGACAACACGCCGTTGCAATTCAGGTCACCCGTCGCTTCGGCGCTGAACGTCGATGCGGTGCCGGTACCAGCGCTCGTGTACTTGGGCTTGTATATGAACGGATCGGGGATCGAGAACTGAAGCGAGACCCAGCTCGCGTTCTGCCATTCGGCGCCGCCGCCTGGGCACTTGCCCGATGCCTGGCACGCGCACTCGGCACCGGGAACGTTGTTCACGGTCGCCGGAAATTGCTTAGCCAGCGAAGCCCCAGCGGCGTCCACGTGATCCGTCTCGAAATAGGTTACCGACCCCGCCCACATCTTGTTCAGATGGCCCGCCGCCTCGGCGGTCTTGGCCCGCTTGACGTATTTGCTGAAAGCGGGGATGGCCACGGCGGCCAGGATTCCGATGATCGCGACAACGATCATCAACTCGACCAGGGTAAAACCGGAGCTGTGTTTGCGAGAGCGAAGCATGGGATCCTCCATAGTGAACATTTTGGGTTACACCGCCGACCATCGGCGAAGAGGGGGACCCTTTCAGGTCCCCCGCGTCATTTACTCGAGCTCGTTCGTGATGATGGGTGCCTTGCTGCCCGAAACGTCGCCGTTGCCATCAATGGCACCGAGACGTTTGAAGTTCGCAAGGACGCCGTTGCAATTCAGATCGCCCGTCGCCTCGGCGCTGAACGTTGATGCCGAGCCGGTGCCGTTGCTGGTGTACTTGGGCTTGTAGATGAACGGATCGGGGATCGAAAACTGAAGCGCCACCCAGCTCGCGTTCTGCCACTCGGCGCCGCCGCCCGGGCACTTGCCCGATGCCTGGCACGCGCACTCGGCGCCAGGAACGTTGGCCACGGTCGCGGGAAATTGCTTTGCCAGCGAAGCGCCATTGGCGTCCACGTGATCGGTCTCGAAGTAGGTCACCGATCCCGCCCACATCTTGTTCAGATGACCCGCCGCCTCGGCGGTCTTGGCCCGCTTGACGTACTTACTGAAGGCGGGGATGGCCACGGCGGCGAGGATTCCGATGATCGCGACAACGATCATCAGCTCGACGAGGGTGAAACCGGAGCTGTGTTTGCGAGAGCGAACCATAGGATCCTCCATTGTGGACATTTGGGTTACAACGCCGACCATCGGCGGAAGGGCAAATTGCTTGAGACGGCTTGGAACCGACTTTTGTCCCCTCGAAAATTCAAACGCTGCACCACCCATGCCACGCGCGATGTCTCGAATTGCCGCGAATTCCAAGCAACGTTTCGTCCCAAAGAGCCCAATAACGTCACCTGGCCTGCCCGAAAAGGTCAGGCCTCCATTCCGAACCCCTCTGCCACGTGCCCTCCTATTCCACTATTCCTGCCCCTCGTATTTTCAGTTCAGGAGGCCCCGGTGAGCCGGGCCGGCAGACTCTCAAGCAATCCGAAGTGGGCATCGTGGGGGCCTTCCGCGCCCCCCCACGCCTATTTCCCTTCGTTGAATGCCCGCAAGGTCGGCGAGGTGCTGGACAGACCGAAGACGGTTACGTCGGCCGGATAACCGGCCGGTCCGTTCATGTTGCAGGCGGCGAGTCCGTAAAACCAGGGTGCCGCTACGCCGGACACGAGCGCGGCTCCTCTCGTCGCGCCCGCGGGGATCGCCTGCGTCGCGCCCCCGGCATTTGTCATGTACGTGCAATAAAGAGATGTGTCCCGTGGGCTGACACCGATGGCCTTCCATGACGCGGGCCACGCAGCGCTGTTGGCGATGCTGACCGCGGTTCGTGCCGAATCGAAGCTCGCCGCACTGGGCGAAATCGGAAAGAACGCGGCCGCCGACTCGTCGGGACTGGGCAGCGTGACGTCGCCATCCGCGCGCAGAGGCAAGAACGTCCCGAACTCCATGCGGTACGTCTGTTCCTTGCTGTTCATTTCGGCCAGCATCGACACGGCCTCGGTCGTGCGCGCCCGGGCGATCCAGCGACGAAATCCAAAGCTTCCGAGCGCCGCCAAAATCGCGATGATCACGACGACGATCATCAATTCGATCAACGTGAATCCGCCGCGGGACTGTCGCATATCGCCTTCATCGGCGGCTTGCACCCACAACCTGACCCTGGCCTAGGCTCATGGTCGCCGATGCTCGAACCGAGCCCGAGGCCGCGCGCTCGAAGAGAACGGGTCCCCACCCGGATCAGAAGAATACGCAGGACACGAGTCCAAAGACCGGGACCAGAATCGCGAACGACCAAAGAACGTAGCCGAAAAAGCCGGGCATGCGGACGTGATGTTGCTCCGCGATAGCCTTCACCATGAAATTCGGTCCGTTGCCGATGTACGTGATGGCGCCCATCATGACGGAGCCGCAGGAGACCGCCACCAGCAGAGTCTGACCGAAAGGATGTGCAGCCAGGCCTCCCAGATTGCCGGCCGATAGAACGCCCGCGCCCGCATCGGCCACCCCTGTCGCAAGGGAAGCGAACGTCAGATAGGTCGGCGCGTTGTCCAAAACACTGGACAGAGCGCCTGACGCCCAGAAGAACTGCACCGGCCGCACAATGCCCAGCGAGGCACCGCGCTCGGCCAGATAGGACAACGCCGGAACCATCGTCAAGAAGACGCCCACGAATACGACGGCGACCTCGAGGATAGGCCCCCAGCTATAGCGATTTCGTTCGTGGATGTGTCGCGCGGTCGTGAACAGCGAGAGAGCCCCCAAGCCCACCGGCCCCGCCACCTCGACCAAAGACCGGACGTACGATTCGCCGAACCACCGTGCTCCGTATGACCCTATGCCAAACACGAATGCCACGATTCCAAGCAGCCAGACCAGGTTCAACCCCCCCTCGATGCGCAAGGGACCTTCGTCGACCGCAGTGGGGAAGTTGACCAGGCTGGTGGCGGACCGCGGATGCCGCTTCTGGCGTAGGATCAAAATGCGATCGATGACGATGAAGATCGCCAGCAAGCTCCCATTCACGAACGCCCACGCCGGGAACAGGCGCAAGGTCCACGTGAATGGCACGCCCCGCAGGAAACCCAGGAACAGCGGCGGATCTCCGAGCGGCGTCAGCAAACCTCCGGAATTCGAGACGATGAAGATGAAGAAGACCACGATGTGGGTGACGTACGCGCGCTTGGCGTTGGCGCGGAGCAGTGGACGGATGAGAAGAATCGACGCTCCCGTCGTGCCGATCAGGCTGCCCAGAAGCGCCCCGGCCGCCAGAAATATCACGTTGACCAGCGACGATCCGACGAGTGAACCGCGCAGGCAGATCCCGCCCGAAATGGTGAAGAGAGCTCCAAGCAACGCCATGAACGACGCGTAGTCACACGCCGTGCGCAACAGTGCCTCGCGTCCCGTGCCCCCCTCGCCTCGCAGCAGATAGACGACAACCGGCGCCGACAACAGCAGCGCCACCAGCAACTTGTTTCGGTTGTGTTCCCAGAAGCTGCCCAGAAAGAGCGGCAACACCGCAATCAACAGCAGGTAGACCACGAACGGCCCAACGGCCCACAGTGGTGTCGCCGTCGTCGTCATCTAGTGCTGCAGATAAAGAGGAACCGTCGATTTCTCGAGCAGTCCTTTGGTTGCCGATCCCGAAAACAGATGTTTGATGCGGGAATGGGCGAATGCCCCCATCACCATCAAGCCGGCGTTCAGTTTGTTGGCGAACTCGAACAGAGCGTCGACGTTGGACAGCACCGACACGATATTGTGACCTTTCGCCGAGATTCCGGCCGCTTCCAACATCTGGACGGCTCGGTTCGCCATCTCCCAGGCCTGCGCGCCGTTGTCGTCGACCGTCGCGACGTGAACGTCACGCGACGTGGCGAGCCCACTGGCGGCGAAACTGTTCAGGGCACGCTTGGCCGCCCCGCTTCCGTCGTATGCCAGGAGCACAGTGTGTCCCAGCGTTGGTGCCGCCGACTCGGGCACCAGCAGCACCGGACGGGTAGCCTTGTGCAAAATCGTGTCGCGGGTTTGCGCGTCGTCCTCCTCCGTCTCGAAGCGAAAGTTTGCGTCTCGTCCGATCACCGTGAGATCGTGTGCGTCCATCTCCTTCAAGATGCTCTCCGCGGGCCGTCCGACGATCTCCAAACCCCGCGCCGGCACGCCTGCCGCGCGACAGCGGGCCTCGAACAGCATGACCCAGTCATCGGCGTGCTTTCGCGCGTCCACCATCAAGGCCTCATCGCGTTCGTGCTTGAAACTGGAGCCGCCGATTCCGGTCGCGGCGCCGGCTCGGATGTCTGGCTCGTCGATGATCGCCAAACCGGCCAACCTCGCTTTGCAAGTCCGCGCTATTTCGATGGACATTCCGACCGCCGCTTCACTGCTCGGCGATCCCTCCAGACAGACCAGGATATCTTTGTGCATACAAAAAAATAACCTGCTGGGCTCGTCGCAACAATCGCTTCGAGCCCAGCAGGTGTTTGTCTTTCTCTATCTTGGCGCTGTGTCGTTGATGATCGCCCGACTAGCTGCTGGTCGCGAGCGCCGGGATGGCGGCCTTGGCGGCCGCGACCTCTGTGGCCGGCACTTCCTCCGGTGTTCGAGACGTGACGAACTCCGGGTACCCCGCCGCGCCCATCTCCGGGATATCCAGGCCCGCGATTTCAACCGCCGCGGAAACGCGGTTGGAACCGAGGACCTTGCCGATGATGTAGAAGGCCAAGCCCCCGACGACCACGTTCCAGGCGATCCCCACGCCTACCTCCACGAACTGCGCCACCAATTGTTTGGAGTCACCGTAGAACAAACCGGTGACGCCCTGCAGTGCCGCGCCCGTGGATCCCAGGTACTCCGTCGCGCCAACGCCGTTCCAACCCTGCCCATAGCTGCCGTCCGAGAAGAGCCCCACGGCGATCAGACCCCAAGCGCCGTTGACGCCGTGGACGCTGATGGCGCCCACTGGATCGTCGACCTTGATCTTGTCGAAGAACACCACGGCGACGGCGACCAGCACCCCGGCCACGGCACCGATGATGAAGGCGCCCATGGGAGTTACGAACGCGCATGGTGAGGTGATGGCCACCAGGCCCGCCAACATGCTGTTGCACATCATGCTGGGATCGGGCTTACCGTAACGCATCCACATGTAGATGACGCCGAAGACCGTGGCGGACATGCCGGCGATCATCGTGTTCGCCGCGACGATCCCGATGCGGCCGTCGGCCCCGGCCAGGGAGCTGCCTGCGTTGAAACCGAACCAGCCGAAAGCCAGGATGAAAGTGCCGAGCTGAACCATCGGGATGTCGTGTGGGAGAATCGGGTTGATCTTCCCGTCCTTGCCGTACTTCCCGATGCGAGGTCCGATGAGCAACGCCGTGATGAACGCGAGCGCGCCCCCTTGAAGGTGAACGACGCCCGAGCCTGCGTAGTCGACGGCGCCATGGCCGAGGCCCGCGCGGTAACCGAGCTGCGCCAGCCAGCCACCGCCCCACACCCAACACCCGAAGACCGGGTAGATGAACGCGCCCACGACGATGCTGAAGATGAAGAAGCTCTTGAAGCTCCAGCGTTCGGCGCACGCCCCCGTGACGATGGTCGCCGTCGTGTCCATGAAGACCATCATGAACAGGAACAAGACCACCGCGCCGGCGTCGTAGCCGTTACCGGTCAGGAAGAACCCGGTCGTACCCAAAAGTCCCCAGCCGTGATCGCCGTTTACGGCGCCGCCGACGGTCAACATGGAATGAAGCGTTGGGACACCGCCCAAGGTTACCGGACCACCGATGGCGGTTCCGTTTAGACCTCCGCACATGAAGGCAAACCCGCAAACGAAAAAGCCGAGCATACCGAGGGCATAGACCATGAAGTTCATCGAGAACGTATGGGCGGTATTCTTGGCCCGAATCAGGCCTGTTTCCACCAACGCGAATCCAGCCTGCATGAACATGACCAGGAAGCCGGCGACCAGCGTCCAGACAAAATTGACCGAAAAGATCCCATGTGATGCCGCTTGGGCCACGGCGTCCACCGCGACCGCAAGGTCCTTGGTCGTCGCCTTTTCCGGCACGGGTTTGGTGTAACCCGGAACGGAATAGGCCGTCGGCGTCGTCTGGAAGGCCCCGGTCTTATCCGGGACTGGATCGTCCGCCTTGGCACGTGGCGCGAGCGCGCTCAACAAGACCGCGGCTAATGCCACGCTTGCGAGCCAACCCAACTGGCGATGTTTTCTGACCGATCTGGACATGCTTTCTCCCCTCGTTCTGTTTTGGAGTACGGTTCACGCTGCGCAGCCGGCTTTCTGATGAAAACCGACACTTACCTTTTCTTCTTCTAGTAGAACTGCGGACGGAGGCGCCTTCGCAATCGATCGCCCCACCAGGCCCCAATGACGGCGCCCACCTGCATCATCGCGAAGAAGACCGCGGCCATGACCCACCGACGCGACAAGCCGAAATACAGAGCACCAGTCGTAAGAGCGATGAACATCTGCATCCTTACGAGCGTCTTTCGGTAGTGATCCCACATGGTGCGTTATTCCTCCGTGCGTTGTCTGAGCGATCGGTCAACACTCTTCGTTCCGCTGCCTTCGTGGTCGATAGAGTCCCATCTTGCCCGTCATGTTGTTGCGCGTGTGTTTCGTGTGGGTTTATTCGGTGTAAAAGCGGCCATCCGCAGATGTTTTCGTCTTCACAGGCCAGTCCACACGCCAGTTTCCCGGAAAATCTGCGACCCATTGCCGGTCGCTGCCGAAAGGAAAAAGCTTCGAAAGCGTTCGCGACCTCGATGCCTCACCCGATCGAGATCTCAAAAAAGAAACGAAGAGAGTTTTCCGAATTGCGATTGCGGTAGCTTTTCCAAGAGCCGGGAGGTGCGGCTTCGCCGCGCCGCCGTCGACGGCCTGCGGGGGGAGCACATGAGGGGGGACACCCCCTCATGGCGGCAAAGCCGCTTAGGCCCGGTCGAAGGTCGCCACGATCTCGACGTGAAACGTGTGTGGCATCAGATCCAGCGCGATCACACCGCGTAGGACGAATCCGGCTTGTACCAGTCGCTGGGCATCGCGGCTCAAGGTCTGTGAATCGCACGATATATATACGATGCTGCGCCGGGCCTGCACGACGGCCCGCAGGCTCTCGGGATCTAGACCGTCCCGCGGTGGATCGACCACGACCGTATCCGCGTTGACGAGCCTTGGTGGGCGAGCGAGCCAGGTGGCCGCAGCGACGTTCTTTTGGCCGCGGATGATCGCGGCATGATCGCCGTCGCACGCCACCACGACCGCCGCGCGTGTGACAAGAGCCCGCGTGAAATTCCCGGAGCCCGCGTGCAGTTCCAGAACCACCCCCGGATCAGTACCCAGCTCGTGCAACACGACCGCGACCAACGCCCGATTGGCGGCGTCACCAACCTGAGCGAAAGCTCCGGCCGGAATCCTGAGGGAACCGTCGTCCGAGGCCTTGCCGCCGATATCGACGTCAGGCGCGCCCGCGAGTTGCTCACGGCCATCCTCGGTTACGCGAACGCCAACAACCCCCGAAGCCTGCCATCGTCGCAGCAGTGCCGCCGCCCGATCGCCGTTGGAGCGACGCGAATCCTGCCGCGGCTGGAAGGCCCCCGGCGTGGGTGAGCGCAAGGCGACGTGAACACCTTCGCGCCCCGCCTGTAAGTCGATCTCGGTCCCAGCGCTAAGCACGGGCGCGGAAACGCGGAGCGCCGCCAGCACGGCATCCAGGGCGGGCGAGAACAAGAGGCACCGGGGCACATCCACGACGGCGTGGCTTCGGCGCGCGCGAAAGCCGACCTCTTCCTTCGGACCTACGACCAACTGCGCTCGATCCCGGTAAGCCTGGCCACTCGGCGCGGGCACTAGCAATGTCACGTCCGGTAGCCCCAACGCGCGCGCCGCGATCCCCCGCTTGGCCGCGCGCTGCGTGGGCAGGTCTACATGTTGCCACTGGCAGCCTCCGCACCGGCCGAACAACGGGCACGGCGGGACCACCCGGTGCGGGGACGTCGCCCTGATTTCGACCAAATCCGCCCAGGCGACGCGCGCCTTGCGACGGGTGACGCGCGCCCGGACCCGTTCGCCGGGGACCGCCAGCGGCACAAAAATCGCCATTCCATCCGCCTCCCCGCCCTCCTGGCGCCCGACGGCGTCTCCTCCGGGCGCAAGGCTCTCGATCCGAACGTCGATGATCTCGCCATCCGAATTTCCCGTCGGCGCGACGCGATTGTCCGGCCGCTCCGTCATCGAGAAATGGTATCGCAATAGCAGTCCCGGCGCAGGTTGGCGCTCAACCGCCGGCCACGGTACAAATGATTGCAAAGGCGGAATCCCAATGGACAAGACCGTTTCCTCCGCCGACGACGCGGTCGCGGACATTCCCGATGGAGCCATCTTGATGGCCGGCGGTTTCGGGTTATGCGGTATTCCCGAGAATCTGATTGCGGCCCTGCACCGCAGGGGCACGCGCAATCTGGGAATCATCTCGAACAACTGCGGCATCGATGGCAAGGGGCTGGGATTGCTGCTGGCGAACGGCCAGGTGAAAAAGATCACCGCGAGCTACGTCGGCGAGAATAAGACATTCGAACGCCTGTATCTGGACGGAAAGCTGGACGTCGAGCTCTGCCCGCAGGGAACCCTGGCGGAAAGAATTCGGGCCGGGGGTGCTGGCATTCCCGCGTTCTTCACACCGGCGGGTTATGGGACGCTGGTCGCCGAGGGGAAGGAAGCCCGGGTCTTCGACGGCAAGCACTACATTCTCGAAACCGCCCTGCGAGCCGATTTCGCCTTCGTGAAGGCGTGGAAGGGCGACCGCTTCGGGAACTTGGTCTACCGAAAGACCACGCGAAACTTCAACCCGATGATGGCGGCGGCGGCCCGCATCACGATCGCCGAGGTCGAGCAGATGGTGGAGCCCGGCGAGCTCGATCCCGATCTGGTCCACACGCCTGGCATCTACGTGAAGCGCATCATCACGGGTCCGCACTACGAAAAGCCGATAGAACAGCGAACCACGCGCAAACGACAGGCGGAGGTTTGACATGCCGCCACTCAGCCGCGATCAAATCGCCATGTGCGCCGCGCGCGAGTTGCGCGACGGCATGTACGTGAACCTTGGGATCGGAATGCCCACGCTGGTGGCCAACTACGTCCCGCCCGGAATCACCATCATGCTGCAGTCCGAAAACGGGATGCTGGGCATCGGCCCCTTTCCCTATGAGGGCGACGAGGATCCCGATCTGATCAACGCCGGGAAGCAGACCATCACAGAATTGCCCGGTAGCTCGTATTTCTCGTCGGCCGATTCGTTCGCCATGATCCGCGGGGGACACATCGATTGCGCGATCTTGGGCGCCATGCAGGTCGCGGAAAATGGCGATCTGGCCAACTGGATGATTCCCGGCAAGATGGTCAAGGGAATGGGCGGAGCGATGGACCTAGTGGCGGCGGCGAAGCGCGTCGTGGTCATGATGGAACACGTCGCCAAGGCCAAAGGCGGCGGCGCCGCTCCCGGCGGTCCAGCCACGCTCCCAGGATCATCACCCCCGTCGCAGGACGAAAAGAAGATTCTGAAGGCCTGCTCCCTCCCATTGACCGCCGTTCGTGCGGTCCACCGAATCATCACCGACCTCGCGGTCCTGGACGTAGGACCGGCGGGCCTGACGTTGGTTGAACGGGCGCCCGGCATTTCAGTCGACGAGATTCAAAGCAAGACCGAGCCGACCCTGATCGTGAACGGCCCGATTCCCGAGATCACGTTCCGGACGTGAGATGGCGAACCGCCCCCCCGACGACGCCCGAGGTGCCAACGACGGCACGAACCCGGCCAGTCCGCCCCCCCAGATTCAGACCACCGCGGGGATTCCCCTGGCAACGGTCTACTCAGAAACTGACTTGTCGGGGTTGAGCCCGCCGTTTGAATCGGACCGGGACTTGGGCCCGCCCGGCACTTTCCCTTTCACCCGGGGCGTTCATCCCACCATGTACCGCGGCCGTCCTTGGACCATGAGGCAGTACGCTGGCTTTGGATCCGCTGAGGAATCCAACCGGCGTTACAAGTTTCTGCTCGGCTCAGGTCAAACCGGTCTGTCCGTGGCGTTCGACCTGCCGACGCAGATGGGCCGCGATTCGGATCATCCGCTTGCCGCCGGGGAAGTGGGCCGCACGGGGGTCGCACTGTGCAGCCTCGACGACATGGAAATGTTACTCGCCGATCTGCCCCTCGATCGAATCACGACTTCGATGACCATCAACGCGACCGCGGCCATCTTGCTTGCGTTCTATGTTGCCGTCGCGGATCGCAGGGGCGTGTCCCGCCAGACGCTCGGAGGGACCATCCAGAATGATATTTTGAAGGAGTACATCGCCCGTGGCACATACATCTATCCGCCCGCGGGATCCATGCGTTTGGTCGCTGATACCTTCGCGTTTTGTCACAGGGAGCTTCCGCGTTTCAACACCATCAGCATCAGCGGTTACCACATTCGGGAAGCGGGCAGCGACGCCGTCCAGGAGGTGGCCTTCACGCTGGGCAATGGCATCAGCTATGTCGAAGCCGCCCTCGGCGCCGGTTTACCGCTGGATGACTTCGCGCCACGGCTGTCGTTCTTCTTCAACTCCCACTCCAACCTGTTGGAAGAGATCGCCAAATTTCGTGCCGCGCGGCGACTGTGGGCTCGGATCATGCGCGAGCGCTTTGGCGCCACGAATCCCCGGTCGCAGATGCTGCGGTTCCACGCCCAGACCGCCGGATCCACCCTGACGGCGCAGCAACCCCTGAACAACGTGGTGCGAACCACGATTGAAGCGCTGGCCGCGATCCTCGGCGGAGCCCAGTCCATTCACACCAATGGCTACGACGAAGCAATGGCGCTGCCGACGGAAGCGTCGGCGCGGCTGGCCTTGCGAACGCAGCAGATCCTGGCGTTCGAGTCGGGCGCCGGCGATGTCGTGGATCCTCTTGGGGGTTCCTACGCCATTGAGACATTGACGACCCACATCGAAACGCGGGCGCGCGCCATTCTGGAACGCGTCGATGGCTTGGGCGGAATGATTCCGGCCATCGAAGCCGGCTTCCCACAACGCGAGATCGAGGCTCGCGCGTTCGAGCACCAGCGCGCCATCGAGATCGGTGAGCGTGTCGTGGTGGGTCAGAATCGTTTCACCGACGACGATGAACGGGACGGACCGGGCGCCCGGGTCCTGGAGCTGCATCGACTGGATCCCGCGATCGAGTACGGGCAACGGCAACGGCTGGCGCACCTGCGTCGGACCCGTGATGCCGGGGCGGTGGGACAGGCGCTCGACGAGATCGCCGCGGTCGCGCGGGGTTCCGGCGCCTTGATGCCGTTCATCTTGCGCGCCGTGAACCTGCGCGCCACTCTCGGCGAAATCTCCGATGCGCTGCGTGAGGTATTTGGCGAGTATCGGCCGAAGTAAACTTGGGACATCCGATTCGATTCACTGCGATGCTCGAAACCCGCTTGACAAACGGGCGGGCGCGTCAGGTCCCGAAGCATTCCCAAAGAATCAAGGGACGCCAACTGCGGCCACCGCGGAAATGGCATTGCGTAAGGCGAGGCGAAGGAGTTAGTTTTGCACCCGGGCTCGGGGGGGAAAACGCGATGACGAAGTCGGACTTGATTGATTGTATGTGTCGGTTGCGCGGGGTGCCGACCGGCAGGTCGGAACAGCTCGTAAACGCGATCTTCGAGGCCATCGAACAGGCTCTGGGTCGCGATGAACGGGTCGAAATTCGCGGTATCGGCAGTTTCGAAGTCCGGATCTATCGAGGCTACATGGGACGAAATCCGCGCACAGGTGCGACGGTCGAGGTGAAGCCGAAGCGACTGGCGTTTTTCAAGGCGGGCAAGGAACTGAAGGATCGCGTTCAGCGGGGCGCTGATCGCGCGCGACAACCGGGCGTTGTGGATGCGCGTCTGGGTGGCGGCGAATCGCCGACTGTCGAGAACGCCGCTTCCGTCGACGGTCCGCGCAAGGCGCCACGCCCGCCCCTTCACGGCCACGCGGTGGTCGGCGCGCGATAGGCGTCAATTGCGACGCGCGCGTTGGACAACCGACGCAGGCGCGACGGTGCGACCAGCGTGTGACGGACGAGAGCACCGAACAGGCCGGCGGTATTGTCGGCCAGGATCTGGGAACCGCAAACGCGCGACGCGTACAAATCACGCACGTGGGCGTCGAACATGATCATCGACAGCCAGAACCGAAAGCCCCTCGGTCCGTACAATCGACGGGCCAGGTGGCCATCCAAGGCCAATTCCCGGCCGACGATCGCCCTGCGTACGGCGCGCGAATAGCCTGAAAACGAGAAGTCACCGGAGGCCAAGGCATCCTGGATTGAGCTCGCCGCAATGAGACCGTGTTCCAGCCCGACGGCGATGCCCTCTCCGGTCAACGCATCGATGCCGACCGCGTCACCGACACAAACTACGTGGGGACCGGACAGCCGCGCGCGCGGTGCGTAGGGCCAGGCCGGCCACCCGCGGGCGTTCGCCGGCAATTTCACGCCGTGGCGGGCCATGGTCCTGTCGAGGATTCGAAGAATGTCGCTCGAACCCAATCTTGGGCCTCGATCGGCCCCCGGCGTGTGCATCACCCCCACGTTCAACCGCCCGCCTTCCACCGGGAACAGCCAGAC